>JBFMFQ010000199.1:0-5862 GCA_040752075.1 Candidatus Zixiibacteriota bacterium | reverse complement strand
TGACCGGTAGTTCACCGGCTTGGGTCGGGATTGCTTCGCTTCGCTCGCAATGACTACCAACTCCAAGTCATTGCGAGGATCCCGCGCGGCGGAGCCGCAGCGGGAGACGAAGCAATCCCGTGCCGAGCCGTTTCGGTCGCCCAAACGACGCAGGTTTTTCAACACGCCCCTCGATCCCGGCAAACGAAGCGGGCATGACGACGCGCCCCCCACGCGCCAACGCCATCAATCTCTTGCGGTGTCGCGTCACCATCGCCCCCTCATCCCGACCCTCTCCCCCAAGCGACATAGAGCCGTCGCTTGGGGGAGAGGGGGGCGTCCTGGATTCGAGATTCTCATCGGCTTCGGTAGAGATGGTCGTGGAAATGCGTGCTGGTAACGGCTGAAGCCGCTGCTACAACGCAGGTCTGCCCCCCGGCCTCTGCGTGAAAGCGATTGACGCCGCCCCGGCGTCGCTGTTTTGTGTCTCCATGCGACGCTCCGTTGCCCTCGCCGGGGGCCTTGCGGTCTTCACCCTCATCCTAACGGCATCCGCCACGGACACGACGCCCGCGGGATCCACCGGATGGTGGCCCGGTGCCGAGATTCAGAAGGCGCTGTCCTACCTTCGCCTGACCGTTCAGGACCTCGGTCTGCGCGCTGACTATGTCCCGCGCGATGCCTGCCGGCTGCCCTCGGTCGATCAAGCCATGTTGACGCCATGGCGCATGCCGGGGGAAATGCAGTTGCTTGCATCGCGGATGAAATGGGATGACACGCTCCATGCGCCCACCGGCCGGTGGCGGGAGGGAGCAGCCGATGCCCTGGCGGAAGCGTGGCGCATAGGGACTCCAGTGGTCCAATGGGACGTGACGCATTCAAGGCCGGAAGCTCCAATCCGTCCACTCGAAGCGGCCCTTGCGGGCGTGCCCGGGGGGTGGAGCGAATTCGCGCGCGCGGCGGAAATCGCGCTGGTCGAAAACCTTTCGCTGATTGAGGTATTTGCCGACCTCGACCCGACTGAGCAGGCATTCGTCTTGGACATCACACCCCAATTCGTCTTGGAAGATGTCGAGGACAAGAACAAGTCCCCGGAGGTACTGGACAGCCTGCAGAATCTCGAAGACAGTTGGGCGGTGAGATTCGCCGGGTTGGTCTCGAAACTCCGCTGGCATCGTGTCGATTCGGTGTACCAGACTCACGTGAGCACGCTGATCCGAATAGCGCCTGATCCAACCCCTGAGGGTTGGCCGCGAAAGAAGCCAAAGGCGCTGAAGGCGGAGTACGGCATCGCGATTCTCGGCACGATGGAAAACGATCACTACACCGGAAACCCCTCGGTCATCATTGATCCTGGCGGCAATGACACGTATGAACTGGACCCGATCGCCAATGGGAAGAATCGGCTGATCTATGACCTCTCGGGCCACGACCGATACTTCGCCCCGGATGGCCATGATCTCGGCGCGGCGCGCTTCGGGTGGAGTTTGTTGATCGATGCCGAAGGCGATGATCTCTACCAGGGCGGCAACTTTACTATGGGGTCGGGTTGGTTTGGTGTTGGCGTGCTGATCGATGGTGAAGGAAATGATGTCTACAACGGCGACACCTTCACGCAGGGCGCGGGTGGATTCGGAGTCGGTCTGCTCTACGATGCCGACGGTTCGGACCAGTACACCGGCCGACTCTTCGCACAAGGCATGGGCTTCTCGGCCGGTGTCGGGATGCTCGCTGATGCGGGCGGCAATGACACCTATTTCGCGGGCGGCAAGTACGAAGACGTGCTCCGCTACCGCGATCACTACCTCTCGCTTTCGCAGGGATTCGGCTATGGCATCCGCCCGCACTTCTCCGGCGGGGTGGGGCTTCTCTTGGACCGCGACGGCAACGACATCTATATCGCCGACATCTTCGGGCAGGGATGTTCCTACTGGTGGTCATTCGGCGGGCTCTTCGATGGCGGCGGCAACGATCAGTACATCGCCTTCCAATACGCGCAGGGCTCGGCGACGCACATGACCGCCGGTTGTCTGTACGATGTCGCCGGTGATGACCGCTATGAATCCAAGGGGGTTTCGCAGGGTTGCGGCCATGACTGGTCGGCGGCGCTGCTCATTGACCGCGACGGCAACGACCGTTACATCGCCACCGATCTCTCGCAGGCCGCCGGTTCGGCGAATGGGGTCGGTGTCCTGATCGATGGCAATGGCGATGATGGCTATTACGTGACATTACCCGCCAACACACAGGGTTATGGAAACCCGCGCCGCGAATACGGTTCCGTTGGCCTCTTTCTCGATCTCGGCGGCAAGGACCGCTATGACGGTCCCGGCAAAGACGGCACAGTCTGGCTTTCCTCTTCGAAATGGGGCGTGGGAGTCGATGCAGACTCCGCATGGCTAAGCCCTGAAAAGGAGGCCGCCCGATGAACCGCCGAGTCGCCGTCGCATTCCTCCCATTCTTCCTATTCGTCCTATCCCCGGCGCTCTGCCGTGCCGAGACCGACTCCGCCCGTGTCGCTCGCCTGTTTGTTTACGCCTCCTCCGGCGAGGTGCGCCACCGTGACCTGGTCCAACCCGGCAAGGACTCGCTAATCGCAATGGGGGAGACCGGCGCGCGCTGGCTGGCATGCAAACTCAACGCCACCGATGCTCGTGAGCGGCTCACGCTCGCCGAAATCTTTGAAAAGATCGGCCCGGTCGCGGTGCCATACCTGACTCCGTACCTCGATTCCGCCGGCGAGTACATGCCGAAGAACGCCGCACGCTGTCTTGGCGGGATCAAGGACTCAAGCGCCACATGGCCGCTTCTCCCGCATCTCGCCCACGAGAATTACTCGGTTCGCTCGGAGGTCGCAACCGCATTGGGGAAGATTGCCGACCGTCGCGCCGCCCGTCCGCTCATCGACCGTCTGGCGGGCGACACCGACAGCGATGTCCGAAAGAGCTGTGTGGTGGCGCTCGGAACCATCGGTGATTCCGGCGCCTCGGTTATTCTCATCGAATCGCTCGGCGATCCATTCTTCGGAGTGCGCCAATCCGCCATCGAAGCGATCGGTAAACTGAACCCGCCGCCCTGCGCCGGACTCGTTGCTGCAGCGGAGTCCGCCGATTCCCTCTCGCGCTACGGGGCGATCGTTGCTCTGGGATACTGTCCCGACATCCTCTCGCGCCAATTGCTGGTCAATCTCGTCAAAGATTCGGATCCCATGCTGCGGGGATTCGCCATCGAGGCGATGAGCCGCGACACCACCGCGGCGGTGCGGGAGACAATGGCGAAGCTGCTTGAGTCCGAACAGGACCCGTTTGTCCGCGCGCAGATCGAACGCGTCATTCGTACTTCACACGGACAATAGCGCCATGTCGCCCGACTCCTCATCACTCGAAGATCGCCTCGCGCGCCTGACCCGTCATCTGGACCCGGTTGCTCTTGGCCGGACCGGCGATGATTCGGTCTCCGGAGTGGAACGCCCCGTCGGGCCGGAGGGTGTCGGGGCGGTCGAGATCAATGGCGGCGCCGGACGGTATTGGTTGCGCGGGACACAACATAATCCGCTCGACCCCTGGGGGGAAACGATTCTCCCCGAAATCGGCACGGGGGTCTCGGGTCATTCTTTACGAATCCCGTTCGATGGCACTGGGGAGAGAATCCCGATCGGCGATTGCCTCTTTGTCGACTGCGAGACCACCGGTCTTTCCGGCGGCGTCGGAACCGTGCCCTTCCTGACCGCGGTGGGTCAACTGACTCCGGCCGGGTTTAGGGTCGACCAGTACTTCCTCTCCGATATCGCCGAGGAGGGCGGAAAGCTCGATGCCTTGCAGTCGCGTTTCGCCGATGCCGGGGCGCTGGTCACCTATAACGGCGCCGCGTTTGATCTGCCGCTGCTCGAAAGCCGTTTCCGCTTCTGGCGGCTCGAGCCCGGCTTTCGCGACATGCCGCATCTCGATCTGCTTTGGCCGACACGCGCCATCTTCCGTGAACGCATCGGCGAGTGTTCGCTCGGAAATGTCGAGGAGCGCATTCTGAAATTCGCCCGTGTCGAAGACCTGCCCGGCTCCGAGGTCCCGGCGGTCTACTTCGAGTACCTGCGCGAGGGCACCAGCCCAAGGCTCTACTCGGTCTTTGAGCACAACCGGCTCGATGTCGTCTCTCTGTTCGTCTACGCGCTCTGGCTCAATCACCGGACCGATCCCAATGCGCCCGATCTCGCCGACCCGGATGACCTCCTGTCGTTGGCGGCGCACTGGTTCAGGAAACGGCAACCCCAGGCGGGACTGAATGCCCTGTCCTTGGCGGAGACTCGTGTGTTGGGCAAATCTCAACGCGCACGGCTCTGCGAACTGCGCGGCCGCATCCTCAAACGCGAGCGGCGTTTCGAAGACGCGCACGCCGACTGGGAAATGGTGCGACGCATCGACCCGCGTCGCATCGATGCCGCCGAGGAGCTCGCCAAGCATCTCGAGCACCGCCGCCGCGACTACACCGCGGCGCTCAAGGTGGTCGACTCCGCCCTCGAGCGTCTGCAGATTGCCGCCGCGTTGAACAGCGGCGCCGATTCCCGCGATGAGATCCAAAGACTGATGCACCGGAAAGCGCGCCTGCTGCGGCGCCTGGCCCCATGACCCCCACACCCGCACGCCCTGACCGGCTGTCCGCCTTTCTCCCTCTCCTGAAATCCGCGTCCTTTGCGGACTTCAGGAGAGGGTTGGGGTGAGGAGCCTTTCGCCAATGCCCCGCATCCTCCAGATCACCACCTCCGCCGGCTGGGGCGGACGCGAGTCCCTCCCGCTGACCTTGCATCGGGCATGGCGCGCAAACGGTGTCAATGCCGAGTTGCTCGCCGGCGAGGGAACCGAGCTTTCCCGCCGCCTTCAAGGCGAGCCCGGCGCGCTGTCGGTCCCGCGCGGACGGCTGGGTGCGGCACGTGCCCTGCGCCGTGTTCTGTCCGCAGCCGAGAAGGGGGAGAGGGTCGATCTGATCTCACACTTCACACGCGACCTCGGATCGATACGGCTGGCCAGCCTCGGACATTCCCGTGTGCGGCTGACCGTCATCAAGCATGTCAGCCCCGGCCCGCCAAAGCATGACATCGCGCATCGATTCCTCTACCGCCGTGTCGACCGTCTTCTGGCCGTCTCCGAGTATGTCCGGGCCAAATGCGAGCGCACCTATCCGATTGCCCCTTCCCGGACCGGAGTCTGGCATCCCGGGGTCGACACCGAACGGTTCCGGCCCGACCCGGAATCCCGCGCCCATTGGCGAACGGAGGGGGGCGTTGCCGACTCAACCACCGTCCTAGGCTATGTCGCACGAATTACGCCCAACAAGGGCCTGGAAGACCTGATCAATGCCACGCTTCATCTGCGGCAGGAAGGCCGCCAAGTCACTCTCTGGCTGGTCGGTTCATCGTCTGAAAACGAACTCCCCTACGAGCAGTCCCTGCGCACACTCGCGGCGCAGGGCGGCGACGATGCCGTGCGCTTCTGGGGACGCCGCGAAGAGGTCGAGACACTGTACCCGGCGTTCGACATCTTTGTGGTGCCGTCACGAACCGAGGCCTTCGGATTGACCACCGTGGAAGCGATGGCCTGCGGCTGCCCCGTGGTCGGCTTCAATGCCGGCGGCACCGCCGAGATCGTCGAGGACGGCCAGACCGGGGTGCTTGCTGATTCAACCGGGCCGAATCACTCGGACTCACTATCCAGCGCCATACGACGCTTGCTCGACTCCACAGACCGCACGGCGATGGGGGAGAGGGCACGGGAAGCAGCGGCATCACGATTTTCAGTCTCGGCAATGCTCTCTCGTCTCTATTCGGCCTTGGGTGTCACAGGTCCTTGGGAGTGACATGTCAGGAGCCCGGCGCGAAAAGGCCCGCGCCGG
>JBFMFQ010000198.1:0-5880 GCA_040752075.1 Candidatus Zixiibacteriota bacterium | reverse complement strand
ACTCGCTGCCGCCCAACAAACTGTTCTACGCCGGGGGGTTGGGCACCCTGCGCGGATTCCCGCACAAAGAAATGGTCGGCGATGAACTTCTGCTGGGAAACATCGAGTATGAGTTCACCTACTGGGAGAACCCCTTCGGTGACGCCGCGGTTATCCTCCTGTTTGATTTCGGCCGCGCCACTTTCGCTGGTGATCTCTGGGATGTCCGCGAATTGAAATCGGATGTCGGTGTCGGCCTGGACTTCGGCGAGTCGATCCGTCTCGATATCGCCAAGAGACTGGACCGGGACCACGGCGACATCAAAATCTCACTCCGGCTCTCCAAGCCTTTCTAGTCGCATCACGCCCCGGTGAGAGCCGGTTCTTCGATGGCGAGTCGGCGCACCGCATCGCGCCGTTCGTATCTCATTGAACAATAAGCAGTTATCGGTTTTGGCATGGGGTCTTGCTCTCGACTGTTGGACGGCATACCGGGATCGGTGGGCACCCGCTAAGTTCAAACTGCGCAAAATGTTGTCGCCCTGCGCGGTGAAGGGACACTTCACGCCGGACGATAATGGAATAGGTAGGCCACGTTTCGAACAGATTTCATCAATGGGAGCAGACGATGGCGGATGTGAAGGAAACCACCGGCAAGATAAGGATATCACCCGCAACGCCTCGGCAGGCAAAAGGGAGCAAACCCGGTGAGGCGGGGGAGCCGCGTCAATCGATCTTCGATCGCCTTGCCGACTCAGGCCCCATTACGGCCCCCGGTGGGGCGACCGATCCGACGCTCGGCGACAAACTGCTGCGCGTGCGCAATCTCGAAGCGCTTCTCGACATCTCCAAAGCGATCAATTCGACACTCGTGTTAGATGAGATCCTCCGGCGGGTCATGCGCCACGCGATCAACCTCCTCAGCGCCGAGCGCGGTTTCCTGATGTTGCTCGATGATTCCGGCAAGCTTCAATTCCGCATCGCCCACAATATCAAGAAGGAATCGCTCGACACCGAGGAGGACTTCCGGATCTCCCGTTCCATCGCGGACCGTGTCGCCAAAACGGGCGAATCGGAGTACACCTCCAACGCGCAGGAGGACCCGCGCTACGCCAATCAACAGTCGGTTATTGCGCTCGATCTCCGCTTTATCATCTGCGTCCCGCTCAAGGTCAAAGACAACCTGATCGGTGTCTGCTACCTCGACAACCAGTCACGGGCCGGTCTCTTCGGCAAAAGCGACCTGCGCCTGTTTGAGCTGTTCGCCGAACAGGCCGCGATCGCCATCGAAAACGCCAAGCTTTACGAGCGCCTGCTGGCGCTGACACGCTACAACGAAAGCGTGGTCAACAAGACGCCGGTCGGCATCTGCGTTGTCGATGATCGCTTCCGCATCCTCACCTTCAACGATGCGGCCGAGCGGATCTTCCGTGCGCCGCAAGATTCCTGGACCGGCAAGTCGCTGGTCGACGGCCACATGCCGCTTCTCGAGATCATCCCGGCAGAAGACCGGGTATGGTGGGAACGCGCCCTGCGCGAGGTGGCCGAACGCCGCAAGCCGCAGGCGAAGGACAAATACTTTGTCACGATCGGCGGTCGGGAGATGGTGCTCTCGCTTAAGATCTCCCCGCTCAACGGCCTCGACGACGACACCCCGCGCATCATCGTTGTCGCCGAAGACATCACCGAGAAAACGATTCTTGAAAAGTATGTCATCCTGTCCGAGAAGATGGTGGCCAAAGGCGAAATGGCCGCCGCCATCGCCCATGAGATCAACAATCACCTCGAGATCCTGACGGCGCATGCCGAACTGCTCCCGCTTCACTTGAAGAATAACAAGCTGGAGAAACTACCGGACAGCTGCTCCAAGATCCTCGATTCCATCGATCGCATGACCCGCTTCACCCGTGGGCTGATGGATTACTCGCAGGTGGATACGGACCTCGTGGAATACAACCTGAAGGACCTCATCGAGGAGCATCTTTTCACCATCCGTCCGTTGCGGCGCTTTGCGGCTGTCCGCTTCCAGTCGGAGTTTGATCCCGACACGCCGCCGGTCAAACTCGACGTGGGGCAGATCCAGTCGGTCCTCCTGAACCTCTATTACAACGCCATCGATGCCGGCAAGCCGGGCGAGGAGGTGCGCATCGACATCTCGGTGCGACATCATCCGCAAGACCAGGTGGTTGAGATGCGCGTGACCGATCACGGGCAGGGGATGACGCCGGAGGTCCTGGCGAAGCTCTTCGAGCCCCACTTCACCACCAAAAAGAACGGCCACGGCCTGGGGTTGTCCAATTGCCGGACGATCATCCAGAATCACGGGGGCACGATTACGGCCGACAGCCGCGCGGGCGAGTGGACGGCATTTTCGGTCCGCCTGCCGGCGCGCCCATTGTACTCCTCGTTCGATAGCTGAGCGGACGGGGCCCATCGCCCTCAGAGGACGAGGGTGGCCGGATGGTGAACATGAATTCCCCGCTGATTGCGATTGGACGGTACCGGGGACATCCTGTGGCGCGGGGCGGCTTCGCCACCGTCTATCAGGTTGTCGCCGGTGAGAACGCTGTCCCGCTGGCCCTCAAGTGGGCGAACGAGGGCGCCGGTCCCGACATCGCCGCCTCGTTGGTTCATGAATACGCGGTCTTAAGCGAGCTGGCCGCACCATTTGTTCCGCGCGCACATGATCTCGGCTGGGAGATGGGCCGGCCCTATCTCGTTACCGACTGGGTCGGCGGCGCCCAGCTCTGGAAACTGGACGGTATCCCGGAATCCGAGATATTTCCCACCGTTCTCAGGCACGCCGCGCAAACCCTGGTTTTCCTTCACGGGCGCGGATGGGTCCATGGCGACCTGAAGCCCGACAACTTCCTCTGGAACGTTGCAAACACGAACAACGGCGAGCCCGTTCTCAATTTGCTCGATTTCGGCCTCGCCCGCCCCGTGGGCGACCTCGATCGTCCGCGCGGCGCCGGAACGGTCGGATACCTCGCCCCGGAATTCCTGCAGTTGAAACCCGCCGATGCGCGCGCCGATTGGTACTCGCTCGGTGTCATCCTGTACGAATGGCTCTATGGCGAGCGTCCGTTCGCCGCGGCCGACCCCGCCGACGAGGTCGCGGCCCATCTCGAACGTGAACCCGAATTCGACCGGCCATCGCGTCGTGCCGCTCCCGAATGGGCGCGGGCGGTCATTGAACGGCTCCTGCGCAAGCAACCGGACGATCGCGGCGCGAGCGAATACGACATCCTCACCTGGATCTGCCAGCATGATCCTGCGATTGATCCTGAAGCCATCCTGCTTGAGCAGGTCGACTTCCATCGAATGAGTGAAGACTTGCGAACCGGCGCCGGGGAAGATGAACTGGGAGCGCAAATCTCCGCGGGGACTCTGGCGGACAGCGTGAGCGGTTGGGGAATAGCGACCGACGCGCTGACAGGCGACAGAATCCTCCGTGCCGCACGGCAACGAATGGCGCGAAAGGCTGTTCATGCGCCCGACCGCTGGATCGACGCGACACGGGATGCCCCGGGGGAATCCTCCGTCCGACTCCTTCCTCCATCGAGCGCCTCGCTTGATTCCGGGACGGGTGTTCCTGGGGCGGCCACCCTCCCGTGGGATCATGAAACCGTGGGGGAATACCTGCTCGCGGTGACCGGAGACAAGAACTTTGTCCGGCGATGGACGACGCCGGTTACGCGGGTAACATCCGGCTTGCCCACGATCGTCAGCGACTTCATGTCCTTTGTGATCTCGGAAGGGGCCCTGGACAGGGAGGATGGCGGCTGGGAACTGGCGCCCGACGCGCTTTCCCTCTGGACGAACCGGCCGGAGTCGCTCTTCCTGTATCAGGAATACATTGCAGAGTTAAGCCCGGACGAGCGACGTGTCTGCGATTACTTCGCCGTGGGCCGCGGGTTTCTCCAGATTGACATTCTAAGCGAACTGTGGCCCCATGGCCGCGAACGGTTCAAGTCGGCCTTCGACGGACTTCGCGCGCGGGGTATCCTCACACCGGTAGTGCCGTCGCGCACAACGGGCTTCTTTGACTGGCGCCTGCGGTTTGGCGGCCTGGCCGACTGCTGGCGGGCCCAGATGCCGCTGGTCGTCCGCCGGCAGATCGCCATGGAACTGGCGACCGCGATCGAGAGCTGCTCGGTCGATTCGGACACCCGTGTCCTCGAAGTGCTCGCTGAGTTATTCGCCGATTCGCGCAGCTGGGACAAGTGTGTGCACTTCGGTGTCTCGGCTGTCACCGCCCACCTGAAAGCGGGTCGTCAGGAGCAGGCGCAACCCTATATCGCCCTGGCGATCTCCGCCGCGGCCGAGATCCCGCCGGGACGGACACAGTTGTACTGGTCCGGACGCGCGCAGATGGCGCTGGGTGATTACCAGAAGGCCTGTGGACAGATTGACGAAGCCCTGAGAACGTATCGCCTGCTCTTGCGCCTCGGACGGCAGAGTGACGACCGTCGTCTCCTGGCGGAAACTCTGAAGGACCTCGGCGACTTGTATCGCCAGATGCGACAGTTCGAAAAGGGCGTCCGTGTGCTCCGGCGGGCGCGTCAACTCTACGAAGGCATGGGCGACCGCGCCGAAGTGGCGCTGACACTCAACAACCTCGGCAACATGTACTGGGTCTCGTCCGACTACGCTGAGGCGGAAAGGTACTACGCGGAGGCGCTGCGCATTGCACGCGAGCTTGGTGACCTACGAATCGAGGCCCTCGCGCTCTCCAACCTCGGTGTTGCCCACAAGAGCAGCCACGACTACATCCGGGCCGAAGCGTGCTATCTGGAATCACTGGCCATCAAGGAACAACTGAATTCTCCGACCGAGACCGCGCGCACGCTCAACAACCTCGGTGTCATCGCACTCGACCAGGGGCAACTGGCGAAGGCGGCGGAGTATTTCGATCGTGCCATCGCGCTCAACCGGCAGGGAGGCGCCGAAGCCGAGGTTGTGTTCAATCACGGCAACCTGGTCCAGGTCTATCTGGAACGGGGCGATCTCCGGCAAGCCATCAACCTGGGAGAGGCGACCATTCTGGACGCGGACCAACTCGGCGACCCGGCCACCGGAGCCGAACTGCGCGCCTTTATGGCCGAGGCCTATTTGCGCGCCGGTGACTTCGGAGTCGCCGGGCAGTTGCTCCAGGATGCTGAACGGGTGGCGGCGGGGCAGACCAACGATGATCTGCGGGCGCACCTGGCGCTGGTCGCCGCGCTTCGGGCGTATCGGCTCGGGCAAATCCCCGAGGCGATTGCGTTGCTCGACGACGCCGACCAGGCATTTGCCCGCGCCGAAATGCCGCGTTTGCGGGCCGACGCCATCGTGATTCGCCTCAACGCCGCGGTTGCCATGGACGATCCGGACGCAACCGCATCATGGTGGCGAAAGGGTCAGGCCGTGGCGGGCATGGCCTCCGCCCGCCACAAGGTGGCGCAACTGGCCTTCGCGCGTCTGCCGGAAGACCCCGCGCGCGGTTTTCCCAGAGAGGCGATGGTTGCCATCGATGCGTTTCTCGCCGAGGGTGAGCAGTGGCAGTGGACCGGCGAGTATCGAATCTGGCAGTCCCGTTACCAAGTCAGCCGCGGGGACCTGCGGGCGGCGGAGGAGTGCGCCAACCGCGCCGTGGCGAAACTGAGGGCGGACGGCAATTGGGAGTCATTGTGGCGCGCGCTGGCCGTGTTGGGCATGATCTGCCAAAAGCGCACCGACTACGAACCCGCGCTGGCTGCCTTTGACGAGGCCCAGCGAATCCTCGATGTCATCGCCAACACCATTGAAGACGGCGCCGCACGCTCCACCTACCTCGCGTCACCGTTATGCACCCAGTTGGCCGAAGGAAGACGACACATTATGCAGATGACGTCATAGAGCCGATCGCCGGTCCGGAAA
>JBFMFQ010000197.1:0-5958 GCA_040752075.1 Candidatus Zixiibacteriota bacterium | reverse complement strand
TGAGATACCTGAGGGGAGCCTTTGTTGGAGGGGTCTTACTGGGAAGCACCACGGCGGCCTTCGGGCAGATCGCCGGTACGGTGGATGCGAACGGGGGGCCGCTTGGAGGCGCGACTGTCGAGGTTTGGGACAGTTATCCTGACGGATCGATTCTGACGCAGACGACGACCAACGGGAGCGGTCAGTTTGCCTTCGGGGCAATAGGGCCGTCGACGTTTGATCTGCGTGTCCGGAAGTCCGGTTACTACCCAACGGTGGTCCGGGATCTGCCGCATCCGATTGATAACACCGAGGTGGAGTTGACCGCGACCGAATCGGTCTCGGCCACGCCGACGTTCTCGGATTTCTACGATGACGCGACGACGTTCCTCGGTGAGCTTGTTCGGGACGGAGATGTCATCACGGCGAGAGACCCTCAACAAGTTCTCTGCGGCCTCACTGACAACATTCCGGCGAACGGGGCTTACCTCCTGCACGTGCGGGGCGATGCTCCGGGTGGCGGCGATGAAGGGGCGTTGGCCGGTGATGAGATCAGCTTCTACATCAATGGTCTGGCCGCTTCGCCCACCGCGACATGGATTCCCCTTGCCAGCTCGACCCATACGCTCTCCGGACCAACCCAAGTCCCGGGCGCGACCGTGGTGGGCCCGCCCGATGTCGGCGGACTCCCGGGACAGTCGGCATTGATATCGTACAACCTCACCAATTCGGGCCACACGGTGGAGACCTTCAGTTTCGACATCTCCATTGATCTGGGCTGGAGCTACTCGATCATCAGCCCGACGGCGATCGAACTGCAGCCGGGCGAGAATGTGCAGGTGGACATCCTGGTTGATGTGCCGGTCAATGCGGCCGGGCAGACGGCGGCCCTGCTCTTTTCCGCCTCGGCTGACGCGTATGCACCCGCCAATTGCGGCGCGATCACGCGCATCGAGGTGAACACCACGGGCGTGGGGACCGGCGGCGGCGGGCTTTTGCCCAACCAGTTCGCGCTGGCGCAGAACTACCCGAACCCGTTTAACCCCGAAACGCAGATTGCCTACTCGATCAGGGTTGAGGGGCGGGCGCGGATGGAGGTCTTCAACCTCCTCGGGCAGAGCGTGGCGGTTCTCTTCGATGAGCACCGTCCGGCGGGGGTCGATGTGGTCGAATGGGATGGCACCGACCGAAATGGTCAGAGTGTCCCCTCCGGGATTTACTTTTACCGTCTGACGCAGGATTCGCAGGCCCTGACCCGCAAGATGATCCTGCTCAAGTAACGGGCGGGTAAGCGCTTCTGATTCGAGACCCCGGGCCGATGGCGGCCCGGGGTTTTTTCTTCTCGGAATTGCCGCCCCCGTGGGGAATGCGTACTTTCCCCCCGGCCCGGTCCAAAGCGGCATGGGCGCAAACGTGGGTTCGGGTTGTGTTTTCATTCCAAAGGAGGATCACGGTGTTCAGACTCAAACGCTCGTTGTTGATCGGTCTGGCGGGAGTGCTGGCATGGCACGCCGCGGCGCTGGCGGATGTCACGGTTCGCCAGAACATGACCATGAAGGGGCTTGGCGGCATCCTGGACTCCGAGACAAAGATGACGACCCGCATCAAGGGCGACATGAAGTCCGATGATACCGAGACCAAGATGACCAACAAGCTGATGAAGTTCTTCGGCGGGGGCAAGCCGATCAAGACGACATCGATCATTCGCCTGGATCGCGACCCCGCGGTCTTCATCAACGTGGATCACCAGAACAAGACCGTGACGGAAACCCCGGTGAGCGACATGCGGGCGATGATGGACTCGGCCGCGAACATGTTCGGCGGACAGCAGGGGCAGGGAATGCAGGGAACGGAGCCGGCGTACGACACCAGCGAAGTGACCTTTTCGCCACCGAAGATCGATGTGAAGAAGACGGGAGTCACCGCCACGGTGGGCGGGCAGTCCTGCGAGCAGTCGATCCTGACCATGGAAATCGAGGGAACCAACCGTGAGACCGGCGAGAAGTTCAAGCTGATCACGGTCATGGACATGATGCTGGCGAAGAATCTCCCGGGCGCGGCCGAGCAGGACGCCTTCAACACGAAAATGGCCGAAAAGCTCGGATTCACGATGGAAAACAAGCAGGGTTCGGCGCAGGCCATGATGGGCATGATGCAGGCCTATGGCATCGACCCTGAGGATCTCGAGGAGGCTGCTTCGAAGCTCGAGGGCTTCCCGATGAAGAGCATTATCACGTTCCGTGGGGAGGGTGACCAGTTCGCTCAGGCCGCCGAGGAGCAGTCCGGGGAGGACGGCGAGACTGGGGAAGAAGACGACGGATCGGCGACCTCCGGCTCGGACGCGGCGGCCAAGGCGCTCGGCGGGCTGTTCGGCAAAAAGAAGGACAAGGAGAAGGAGGCCGAGGAGCCGGCGGGGCCGCCTTCGATATTCACCGCCACAATGATCGTGGAGGAAATCTCGACCGGCGCGGTCGGCGAGGAATCGTTCACACCTCCCGCCAAGTACAAGGTGGTCAAGAGCGGTGAGGGAGACTGAGCGCGGCGGTTTGGAACTGAGCGGGGTTAATCCAATCGCACGGGCAGGCGGACCGCCTGCTCGTGCCATGTTGGGGATGGCCCCTGGAGGTGTTGACGATTGTTGACGGCGGGCCTTCACCTTGCGCTAATGGATCAAGCGGGCGGCATCGGTTCGATGTCCTGGCCGTGGGTGATCGGGATTGCGCTGGTCTTGGTCACCGCTGGGTTCTTGTACTTTGTTCTTAAAGCGGGGAAATCGCTCAACCGGAAAGTGTGTCTTGTGGTGTCCAAGGGAGTCCATGCGGGCGAGCGGTTCGCGCTCACATCGGCGTTTGCGACGGTGGGCACCGAGAAGGATAACGATATCGTGCTGTCGGACGAAAAGATCAGCCGGCATCACGCCCGATTGCGGTTTCACGGGGGCCGCCTGGAGATCACCGATCTGAACACACTGTACGGAACGCAGATTAACGGGCAGCGAATCGAGAAGGCCGACTGCGTTGACAGCGACACGCTGGCCTTCGGATCGGTTTTCGAGTGCCGGGTCGAAATCGAGTCACGGTGATGGCTGAATGGAAGCGCAAGACCTTGTCTCAGTGGGCGGCTGATCCGATCGGAGTCTCATGAGTCACCGGGTGATCGATGACCGATACGAGGTCCTCCGTGTGCTCAGCACCGGCGGCTTCGGGGTCGTGCACTTCGGCTGGGACCGCGAGGCCAAGCGGCCGATTGCGATCAAGGAACTGGCGCCGGGTCACGTGGGCGATCCCGAAGTGGTGGAGATGTTCCTCGATGAAGCGCGCCTGACCAGAAATCTTCTCCATCCGAAAATCGTGACGGTCCATGAGCTTCGGCAGGACCAGCGCGGCGGTGTTTTTCTCATCATGGAGTATCTCGATGGGATGGACCTTGAAACGATGCTGGGCCGTCTGGCGGCGCGTGGGAAACGGCTCCCGGCACACCTTGCGCTGCACATCATATCCGAGGTTCTCGATGCGCTTGAGTACGCACACAAGTTTGTCGATCCGGAAAGCGGAGAACCGGCCAGGATCGTGCACCGGGATGTCTCCCCGCCGAACATCGTCATCCTGGCCAGCGGGGCCATCAAGCTGATCGATTTCGGGATCGCCAAGGCGCAGCACCGTTTGGCGCAGAAGACCAAGTCCGGCGTTTTGAAGGGGCGGCTGTCCTATGTCTCGCCGGAGCAACTGGCGGCCACGGCCCGGCGGCCGGTGGATGCGCGCTCCGACGTGTTCTCCGCCGGGACCGTCCTGTACGAGATGTGTGTTGGACGGCGGGCGTTTGACAATGTCAATGAATTCGAACTGATGCGGGCCATTGCCGAGGGCCGGTACGACCGTTCGGTCTTTGCGTCCGCCGCGCTTCCGGATGAGCTCTGCCGCCTGATCGAGTGCGCGCTTCGGGTCGAGCCCGGCATGCGCTTTCAGTCGGCCGGCGTGATGCGCGATGAGGCCACCCGGGTTGCGCATGCCCTCGGCGCGCGCAACTCCGCGACGGTGTTGTCGCAGATTGTCGCCGCGCTGTTGACCGATGCGGAGAACGAGGAACGGCGGAGCCTTCTGCTCCTCCATGGCAGCACCCACCCGGAAATCGAACGGGTCAGCACGACGCCCATCCGTCATCTGCCGTCGGTGGTGCCGCGCATGACCGATGACGAACCGAAAACCGAGCCGCCCTCCATCGACCGGACCATGCCCGGTGTGGTTCTGCCGAAGCCCGTGGCGCCGAGGGCAGAGCCAGAGTCTCCCCGCCCGACCATCCGCCGCAGCAGGCCATCGATTGCGGTCATCGCCATTGCCGTCGCGGCGGTGTATCTCCTGATCGACCTTTTGGCCGGCGGGCCGATTCGCGGCTTGTTGCACGGGCTCGGCAGTGATGGACTGGCCGGCGGGGATAGTACGGGATATGTCATCACTATTCCGGCCGGGGCGGAGATCTCGTTGAATGGCGTGGCCATCGGTACCTCGCCACACAAGGTCGATGAGTGGCCGGAGGGTCCGGTGACCCTGCGGATCGAGTACCCGGGCTTCGAGCCGATCGACACGGTTCTCACGTCGGGCACGTTTGACCGTGACGGTTCCCCGCGATTGAGCCCGTTTGTCCTGCAAACGCGTGTTCATCTGCGATCCTTGCCCGAAGGCGCGAGAGCGCGAGTCGATGGAGCCGAGTTGTCGGACTGGGAATCGGCCGATTGGAAGGTTCGTGCGACCGACACGGTGGAGATTCAGTTGGCGCTGGCGACGGGCCAGACCACCCCGAGCGCGTATTTCACGCCGCTGGCCGGGTTGCTGGAGCCGACCGACACGACCCGCTGGACCTGGGTCCCGCCGTCGGGGGATGTGCCGGGGCAACTGATCGGCGCGTTCACCCGCCCCATCCGCCTGCAATCGCTTCCCCCGGGAGCGGACGTTTATGTCGACGGGGATTCGGTGTCCGCGGGGCGAACGGAGCTGGTGGTCAATCTGACGTACGGGGAGCACTCCATCGTGCTGCGTCGCGACATGTTCCTCGATTATGGTTTCCAATTCGATGTCGGCACGGACACTCCCGATGTGTTGGCGCCTGTGCTCAAGCGGACGGTGCAGATTCGGGCCGCCGATCGCACCACGCCCAGTGTCGATCTGGCCGCGTCGGTCGAGTGGATCCGTCAGGGCACAACCTACATCAAGACCCCACGGGACCGGGTTCAGACTCCCTACTCGATCGCCCTGGGCGGGGTGCCCCATGAGCTCTCGATTCGGCATCCCGGTTATCGGGACACCACGGTAATCCTGCCCCCGGAGGCATTCGAACTGCTTGTCGCCATGACACCCGGTGAGTCCTGGTCCCAAGGCAATGGTGATGGCGGGTATGAGGGCTCCGTGGCGGCAGATTCGCTCGATCTGGCCTGGGTCCAGTTTATCGTGAGGGATAACCGTGGACCGGTCCCCGGCGCCGAGGTAATTGGCATTGAAAAGTCCTCCGGCATTGTCGTACGTTATGGCCTGACCGACGAATCCGGTGAGATCTTCACCAGGGTTCCAATCGGAGACTACAACTGGGAGGCCAGCAAAGAGGGTTACCAGGGCCGCCCCAACGGTGAACGGATTAGCCGCCGACGGGATTACAAGAAGATCACGTTGCGTCTGACCGGTCGGTAAGCTGAGAATCGTAAATCATTAGGATCCATGCCGGTATTCACCATTTCCAAAGGCGGGAAGACGCTTGAGACCCTAAGTCTCGATGGTGATCGCATCGAGATGGGCTCGGCGAATGCCTGCCGTCTGTTCATTGATGACCTGTTGATTTCATTGAAGCAGGCGGCATTCGTGCGTTCGGGCGACGGGTACGATCTCGAGCCGTTGAGCCGGACACCGGTTGTGAAGGTCAATGGGGAACCGGTAACCCAGCGGGTGAAAGTCCCGACGGGTGCGGTCATCGAGGTGGAGGGATACCAGATCC
>JBFMFQ010000196.1:0-5965 GCA_040752075.1 Candidatus Zixiibacteriota bacterium | reverse complement strand
GCGATCCAGTCAGATCCCAACTCCAGAAGGTCCGGGGCCTTCCCACCGGCAAACGCCGCCACAATCTTCTGGTGGCCGTCATTCCAGGTCAGATCGGTGACCTCGACTTTGTATTCAGGATTTTCGGTCTCGAATTCCGCAATGGCTTTGTCCAGAACTGCCTTGACCCTCGGCTCTGTCCAGAACTGCCAGAAGTGAATGACCTTGCGGCCATCGGACTCTCCGCCGCCGCACCCCGTCACAGCCCCCGCCAGCAAGGCCACGGCAACGGCCAAGACCGCCCACCTGGCGGTTCTGATAGCTCCCATTCCTCTTATTCTTCCCGTCATTCCCCCAAAGAGCCCCGTCAACCAGTCCCTGTCAAGGTCTGTCCTCGCCGTGTCCTCCGGGGCGCCGCTTCCACAATTCCCCTTGCGAATCCGCCAGGTCCGGCGTATCATGTCGGTCTTTTGGCGCCGTCCAAACGCGCCCCAACACGAGGATCACAAGTATGCCCAAAGTCTGCGCGATAACCGGAAAGCGCCCCCGCACCGGAAACACCGTTTCCCACGCCAACAACAAAAGCCGGCGCCGTTTCAACCCGAACCTGGTCTCCAAGCGTGTTTGGAACCCGGTCGAAAAGCGCTGGGTCCGCGTCAAGATCTCGACCAAGGCGCTCAAGACCCTGGACAAGAAGGGCTTGGTTCGCTAACCGCTTTCTGGGCTGGCCTTCAGAAATGAGAAAAGCCCCGCTTTTGGCGGGGCTTTTCATTTCGACAGCCTTGCGACGATCCTACTTCTGATTGCCGGCGTGAGCGCTGGCCAGACCCCTCAGCCCCATCTGCCCGGTCACGAACTCCTGGGTCGCCTCCAAAACATCCTCGGCGTAGATGACATTGTGCACACTGCCGCTGAAGTCCTCATCAAGAAGCTGCCAGTTCCACAAGGCGCCCAACTGATCGGGCGTGTAAGTACCCGGATTCACGAAGCCATTGGTTGCATTCGGGTTCATCCAACCCAAGGCCTGCATGTCCGCCCCCAGTTGGGCCAGTTTCTCGTGGAATTCCTCCTGTGTATCGCGAACATGGGTGAATGCTTCCTCGGGCGTCCAGTCCGAGTGGCAACCATCCGTGCACCCATTGGGATTGATGGCGTCCGCCCCTTCAACCAGTACCGCGAAGCTGTGTCCTCCAGCATAGTCATCCGGCGGCTCAGCCATATGGCAATGCACGCAGCCCTTGGCAATGCTGTTGTGAGCCGCATCGTTACGATACGGTGTGTCTCCGAATTGATAGGCGCCAATGCCCGCCAGGATGTTGCTTTGACAACTGTGATGCGGCCCCCAGCGGCGCGAGGTAATCTCTAACGTGCCGCTCGCTGGAATCGCTGGCGAAGCCATGCGCGCCTGATGACAGGTGGCGCAGGTGTTGCTGGTTCCCTTGTCGTAGGTGCCCATTCCGGTAATCGTCACCGGCCCGGTCACCCGGACTTCAAACGACTCGTTCACATGCGGCGCGTGACAGGTGAAGCAGCCGATTTCCGTTGAGAATGGCACTGCCTTGAGTTCGCCCGTGTTCACATAATGCTGGAAGCCCTCGTTCGTGTGGCAACGCGCGCAGGAGGCGTCATTGCGCACCGAGGTCTCCCCAGTTGCATGCAAGGAGTGCTCGTACTCCGTCCTGATCGGCAACAGGGAAATCGCCAGCTCAGCATCGTATTCGTTCGTGTGGCAGTTCATGCAGGTCGCCGTCCCTGGAGGTCCCGCCGGCCCCTGGTCGCCCTCGCAACCGACGAGCAGGAATGCCAGCGCCATGGCTGAGAACATGATGCCCGTCGTCATCCAGCGTTTCATCTTCTTCCTCCTATTCCCGAAATCCCTTCGTTTTGCTCCTTATTTCACAATAACGGTTTACATTTCAGATTATCGGCAGGGTTGTCAAGGAGTTATCACCGCATACGGGTCCATTTCTGTCAATAATGATCGCGACAAATCCTATCGCAATTACAATCGGCAAGGCCCATCAACTCAAACCCGGATAACCGGTTAAAGAATGACGCGAAAGGAGGGCATCCCGGACTGTCTTAGACGACTTAACCAACCGGAATGAATTCGCTCCCGTTTTGTCCCGATTTGCCGCCGGCCACAGCCGACAAAACCGGACAAGATCACTCGCCCAGCCGGTTCCCGAACTCGGACTCATCCCAAACCACAATCCCGAGTTCGCGGGCTTTGTCCAGTTTGGAGCCGGCCTCCTCGCCGGCGACGACCACATCAGTCTTCTTTGACACCGATCCGGTCACACGCCCGCCCAGGGCCTCGATCTTCGCGCGCGCCTCATCGCGCGTCATTGAGGAGAGCGTCCCGGTGAGCACGAATGTCTTCCCTGCAAAGGGCTGCGAGTCGGATTGCCGCTTCTCGAACGTGGGGAAAACCAATCCGCCGTGTTCCAGTTTCTCCAGCACACGCCGGGTCTCGGGAAGCGCGAAGAACTGGTGGATGGAGGAGGCCACGATCGGCCCGATTTCACGCACCGTTTGCAGCTCCTCCACCGTCGCGCGGCGTATCGCATCGATGGAACCAAATGCCCCCGCCAGCACCCGCGCGATGTGCTCGCCGACGCCGGAGATCCCCAGCGCGGCGATGAGCTTGGGCAGCTCGGGGTGGCGCGCCCGTTCGATGGCGGCCAGCAGATTCTCCGCCAGTTTGTCGCCCATCCGGTCCATCTGCCCGAGCTTCTCTCGGTCGAGGAAATAGATGTCGGCCACATCCCGGATGATCCCCTTGTCGACCAGTTGCTCGATGTAGCGGTCGCCCATCCCCTCGATGTCGACCCCGGCCTTGGACACGAAGTGCGCAAGCCGCGCATGAATCTGCGCCGGACAAGCAAGATTGGTGCAGCGATGAAAGGCCGAACCCTCCTCCCGAATGGTGCCCGCGCCGCAAACCGGGCAGGTCTCCGGGAACTTGAATGGCCGGCTCCGGGGCGTCTTGCCTCCCGGCACGATCTTGACCACCTCCGGGATCACATCCCCCGCGCGCCGCACCACCACACGATCGCCGACACGGATGTCCTTGCGGGCGAGTTCATCCTCGTTGTGCAACGTCGCCCGCCGCACCTCGACCCCGCCCACCCGCACCGGCTTGAGCGCCGCCACCGGGCTGATGATGCCCGTGCGGCCCACCTGGAGGAGGATGTCCTCGACAATGGTCGTTTCCTCCTGCGCGGGAAACTTCCAGGCGACCGCCCAGCGCGGGTGATGCGAAACCGCCCCCAGCCGCTCCTGCAATGCGTACTCGTCGACCTTGATGACCGTGCCGTCGATTTCCTCATCCAACTCATTGCGCCCCGCGAGGATCTTCTCGTGGGCGCCGATGACATCGTCGGTCGAGGCGCACCGCCCCGCGAGACGATGCACCCGGAACCCCGATTCCCGCAGCCAGTCCAAAGTCTCGCTCTGGCTGGCCAGCGTGATTCCTTCGCAGCGCCCCACCCCGTAGGCGTAGAAGACGAGCGGACGCTGCGCGGTGACCTTCGGATCCAACTGTCGCAACGAGCCTGCCGCCCCATTGCGCGGATTGGCCATCGGCTCCTCTCCCGTTTCCAATCGCTGTTTGTTCAGCTTCTCGAAGTCACTCTTGCGGAGCACCACCTCGCCGCGCACATCGATCAGCAACGGGGTGCGTGTCCCCCGCAGACGCGATGGAATGGAACGCACCGTGCGCAGATTGGCCGTGACATCCTCGCCCTTGGTCCCGTCGCCGCGTGTCGAACCGACCACAAAGCGCCCGCCCTCGAACGTGAGTTCGACCGCGAGCCCGTCCAGCTTCGGCTCAATCGTGTAGGCGGGAACTGAATCCTTGAGCAGTTTCAGCGTGCGCTGGTGAAATTCGAGAAACTCCCCGGCGGTTGTGACCTTCCCCAACGACAGCATCGGCACCGCATGCCGGACTTCGCCGAATGCCGATGACGGAGTGATTCCCACCTTCTGCGTCGGCGAATCGACGGTGACCAGCTCGGGGTACTCGGTTTCAATGCGGACCAGTTCGTCGTAGAGCCGGTCGTACTCCGCATCGGAGATCTCCGGCGCATCCAGCACATAGTACCGGTGCGCGTGGTACTCCAATTCCTCGCGCAGACGCTGGGCGCGTTTCCTCGTGGCTTCCGGAGCGGACATACCGCCAATCTATACTCAGGGGCCGACCGGGCCAACCCCGACCGCGATTCCCGGCGGTCGCCCCGCCGGCATCCTGGAAACAACAATTCCGTTCATCCGGCAATCAACTTCTGGGTAGAAGTCACAGGGCCGACCGGGCCCAAAGGGCAGGGGATAATCAGTCCCGGCGTAGGGGCGCCGGGGGGCGAAAATCCTTGACTGATATGGGTTGCCTTGGGATATAGGCGCGGGTGGGGGCACCGGGGCGCGTTCTGCAAACCGGCACGTCCGTGAGACATCCATAAAGGGAGGGCTTCGTTTGGAAGCATTGAGCTATGGCGTGATTCCCGCCTTCCTGGGCGGAAATGTCTGGGGCATGATCCTCGACTCGGGGATTTTTGCCCAACTGATCCTCCTCATTCTGCTGGGTTTCTCGGTCGTCAGTTGGGCCGTGATCTTCATGAAATGGAAGGTATTCAAGCGCGTCACGACCGAGGGTCAGAAGGTTCGCGCCCTGTTCCGTCGCGGACGCCGCCTGTCCGATCGCATGGCCGCGCTCGGTGCCTACCGCCACACCCCGCACTGGCGCCTGCTCGATGCCGGACTCCGCGAAGCCGGCGTCTTCTCCGACCAGAACCGTGGCGGCGAATCGCCGGCCGATTCCTGGTATGACCTGACCGCAGGCCAAAAACAGGCCGTCTCGGACACCCTCGTCCGCGTGGGGCAGGAAGAAATCGCCCGGCTCGAAGCCTGGACGATCTTCCTGGCGACCGTGGGCAACGCCTCCCCGTTTCTCGGACTTTTGGGCACCGTCTGGGGCATCATGGATGCCTTCGTTGGGATCGGACAGTCGGGCTCGGCCCAGTTGGCGGTGGTCGCCCCGGGCATTGCCGAAGCCCTGATCGCTACCGCGGCCGGCTTGGCCGCCGCCATCCCGGCGGTTGTCGCCTACAACTGGTCGGTGCGAAAACTGAAGCAGGTGGAGGACGACTTCTCCAACCTCTCACTCGAATTCCTGACGGAGTTGACCAAAGAAAATGCACGTGAATCGTCGGACATATCACGCACTGTCTGAGATCAACGTCACCAATCTGGTCGACGTTGTCCTGGTGCTGCTCATGATCTTCATGATCACCGCGCCGCTATTGCAAAGCGGGATCGATGTCGACTTGCCGAAGACCACCGAGGTCTCCGATGAGCTCTCCGAAGGTGTCGTGGTCACCATCACCAAGGAGGGCGGGATCTTCGTCAACGATGTCTACCGCCCGGCGGACAAGTGGCGCGAGGAACTCGAGCGTGTGGCCGCGCAAAAGCCGAACCAGAAGGGCTACTTGCGGGCGGATGGATCGGTGCCATACAGGACCGTCGTGGATATCCTGACCGCCATGCGCCAGATCGGCCTGTCGGACGTCGGCCTGGTGACCCGTCCGATCGAAGAAGAACGCAAGAAGGGTACGCCGAAGGGCTGGGGTTAAGCCGTGAACCGCTACATCCTGTGGTCCATCGTGTTTCATATCGCGGTGGTCTTGGGCGGTGCGGGGCTGGCGCCGATGCGCGGGCTGATCACCACGTCGCCGCGCTCGGAGATGATCATCAGTGTGGGTCTGGTCGATGCCCCCGGCGCCGTGCCCAAGGGCGAGCCGGACAAGCCCATCTCCGGTCCGCCTCCGAAACTCGATGTGCCGGAGCCGGCCCTCGATGCCGAATTGGCGATCAAGCCGATGAGCGACCTGACAAAGGAAAAAGTCGCCGAACCGAAGCCGAAGGAGAAGCCCAAGAAGCCGGCCGAGGAGAAGCCGAAAGAGAAAACGCCGCCGAAGGAGAAAGCGGA
>JBFMFQ010000195.1:0-6040 GCA_040752075.1 Candidatus Zixiibacteriota bacterium | reverse complement strand
CGGCGGATCGATGACTGCAACGCTTAACAGAAGGATCGCGAGCAATGCGGTGGCACGGTTCAATCGAAACATGGCAACCTCCCGGACACTTTGTCCCCGAGTCGGTGAAAGTGGTGCGTTGGACTGGCCTTTGCAAAACTGACGGCAGAACACGTTTCCTGACAGCGAATCTAATACGCTGCCGCCCGTGAGACAAGACGAGTCCTGTCCTGTATGGCGGCGGGATGATGGTGGCAATAGGTCCGTCACCATCACTTCGTGGAGGTGCATGCCTTGGGCCAATGACACGGCAACGCTTGACGGGCTGGGCGTATTATGACATATTGAAAACAACGGATCGTTCCAGTACGACCCGCGCTTCTTAATCCTCCACGCACGGCACGGAGGTGAACCATGGCCGGGTTTCTGAGTGGACGTTGCGCAAGATCTGCCGCGCTGGCGTTGCTGTTCTCGTCGTTGGTCTTTCTCACCTGTGAGCGCGATGACGGTCAGTCAGGCGATCCCACCGGTCCGTGGGAAGCCGGCCTCGATCGCCCCGCTCCATCGATCAGGAGCTTTGATTCACCGATGCTGATGCGGATCACGGACGGCGGCGGCTACGATCCGTCCGTCTGCTCCAATGGCATACACCTCGCGTACTCGAAGCCGGATGCAGGCATCGCCATTAAGGACCTGAGGCGCGGCGGGACCGTGGTCCTCATCGGGCCGGGAGCCGAGTCGGACTGGTGCCGCGCCAACCCCGCGCTTCTGCTCCTGCGGCGGGGCGGGGAACTGTGCGTTTATAATGCAGTCACGCAGAGCATCGTCTGGTCGTGCGTCCCCGACATCGACGATGGCGCGGTCTGGTCGCCGCTCGGCAACGAAATCGCCGCGCAGGGGGATGAGGGAATCGTGATAGTCCGCTATCTCTCCGGCGCCAGAAGCGTTGTCCCCTGCAGTGATTCCTACGGCTGCGAAGGGGAGGAACCGACTTGGTCACCCGATGGCCAGTGGATCGCCTTCGAGGATGGGCTGGAGATCATGAAGGTCTCGCGACACGGCGGGACAGCAGTGGAGATCATCGGCGGTCTCAACGATGTCACCGAACCCGCCTGGTCCCCCGATGGCCGCTGGATCGCTTTCGTCATGGACTCGGCCGCCTCCCTGCACATCTGGATAGCCGATCCCACCGGACGCAACAAGTCCATCGCACAAGTGACTCACGGCCCGTTTTGCGACCGCAACCCCGCCTGGTCGCCCGACTCGCGCATGATCTACTTTTCAAGGCAGCCCACTGCCGATGATCCGGGCGACTTCGCGTCGCCCGATGTCTGGGTAACGACGCTTCCGGAACCTGCCACCGAGAAGCAGTACTTCCCACTGGACGTCGGCAATACATGGACCTTCCGCGACGAACGCTTTGATCGCGATGGCAACCTCGAGATGTGCGACACGATTTTCATGACCGTCCTGCGGGATACCCTGATCGGAACCGAGCGCTGGGCAGTGGTTTCGTTCGGCGCGTACCTTGGACTTGGGATCAATCGCGCCGATGGTCTCCGGATCGGCGAAATCGGAGGCGTGCCGGAGCTGAAGTTCAAGTTCCCCGCAACCGTCGGGGATTCGTACCCGGCGCATGGCGGCGGGTGGCTTTGCACCGTCGAATCGATCAACGACACAGTGCCCGGTCCGACCGGACCCCTGAACTGCTATCGCTACCGGACCGGGGAAACGGTGTACTGTGATTACGATATTGAGTGGGTCGCGCCCGGTCTCGGTTTGGTCAAGGGCGATTACTACGGATTCGAGTGCGGGCAGGCTCCACGTCTGGCTGGCCGGAGTGTCCTCATCGCCGCGAAGCTCAAGACCAGCGCATCCGTTGCCCTTCGGGGTGTCGTATCAGCCAACCGGTGAGTGGATCGCTGGGAGTTGCCCCATGACCGAACCATGCGACGGTCGTCAGGTCACTGCGAGGGCGCTGCGCAGCTTGGAGCAAACGGGTTGCTTGCTGATCACCCTGATTCTCCTGCAATCCTGTTCAGGCAAGAAGTCTCCCTACTCGCCACCCGTCCAACCCACCGAGACCCTCGATGTGGCCTATTCGGGCAGCGCCTTCTGGGCAGGCCTTTGGGATATCGCCGTAGCCGATGGTTACGCCTATCTCGCTGTCGAAAACGGCGTGGAGATCCTCGATGTGACCAACGTCGCCGCCCCGGTTCTCATTTCCCGTGTCTACCTTCCTTGTGAGGCGATTTACGTGGCCGCAGACGTCGGGTACGTCTACGTTGCCTCAATGGACCATCTCAGCATCATCGATGCCACCATCCCTTCAGGTGCCCATGTTGTGGCGGAACTGAATGCGTCTCTTGATGGCGGTCTCGCCGTACGGGACGGTTACGCATACCTCGCCAGCGGCGCCGGACTGATCGTGCTGAATGTGGCGAACCCGGCCGCCCCGGTCATCGCCCGGTCGCTCGAAGATGGCTGCTACAGCCCGCGCATCGAGGGGAACCATCTTTTCACCACCGGATACCCCGGCCTGCAGGTGTATGACATCTCCGCCCCGGATGATCCGCGCAAAGTTGCCACTCTGAATGTTCAATTCGCTCAAAACCTCGCCGTGCGCAACGGCATGGCCGCGATTTGGAGTTCGTACTGCGCCCAGGAAGGACCGTGCTGGAGCCGGACAACCCTCGTCGATGTCAGCAACCCGGAATCGCCGGCCATTGCAGGGACGTACCCCCCGGACGGTTTTGGCGACTTCATACCGAGCATGGAGTTGGGATTTGTCAACGGGCGCCTGATTCAAACCTCCGGCGGTGGTGTTGCGGTCCTCGACATTTCCGAGCCGGAAAGCGCAAGAGTCACCGGATCGCTGGGACGGCTCTGGGGGGATCGCTCCTGCCTCGCAATTTCAGGTGAAGTCCTTTTCACGCCGTCCGTACGAATCGTCTCCGTCGCCAATCCAGCAACTCCGACCGAGATTGGCCGATACGACATGGCCGGAGCAGGCAGAGTGACTTCGGCCGGGCAGACGCTCCTCGTGCCTGTAGGCGATGGGCTTGCTGTTCTCGACAGCGATGTCCCCTGCTCTCTGGTCGAAAGAGGACGAATCCGCACAAACTGGGATTGCGCGAATCTGGATGCGGACAGCAACTATGCCTACCTGGTGGACATCGGCCTCACCATTGTCGACATCACCAACCCGGATGCACCAACAATCATCGGCTCCTGCTCCACTCCGCTCGCGCCACGCGATGTGGCGGTCAACGGTGACTTGGCCTACATCGCCGATGGTACCGCAGGACTCCTCGTCTTGGACATCGAGGACCGCCGGGCTCCCCGGATCATTCATACCGTGGAAGACTTGGGAGAGGTGACCGACGTTGCGCTCTTCGATCACTTCGCGTGCGTCACTGCCTACGGCGGCGACTTCATCGTCGTGGATGTTGCGGACCCTTCCCGCGCCGCCCCGATTGGTTCGACACACCTCGCATGGGAAGCCTGGGCGCTCGACATCCAGGAGCCGTACGCGTTCGTTGCCAATGGGATTTCGGGCCTCCAAGTCGTCGATCTCACCGATCCCCGCTCACCCGTCGCGATCGCCACGCTGGATACAGAACTCTGGGCGATGGACATCACCGTCTCAGGGTCCTACGCATACATCGCCAATTCCGGATTTCTCTGCCGCGAGGGCGGGTTATTCATCGCCGACATTTCCGATCCCGCCGCACCGTTCCATGCCGGGCATTTCGACTCACCCGGCTTGGCCCGTGGCGTGGCGGTCCGCAACGACTGCGTATACCTGTCGGATGTAACCGGCCTTCTGGCCCTGAGGGTGACACCGAAATGAAACCTGCCCACCGCCTCAGCGCGCCGCCACAACGGCAGTCACTCTGGCTCGTCTTTGCGGCGCTCATCGCATGGTCTCCGGCATCGGCGAACACAAACTTGCTGCTCCCCGAAGCTCCCTGCCCCTGCCGCCTGTCCTTGACTTTCGCCCTTGCCGATGCCGACACGACCCCACGTGCCCCGAACGCTGTCGGCCCCCGGCTGAAATCTCCCGGAGCGGCCACGCGGTACTCGATCCTCGGGACCATCCTTCCGATCCCGACGATCGTATTGGCCTATCCCGGGCTCCTCTTCGGACCCTCGTTCGGCTACTTCTATGCCGGCAAACCCGGACGCGCCTGGACCGGCATCGGCATCAGGACACTCGCTACCGGCGGCGCCATTTCGTCATTCGCCATCTGTGGCTGGGACTGCGGCAGGGGAGACGAGGCCTACAATATCGCGTGGGCCGTCTTCTTGGTCAGCAGCGGCGTCTTCGTCGGGTCCGTTATCTATGACTGGGCCACCGTCGGACCGGCGGTGAGACGGCAGAATGCCGCGCTCAAGAGTGCGCAGTGGAGGATCGAACCGACTTACTCGGCCCCGACTGGAGCGCTCGGTCTCAGACTCAGCTTGCGCTTTTAGCGTGATTGAGACAGTCGTCGTTTCCGCGGTGAAGAGCTTGATGGAACCAGATGCAACTGAACTCGCGTGGTTGCGTATACACTCCTGATATCTCGTGCGCCGCGCAGAATCCTCGGCGAGCCGGTGACATCACCAGACCAGCAATGATCCCAGTGCCCATCCATCGCAGACGTCCACGGGCCGATGGCACTCACGAAGCCGATTCACGACGGCCTCTCCGGTTAATGATCGTCGGGGCAATACTGATCGTCGGCGCCGTCACCGGCTACCTCACCCTGGCAGGCGATCCTGACCACGTTGGCAAACTGGCCGCCATGACCGCGATCCTGGTGCTCGGGCTCGTCTTCCTCCTCACCGGACGGTTCCGCAGCCGCCAGTAGGACGTTCGAAGGCAGCCGGCGCCCCGATTCCATCACACAATTGTTACAATCGCAAATTTCGCGTTAATCGTCCGCGTAAACACTCGCGGGCAGGAACTGCCGCCGGCCCGCAAAGGTTAAGATGGATGCCGGTCCGATGGTACCCGGACAAGGCGGGAAGGCAGGAGACAGATGCGCCAGTTTGGCATTCAACTGTGGGGACCGGTCATCGCCCTCATCGGCATCATCGCCGCGCTCGTGGTGACCATGACACCCAAAACGATGAGGTCGCAGGAGACGTCAATGACCAACATCAGCTCCGACGTGAAACTGAACAAACTCACGCCCGAGGAAGAACGCGTGATTGTCCATAAGGGCACCGAAATGCCCTTCACCGGGAAGTACACAAGTTTTAAGGAAGCAGGCACCTACACCTGCAAGCAGTGCGGCGCCGAACTCTACCGTTCCGCCGACAAATTCGATTCCCACTGCGGCTGGCCGAGTTTCGATGATGAAATCCCCGGCGCGGTCAAGCGGTCGATGGATGCCGATGGGCACCGCGTCGAGATCACCTGCGCCCGCTGCGGCGGACATCTCGGCCATGTTTTCGAGGGGGAGGGGTTCACCAAGAAAGATGTGCGCCACTGCGTGAACTCGATCTCGCTGAACTTCATCCCGGCGTCCGCCACCGCCGAGGCGCCGGCGAAAACAAAGAAGGCCTACTTCGCGGGCGGCTGTTTCTGGGGTGTCGAACACTTGCTGCAAAAGCAGAAGGGCGTGCTGAGCGTCCGGTCGGGGTACATGGGCGGCATGGCCTCAAACCCGACCTACGAGCAAGTGTGCGGCAAGAAGACCGGCCACGCCGAAACTGTCGAAGTCGAATTCGACCCATCGCAGGTGAATTTCGAAACGCTGGCGCGCCTCTTCTTCGAGATCCACGACCCCACGCAGATGAACCGCCAGGGCCCGGATGTCGGCACACAGTACCGCTCCGCCGTGTTCTATGTGGATGAAGAGCAGAAGGCCATCACCAACAACCTGATCGGCATTCTGAAGGACAAGGGCTACGATGTCGTCACCGAAGTCGCGAAGGCCGACACCTTCTGGGTCGCCGAGGACTACCACCAGGACTACTACAACCACAAAGGCACCGAGCCCTACTGCCATTTCTACACGAAACGGTTCTGATCTCCGGGCCACTCGCATCACCACCGTAGGGGCGACCC
>JBFMFQ010000194.1:0-6310 GCA_040752075.1 Candidatus Zixiibacteriota bacterium | reverse complement strand
CTCGTTGAGCGGGGCCGGGTCGATTCTGGTGGAGCTGACGGGATTCGAACCCGTGACCTCTTGACTGCCAGTCAAGCGTTCTCCCAACTGAACTACAGCCCCGGCATGGGCGGGAATATACGGTTCGAAACAGGCAAGTCAATGAGGATTGGCGGGCGGGGGCCGGGGAGTCTCCCGGCGCAGATTTGCGTCCGGGTCGTCTTGACTGCGGCCGGTTTGCACTTACCTTGGGCTGGGCGGCCTCACCCCGCCTGGGCAGGACGCTGAAACGTGCGGCCTGACACCCTTCGCAGCTGTCACCGGGAACTTCGCTCAGCATGGCCCTTTGAGGAACTCCTCATACGGCCACCGGGTTACCCTAATGAGAAGTGTCTGAAACGCCCATGCCTACAAGGAGGTTCAAATGCGCACCTTTGGCGCCCTGTTGATCACGGCTCTTGGGCTCGTGAGCGCCCCGCTACAAACTCATGCCGCCATCCCCCCGCTTCTGAACTACCAGGGGATTCTCCAATCGGGAGGCAATCCGGTCAACTCGACCGTAAGTGTCGTTTTCACTCTCTATTCAGTTGCCAGCGGCGGGACTGCGCTCTGGACGGAAACAGTCAATGTCACGCCCGACAACGAAGGGCGGTTTAACGTCCTCCTCGGATCGACCACTCCTGTGCCCGACTCGGTCTTCCGTACAGATGCATATCTGGGGATCAAGGTGGGTGCGGATGCCGAGATGTCGACCCGGCACCGGATTGTGTCGGTCGGGTATTCCTACCGGGTTGGCACGGTCGACAGTGCCCTCGGCGGAACGATTACCAGCAAGGTCAGCATTGGCCCCGGGCATACGAACAGCGGAGTCAGCGGCTTTGTTGCGGGCGAAAGCAACGATCTGTCGTCCGACTGGGGCACGATCTCGGGCGGGCGACTAAATGACATGCTCGATGGCGAGGGCGATGTCATCGGCGGCGGTCGCACCAACGTGATCTCCGATGGCGATCATTGCGTGATCGGCGGCGGCCTCGGCGGGACCATCCGCGACAATTGGTGGTCGGTGATTGGCGGCGGCGCGGCCAACCGTGTGGATTCCGGCGGTCGCTACAACGCCATCGTGGGCGGGTTTGCCAACCGCATCTACAAGGATCAGTATGGCGCAACCATCACCGGCGGCAGCGCGAACCGGATCGGCCAGCCGGGAGTCAATGCGCTCGCCGCGCGTGCCTTCGCGACCGACAGCGTGATCGGCGGCACGGTCGTCGGTGGAGTCGAGAACACCGCCTCGGGCGACTTCGCCACGGTCGCCGGCGGGTACCGCAACGAAGCCCTGGCCTACGCCGCCTTCGCCGCGGGTTCCGGTGCCCATGCCCTCCACTCCGGCAGTTTTGTCTGGGCCGATTCGAGCGACACCATGTCCAGCACCGGGCCGGACCAGTTTCTGATTCAGGCGAATGGCGGGGTCGGCATCGGCACCGACAGCCCGAGCGAGCAACTGGAAGTGGCCGGAACCGTCTATTCCTCCATTGGGGGATTCCGATTCCCCGATAACACGGTGCAGACCACTGCGGCTGTGGGCCTCGCGAGCGGCTGGACTGATGCCTCCGGAGCAGTCATCCTGGTTGACCCGCTCGATTCAGTTGGGATTGGAACTTCTCTACCCACGGCCAAACTCGAGGTTGTCGGCGATGTCGCCGTTACCGGCAGCGCCAGGATCGGGCCGGGGTGCACAAACCCGGGCGGCAACGCTTTCGTTGCGGGCCAGAACAATACCGCCAGCGGGCAGCTCTCGACGGTGGCCGGCGGCGACCAGAATACTGCCAGTGGGCTCAACGCGACCGTAGCCGGTGGGACCGGCAACATGGCTACTGCCTCGTTCTCAGCCATCGGCGGAGGATTCACCAACTCGGCATCCGGGAATAGATCCACGATTGCGGGCGGATACGGGAATTTCTCCTCGGCCTTCGCCTCGACCGTTGGCGGAGGGGCTGCCAACATGGCCACCGGTGACCACGCGGTCGTGGCGGGCGGCAACGGCAACTTCGCGACAGGGCAGCATTCGGCCATTCCCGGTGGAATTCTGAATCGCGCGCGCGGCGAAGGCAGTTTCGCCGCCGGGTCGCATGCGCAGGCCGATCACGATGGCGCCGTAGTCATCTCCGCTTATGACCCGCTGTCTGGAATCGGCGACTCCTCCTATTCCTCGGCGATTGGGCAGATGCTCCTGCGCGCCGACGGCGGTTTCTATCTCTCCGACACCGGCGGCACGCCGCCCGTCGATGCCATTCGTTTCCTCAACACCTCGACCGGCGCCTACTTGAGCCAGAGCGGAGCATGGACCAATCTCTCCGACGCCAACACCAAGGAGAACTTCCAGCCGGTCGACGGCGAAGAACTCCTGGCCCGTCTGGCTGCACTCCCAATCCAGAAGTGGAACTACCGTGTCGATGGCGCCGAGATCCAGCACATCGGCCCCACCGCACAGGACTTCCATCAGGCGTTCGGTGTCGGAGAGAATGACCGGACTCTCTCCACGATCGACCCGGCGGGCGTCGCGCTGGCAGCGATTCAACAGCTATATCGGACCACGAAGTTGCTGGAGGACCGGACCAGTGAACTGGAGAATTTGAAAGCGGAGGTGGCGGAGCTGAAAGCCCGTATCAAGTAACCGCGCTACTTGATAATGACCAGTTTCCCGTATTGAACGCCCAGGCGGGATTCGACACGCCAGATGTAGATGCCTGAAGTCACCGCCTGGACGTTCCGGGAGACGAGGTCCCATCCCACCGACGATGAATAGGTCGTAAGAAACGGGTCCGGGTGGTTGATGGTGCGGATCAAATCGCCGTCGAGGGAGTAGATTGAGATCTTCGCGGTGTCGGGCAGATTCACAAAGTGGATACGCCTGTCCTGCTCCTCGAACTGACGAATGCCGCGCCCCTCGTACCCTTCCATGTAGTAGGTCGTGCGGCCTCCCCCTGCACCATCATAAATTACCTTGTACGGATTTGGAAAGACCGAGACACGCAATCCGGAGTCGACGACTACATCGGACGAGTAAATCGGTTCGCCGTACAGAGCGTTGTTTGACGGCAGGGACTCGAGGGGCTCCAGCCCGATCTCGTAATCGCCGAAATCGAAAGTCGTGACGCTGAAGTAGAGCGGCACGGCCGGATTCAGGTTCTCGATTGTCGTCTCGTAGATGCCATAGCGAAGCGTGTCCGGCCCGATGACCGTATCCCTCTCGGCGACGCGCTGGATCATGTTGGTTGCCGGGTAGCCGGCTTCCGAGTAGGCGTTGCCCCGATTTCCTCCCTCGGGAGCCCAGTAAGAATACCGGACTCGCGGCGTTATCCGGATGATGCGTCCATACCGATTGCGGATTGTGTCGATCACGGTGTCCTGAAATGCCGTGTTGAAATCCGGCGTCGAGTAACTCTCCGGGTCGAATGACGGATCATCCAGCGCACGTCGCCAGCCCTCGGGTGTCAACGGATGCGACGACTGGAGCCACTCGTCCTCATCAGGGTCATACGACATGCGCTTGAAATCGAAGACGTCCCAGTTGGACAGAAGCGACATCCGATCGTCCGTCTGAAATCGCCCGGCATAAACACGGTAACCTTCAAAGTCACGCCGCCCGGACATGGGGTCGATCTCCGGTTCTGTGAACGCACCTGACCAGCGGAGGAAGATCCTGGACGGTCTGCTTTCCAGTTCGATTTCAGGAGAAAAGGGCGGCTGCGGACCGCGAAAGTCCGGCACACCGTCGCCGGCGTAGAAAACCGAATCGCACTTGGTTTCAGTGCAGTTGACCAGATGCGCCCGTCCCCGGTTGCCATCTCCATCGGTGTCATATCCCGGGATGTCGAACATCCATCCCGCCCAGCGGGCATTGAGGATCAGGTCGTCGAAGTGGAGATTGTTGAGGAACGGCTCCAAGTTATAGGGATCGAAGTTCGCCTTAAAGTTCCAGGGAACGGTGTGGAACCCTTCCCCGAATATGAGCGCGAGCGTCACGGCTGCCGAATCTCCCGCCGGAAGCGGGTCGAATGGTCCGGCGGAGATCACAAAATACGGCCATCCCCCGCTGCCGGCGATGTCCTCAGCAATTAGGGCCGGTAACAATGGAGGTTTCCAGCCGGTACCTTCGTGATTGATCGCCGCTTCGAACTGGTCGTAATCAACCTCGCCGTTGACCATTTGCCTGTACCACGCCCGATCCCCTTGGGGCTCGTATAAACCCCTGCCATAAGTGCCGGGGTTCCTCTGCAAACTGGGGCCCCAGTAGTAAAAGGGGCCCGTCTCTTCACTCCCTGGCAGCGCATACGGTGCCCACCAATTGAAGTTGGTAGTTCCTCCTCGGGGGACACGAAGGAGTCGTACGCCGGCCACGGAGGTCGGACATTCTGCAGAGAAGATCTTTGCATTGTCGAGAGGGTCGCCATCGTTGCTGGCCCACCAGGCAACATTAAGACTGTCCGTTGTACCCGATACCACACCGGGGATCTCAGCCAGGAAACCCACCTCGAGCGAATGGTAGGTGTAGGGCGCCTTAAGGAGCGGATCATTGGCCACTGCGGGCCAGACGTAGAGTCCAAAGCTCCAGTCCTCGATCGACTGTGTGCCGACGTTATGAATCCAGTAATCGAAGAGGATAAATCTCTTGGCAAAGAGCGATGTCCAACCATAACTCGATTGGTGTACTTCAAGCCCGATTGGAATGTGGGACCGCCAGTCCACATCGTCAAAGCTCCTGCGCGAGTACCATGTCGTATCGGAATAGACCGTTTCGAACTGCTGGTCGGCAATGGCAGCCGGCGAGTACCCCGGTCGTGAGCGTTGGCGCGACAACTCGATTATCTTGGTGCGTGTCGCCCATTCATCGCTGACCAAGGTGTCCAGCCCGCGCACGCAGCCAATCAATGGGTAAGCAAAGAACAGGTAATCGTTTTGCGTCCGGGGCGGGAACTCCATCGACGGCAGCCATGCAATCTTCAACGCCATGCGGTCGCTCACAGGATCGGCAACGTAGTCGCTGATAGGCTCCAGATGCCGCCCAGCTCCAATTCCTCCATCGTTCGTTATGTTGAGCCAAATCTCGTTTATGGCGTGAAGCCGGGATTGATAAACCGGGAGTTCATACGCGCTCAGATTGGAACTCGGCTGCAAGGCCCTCTGAAACGGCGTGAGTCGTCCTCTCAGGATTGCAGCGACAGTTGAGGTACTCCCACTATTGGGCTCCCCCGCTAAGAGCGGCTCCCCCCAGGCAAGGCCAGCCAAGAGCAAGGCGCAAGCCGTCGACGGCGTTCGAATCCTATCGAACCATGTGGGAGGCACTGCCACCTCCAGCCAAGCCCCTCAGTGGGGAGTTGAGTCGTCCTCCCCTATTAGGGTCCCGCTGACGGTTTATTCCCGGTTCGAGTGTCAGAAGTAACAGAATTTGACATCGTGCTAAAGATTCCCGGACTCACTCAGTCAAGGCATCCAGATCGAAGTCTCACTCAGAGGTTTCCGGCTGATATCCGGCACCATCGCATCCGGCGCCGGATATCCGACCGGAAAGAGGATATATGGCTTCTCGTTCTCCGGCCTGCCGAGGATCTCGGAGAGGAACCCCATCGGGCTCGGTGTGTGGGTGAGGGTCGCCAGCCCCATGTGGTGAAGCGCGGTGATGAACAGGCCGCAGGCAATCCCGACGCTTTCGGTCGCGTAGTACGACTTGCGCTTGGAGCCGTCGGGGTTGACGCCATGAAGTTCAACGAAGACGACCACGATCCACGGAACGATTTCGAGGTACGGTTTACGCCAGTCGGTGCCGAGCGGCGCGAGCGCTTCGCGCCACTCCGGAGGCATGCGGCCGCCTTCGTAACTCTCGTACTCCTCTCTCTCGGCCGCCTCACGGATTTGCCGTTTCGTCTCTGGGTCGCCCACCACCACAAACTTCCACGGCTGGCGGTGCGCGCCTGACGGGGCTGTGCCTGCAGTCCTGATGGCGAGTTCGATGAGTTCGCGCGGCACCGGGTCCGGTGAGAAATCCCGCACACTGCGGCGGGTGGTCATCTCCTGGTGGAAGTCGCGGGCGCGTGTGAGCATCTCGGATTCCGGGAGGCGCGTCGGTCGGTACGGAACAAATGGGTAATCGATCATCGGTATCTCCGAATGAAAGTCTCAGGTCTGCGCCATCAATGTAGCCTGGGCCCTTGTGGCCCGGTGCATGGTTTTTCGGGTGTGATCGGCCCCACGAGGGGGCGGGCTACACCGTGTCTTCATACACGGTTGCGCGATCGGGACGGGATTGCTTCGCCCCCTCCGCACCTGCGGTGCT
>JBFMFQ010000193.1:0-6425 GCA_040752075.1 Candidatus Zixiibacteriota bacterium | reverse complement strand
CCCGAAACTTGCCCCGGAAGTCCTCATCGAGACCGTAACCAAGCTCGAGCGGGCTGTACTCGGCATTCTGGTCGAAGTAGTGCTCATAAAACGGGTAAAACAGGAGTTCGCCCTTCTCGATGTAACTGCCGAACATCGATGTCGGCGAACCCGCCCCGCGATCGCGGAGCCACTCTTCGGCGGCGGCGGTCTGCGCGAGAAAGACCATCACGCAGACGGCAACGACGGCTTTGAGACGCATACGCGGCTCTCCTTCCGTTGAAACGGTTGTGGGTGTCGGGCCGGGCGGGCGGCTTTTTCCGCTCCATCGGCCCCGGAAAACCGTCACGGTTTCAGAGTCGGCCTCGGATCAAGCGGACGGTACGGTCGCCTCATGACCGGTTGCCGTTGTCGAGATCCTGCCAGCATGATCACCCCGCTTTCGCGTCGCGGTGCTCCAGATTCTTCTTCGGTTGTCAGACTATGTGTCAGTCGATTCCCCGCCCGGAGCGGGGATAAACGGTCTTGCTCCGGCAATTATACGCCGCCCCAACCGGAATTGATGAAATCGAAATCCTGACTGGCGGGCCACGGCGATGCTCATTTTGACCTGCCCGGATTCAGGCAGTTTATCAGGACCAGGGGCCCATCCTTCACCAGCCCGATGCCCGGGGCATAAACCTTCTCCTCGCGGGCGTCCGGTTCGAGAGGGGTGGTTTCCTCGGTTATGAGGCAGTCTTCAAACCGGCCCGCCGGGCACTCAAAGACGGCCGTGGTTGAGATGATCCGGGCCCGGTCCATGGCCTTGCCGGGAGCGATTTCCTGGTAATAGGCCGCGCCGATCAGCGGCAGGCCGGGGAGCATCAGCCCCGCACGGGCGCTGTCGGCCCCCGCGCGCCAGGCGCCGGAGTGGCTGGTGATTTCGCCCTCATCATACATGTCCACATCCTCGCCAAAGTAGAAGATGCTGCCGTTTGTCTCGCAGAAGGCGAAGAAGTTGCGCGAGACCTCGATGAGCTCGCCGTTTTTCGACTCGCGTTCTTCGACGATGCGTGTTTCGACCCCATCGACAACAATCGTCTCATTGAGGACTGTGATGATCAGGGTTGCCGAATCGCCCTCGTCGACGCCGGCCAGGATCAGTTGATGGCCGGGTTGGAGGATGAAATACGAGTTCGATCCAGTCGTGGCGAAGCGGCAGGCGTTCAGATTGAAGTCGTCTGTCCACTGGGGAATCGGGGGCGAATCATCCCCGGCGATCACGGTCGATGGGAGCACGCTGCACAAGAGGAGCGTGAGCAGTATGATGGCGACTCGGTTGCCGCTCATGTGGACCTCCACGGAGTGGGTTGATCGTCCAGCCGAAGACGACGGTCGCTTGGCAAAATACAACTTCACGCATCCGGCAACATCTTCGATATCTTTCCGAAATCCGGCCGTCACATCGGACGGGGGCATCATCTTGATCAGAACCATGGTCGACAGAATCGCCGCACATCCCCTGGCCGTGCTGGTTATTGCCTACCTTTGCTACTTTGCCCTCGGCGCCGGGCAGGAGGGGATGAACTTCGACTCGGCGACCTACTCGGTCATTGCACGGAACATGGCCGAAGACGGGCGCTGGTTCAATCCGACGTACACCGATTTCTATCACACGACCTTCACCGCCCATGCCCCGTTGGTGATGTGGGCGGATGCGCTGGTGTTCCTGGTCACCGGCCCGCACGACTGGGCGGCGCGGCTTTTCGGGGCGCTTTGCACCCTCGGCGCGATTGTGGTGGCATTTCTCCTCGGGAATGAGACCGGGGGGAAGGAATTGGGGTTTCTGTCCGGGCTGGTCTTGCTGTTAACCTACAACTTCATTCAGATCGGCAACTCCAGCATGCTCGATGTGCCTGTGAGTTTCTTCATGCTGGTGGCGCTCTGGGGGATTGTCCGTTTGCTCAACAACCGGGCAACCGTCCCCGCATGCGTGCTGACCGGCGTTGCATTGGCCTTCTCGTTTCTGGCCAAGGGCGTTGTGTCCGCGCCGGCCTGGATCACGCTGGCGGTCGTGACGCTGACTTTTCGCAGGGAGTGGCTTCGTTCACCGCGCTTCTGGCTGATCCCGTGCATTGCGCTTGGAATCGTCTTCGCCTATTTCGCGCTGGACCGGGTGTATGCCGATGGCGCCTTTGTCCGCGAGTACTTCGGCCAGCAGATCTGGGGCCAGTGGGCCGACAGCGGGGACCGCGCCGAGGCGGACTGGTGGCTGTTCTCATTTCGGTTCCTCAAGTTGTACTTCCCGTTTGTGATCCTGTTACCTGCCGGCTTATACCTGTTGATCCGTAAACGGGTGATCGCGCTTTATCCCGTGGCCATTGCCTTCATTGTGTTTGCGCTATTCTCATCGGCCTCGGACAAGTTGTATCACCATTACTTCTGTCCGGCCTATGCCTTCGCCGCGCCTCTGGCGGCCCTGCCCCTGGTGTCGGTCCTGAAGGGCGACCGACTGAAGTGGGTCACCGCCGTGTTCGCCGTGCTCTGGGTGCTTCTCTGTGCGGGTGTCGCAATCGGCGGTGTGCGCCTTCACTCGCCCCGCGCCCCTGAGATCAACGAGGCAACGCCGCGGGTCCTGCAGCTTCTGCGGGACCATCCCGACCGATACGGTCTGTTCGTCGTCGATGGAGGGCCGAACTGGAAGTATGTCGCGTATGCCGCGTGGTACTGGCGCTCGGACATACTCTGTGTGCCCGCACTGGAAGAAGCCGCGAAACGACTTCGCTCGGATCATCGATTCGCCTACGTGTTTTTCAAGACGCCGGATCGTCCATCCGATGCCGTGTTGCGGGAGAATCGTCTTTCGCCGTACTACGAATCCGAGGGAATCGTGATCTACACCTCCATGGGCGGCGTCTCGGGCTTCCCATGGTGATCCGTCAAACGGTCGCGAAACTCGATGTAGGTCAGCATCGCCTGCGGGTCGAAGACAATGTGCGGGGTGCGCAAGTATGGCGGGAAGGTGGCCTGCATCTTCTCGGGGAGTTCAGGCGGACGCGGCGTGCCGTCGGCATTGAACAGCTCGAGAAACTGCGTCTCGCCGATGGCGCTGGGGGGGTAAAACTGCACAACATACCGGCGTGTCATGTCATGATACATGAGCGGCGCCGGGAGAAACGACTCGAAGGAGCAACCGTCGCACTTGAAGGTGTTGATTTCGCCTTCGAAGAGGCGGCGCCGGAGGTCGGGATCGAGCGTGACATTCACCGAGTCCCAGACTTTCACTTCCTGTTCCTTGCCACACTCGGGGCAGGCGATTTTGTGTTTGTGGACTTCGGTCATGGACGGCCTCCTCGCGGCGGGGCGGGGGTGTGGGAGTTGAGAAATGCAAGGACCTTTGAACGGTCGTGCCCCTTGACTTCCTTGTCGCCGGTCTCGAGGCCGCCGGTTTCCTGATTGGCGATGACTTTGCCTCCGGAGTCGAGCACGGTGAGAAACGGGATACCCCGCGCGCGGTCGACACCGTACTTCGCCAGCAATTCGGCGTTTTTCCCCTTCACCCCGACATCGGCCAGAACCCAGACATAGTTCGAATCGAGCATGGCGCTCAATGCCGAATCGGTCGTCAACATGCCATGCAACAGACGGCACCAGATGCACCAGTTCGCCCCCCATTGAATGAGGACATTCCGGTGCGTGTCGCGCGACCGTGCGATGGCCGAGTCGATCTGCGCCTGAGTGTTCGCGAGGGTGTCGTAGATGGCCGGGGTGGGGGCGGAGGTCGTGTCGGCCGCCCGGCCCGCCACGGGGGACAGCATGAACGCAACCGCCATTGCCAGGACGAATGTGCGGGATGATGTTGTCACGCCGATGACCTCCGGCAGGGTGGAGAGGGCCCTGTTAACCCAAGGTACGCCACAATTCGGAATTGCGCAAACGCGGGGCGCTGGGTGAGAACAGACACGCAGCGGCATAATCAACAGCGGTGACGGGCACCACCTGCGACCTTGGAGCGATCACAAGGATCGCCCCTACGGGATCCGAGAATGTCGGGGTCCCGGAATGTGTCGGGGTGTCACGACAACAACGACAAAACACGTAGAGGCGAACCCTGTGTTCGCCCCGTCCGCAGCAGAGCGTGGGGCATTCAGCACAGGTCCGTGGAACACACTATCACGCGCGGAATCTGATCCCACCCCATGGGTTGGGGCGCCCGGCTTAGTCTTCGAAGAGCCGGGCAAACAGCTCTTTCCCGCGCGCGATCCCCTGATCCGACATGACGACCGACTTCGCCTTTGATTTCGGGTTGCTGATCAGCCCCTTCTCAAACAGCCGATTCAGCGCATCCCAATTGTGGCCCTTCCATGCGCGTGTGATCTCACCGTCGCGGAAACTGGTGAGATGCAAAAGCGCAAGGACGGCGTCGTCGAGTTTGTCGAGGTTGACTGGCATGTCGAGTCCCGGAATTCGCCCTTGGATTGCGGTTAGCGGTTCGGCCGGGTCACGGAACACGAAGTTCATCCCGGCTGACCCGATGGATTGCCCGATGAGAAATTTAGTGGGGGAAAGAGACTGATGCAAATGCCCGGTAGGGCGACCCATCCACGCCTTGTTTTGATATTGCGCGGTGACCCATGTGACAAGGGGCGCGGAAACCGCGCCCCTGCGAATTTCACATCTTTCTTGAATGCGCCCGTGGCCTTACGGCGCCCGGACGCAATTGCCGCCGACCATCTCCTCAAACCACCGCGACCTTCACGCAGTTGATCGGCGGGAGCGAATCGAACAGGCAGGTCCACTCCTCGCCGCCATCGCGGCCCATCCACAGTTGGCCGGTCGTCGTCCCGATATAGAGCGCCGGGGATTTGAGATTGTCGATGTCCATGCCATCGCGCAGGATGGTGTAAAACGTTTCCTTCTTCGGGAATCCCTTGGCCAGCCGCTTCCACGAGTCGCCGCCGTTTTCGCTTCGCCAGACCGCGGGTGCGCCATCGGGGCAGGTGCGTGTCATCGGGGCGAGCGGCACCACATAGACGACATCGGGATTGTGCGGGTGCACCACGATGGGAAAGCCGAAATCCGATGGCAGGCCCTTGGCGATCGAACGCCAGCTGTGGCCGTGATCGTCGCTGCGCAGCACGCCGATGTCGGGTCGCCGGCCGCCGGGACCGTCCCACTCTGCCCAGCCGCCGTGGTTTTGCATGTAGAGACGGCCCGGCGCATCGGGGTGGCGCGCAATCTTATGCACGCATTGCCCGAATTCGGGATAGGGGTCGGGCGTAAACCCGGCGCCGACACCCTTGTTGGACGCTTTGAATGTCTGGCCCCCGTCTTCGCTTAAGTAATGCCCCCCGGTCGAGATGCCGAGGTGCATCCGGTTGCCGTCGCGGATGATCGTGTGCATGCAAAGCCCGCCGTTGCCGGGCTGCCACTGACGCGCGTGCTCGTGGTTTGAGATGCCCTTGACCATCTCCCAGGAATCGCCGCCGTCGTCGCTGTGAAACAGCGAGGCCGGCTCGACACCGCACCAGAGGTCCTTCGTGTCGGCGCCTTCCTCAAGCGACCAGATGTTCGCCAGCGCACGGCCGTCATCCTTGGGGAACTCCGGGACGGCCTTGGTTTCCTTGAATGATTTTCCGAGGTCGGTCGATCGCAGGATTTTCATGCCGAAAAACGGGTTGCAACTGGAGGCGTAGATGCGCGGCTTGCCGCGTGTGTCGATGAGCGTGGAGTAGACCGGGATACCGGGGCCGAACGGCCCGCGCAGCGTGAAACGGCCGCGGGTCTTGGCCGCCTCCGCGACAAACACCCCCTTTTTGGTGCCAATGGAGAGAACAACACGTTCCGGCATGACTAACCTCCCGAGACCGCAGGCATGATGGTGAGTGTATCCCCCGGCGCCAGCACGGTCTGCAATCCCTGTGGGCCGCGGATCAATCCCTTGTTGACGAACAAGTTGATGTGCTGACGGACTGAACCGGTCTCATCGCAGACCCCGCGGTAGAGCGAGGGGTGGCTCTGTTCGATCAGCGCCAGCGCTCCGGCAACGGTCGACGCCGCCATGGTGAGTTCGGCTTTGTCCCCGCAACGTTCGCGCAGCGGGGGTGGAATACGGACAATAACACTCATGATTCCGGCTCCAAGTCCGGGGCGGTGATGGACAAACCGGCCCGGGTGAACCATTATACGCGGGAAGAAAGAGGGGAGTTTTGGGGAAGTCAATCACTTGGGGGCATGAGCCGGGAGACTGACGCCCGACCCTGGGAACATTCCGTCATTGGGGTGGCCCCGACGAGGGCGTCAGGGACACCCGAGGCTAGTTGGTTCCTGCCGCCAGCGCACTTCCCGGCTTCGACTTGATCCCCATGACCAACAGCCACAGCATCAGCGCGACTTCGCCCATGAGCGCGGGCAGGGAGATGTTGTATACGGTCTTTGAGTACTCCGGAAGGAGGAGGCCTGTTCCG
>JBFMFQ010000192.1:0-6571 GCA_040752075.1 Candidatus Zixiibacteriota bacterium | reverse complement strand
TCCCGCCACCGTTCCCGCGCCGCCCGATGGCTGCAACAGGCCGGTGAGCATCTTGATGGTGGTCGTTTTCCCCGCGCCGTTGGGTCCCAGAAACCCGAATATCTCCCCGTAGGCGACATCGAACGTCACGTCGGCAACCGCGACAAACTTGCCGAACACACGCCGCAGCCGCTCGACCCGCACCGCCGCCCCGCTGTTCATTTGCGGTCCCCCCGTGCGAGCCGGTCGACAAAGACATCCTCCATGGACGGTTCAATCTGTTCCACCGTCCCGACGCGATACCCCTCACGTTCGAGCAGGGCAACAACGTCCGGGAGGTCCGATGCCGCATTCCGAACAGTCAGGTGCAGGCGATCGCCGAACACGGTGGCGCGGCGAACCGCGGGGGAGGTGCGCGCGGTTTCGCTCGCGTCTCCCGGGCGATCGACGATGACGGAAACCATGTCCCCCTGAATGGACTGCTGCAGAGCATCGGGAGTGTCGAGCGCCACCGCGCGCCCGTGGTCCAAAAGCAGCACACGATCGAATCGCTCGGCCTCGTCCATGTAGGCCGTGCTCACGATCACGGTCACCCCCTGCGCCACCATTTCGTGCACAATGACCCAGAGGTCGCGCCGTGAAACAGGATCGACACCGAACGTGGGCTCGTCGAGAAGCAGGATCTCGGGCTGGTGAATGAGCGCGCACGACAGCCCCAGCTTTTGTTTCATCCCGCCCGAGAGTTTTCCCGCCAGACGGTCGCTGAAGGCGCCGAGATTGGAGAATTGGTAAAGCCGCTCGAGCCGGGAATCGCGCTCGGACTTCGGAACCTGATAGAGGTCGGCATAGAAATGCAGGTTCTCCAACACGGTCAAATCGGAGTAGAGACCGAAGCGCTGCGACATGTAGGCGAGCCCGTGCTTGACCCCCTCCGGGTCCGACGACACGCTGATGCCGTTGAGCGTCGCGTCCCCGCTGGTGGGGCGAAGAACCCCGGCCAGCATGCGCAACGTCGTCGTCTTGCCCGCGCCATCGGGGCCGACCAATCCGAACAGTTCGCCGTGACGGACCTCAAACGAGAGTCCGTCAACCGCCGTCAATTCACCGAAACAGCGCGTCAAGTCGCGCACAATGACGGCGTTGGCAACCTGATCCGTCACGGCGCCACCGCGAGGCGGACATCGGCCGGAAGGCCGGGCTTCAAGTCGTACGATTCATCGCCGGTGATCTGGACTTTTACGGCGTAGACCAGCTTCACCCGCTCCTCGGTCGTCTGAACACTTTTGGGAGTGAATTCCGCTTCCGACGAGATGAACCGCACCTCGCCCTGGTAGATCTTCTCCGGGTATGTGTCCGCGGTGATTTCCGCTTTCTGTCCGAGGCGAACCGCGCCGATGCGTGTTTCGGGAACAAAGATGCGAACCCAGCGATCCTCCCGGTTCATGACCGTCAGGACCGGCGCTCCGGCGGGCACGGTTTCGCCCGGTTCACGGTGACGCACCGTCACGGTGCCGTCGAAGGCCGGGCGGATGACCATGTTATTCAGGGTGGCGTCAATGCTCTGGACAGCGGCGTCGGCCTGGGCGACCTGCGCCCGCTGCGCCGTGATGCGTTCCGCACGCGGACCGGCCTCGGCGAGCCGGAGCTGTTCTTCCGCCTGACGCAGTTGGTTGCGCGCGACTTCGGCGTTTGTCTTCGCTTTGTCTTGCGCCTCACGGCTGAGCGCGCCGCCTTCGAAGAGCGTGGTGACACGCTCAAGATCACGGGTGGCGTCCTCCATTCGTTCCCGTGCCGCATCGCGAAGCGCGCGCGCCTGGGCGATCTCCTCCGGACGGCTGCCCGCCTCCAGCTCCGCCAGGATCGCCCGGGCGGCGTCCGCCTGGGCGGCCGCCTGCCTGCGCCGTGCCTCGGTTTCGGCGCGATCCAGGCTCGCGATTTCCTGCCCCTGTCTCACCGAATCACCTTCGTTGACCGAGATGACCGCAATCCGGCCGGGCGTCTGGAATCCAAGCATCGCCTCGGTCGCCTCGACGGTTCCGGATGCCAGGAGGGTGCCATCGTTGCCGTCCCTCAAGGCCAGGTATGCTACGACGGCGACCGCAATGAGGAACACTGGGATGAGAACGCGTACAGGTTTGGGCATGCTCATGGTCGATTCTCCAGATTCGAATGGATCCACTCCTCGTCTAATGTTCCGATCAGCCGCGCCAGCGCAACCCGCGCATTGATCGCGGCATGGCGCGCTTCGATCAGCCCCGCCTGCGCTTTGAGCAGCTCGGCCTCCGCGGCCAGGTAATCTGTTTGTGTCCCCGAGCCGGCATCCAGCGAGAGCCGCTCGATGCGCACCACCTCGGATTGGCTTGCGACCGCACCCTGCAGCGCGCCGACACGGGCGTCGGCCTCATCGATCGCGGCGAGCGCCCGATCCGCAGCGGCGCGCACCTCGATGTCCTTCAACTGCACACTCTCCCTGGCTGCCCGCGCCGCCGCATCGGCGCGCGCCACAGCACCGGAGATCGCGCCGCCCGTGAACAATGGCCACGACAGCATCACTCCGGCATTCCACTCGGTGGTGTGTTCACCCTCGGAATCGCCGTAATCGAGGTAGCTTGCCGTCGCTTTAAGCTCCGGCCAACGGCTGCCGCGGACGACCGCGCGGGCTGCCTCGGCGGCCTGCATCTGGCTGCGGGCCACAAGCAGGTCCGGATTCGATTGCCGCATCGCCGAAACCACCGCTTCACGGTCCGGTGTCGGGGTAACCAGCAGATTGACTGGTACAAGCCCGGCGGCGGAGGCCAATAGAGTATCGGACCCGATCAGGCGCGCGAGATCGTTTTCCGCGGTACGCAAAGCCATCTGATGATTGACCTGGTCTGCCTTGGCGGAGGCCAGCGCGGCGTCGAGCCGCAGCACCTCCACCTCCGCGGCGCGTCCGACCTCACGGCGCTGTCGCGTCTGATCCACCTGCGACTCGAACGACGCAATCCGCGCATCGTGGGCCGCGAGAATCTCTCGCTCGGCGATGATTCGCAGATAAGCCGCGACGACATCCGCCATTAACGCCTGGCGGGCGCGGTCGTTGCTGCCCGAGGCGGCATCAAGCAGACGGCGCGACTGGCGCACGCGGCCGGCGCGCGCGCCGCCATCAAAGATGGTCCAGCGCAAATCCAGCGAGCCTCTCAGCAGAGTCTCATCGAACCTCGGCACGTTGGTCAGCGAGAAGCCGTGAAGGGGCGCGACCAGCGACGGTTCCTGGTAGCGCATGACCGAGCCCGATGCCGAGAGAGTGGGGAACCAGGCGGCCATCGCCTCACGGCGCGACGCCCCGGCCTGATCGAACTGCGCCCGGGCCAGGTTCATGCTCGGGTGCTGGTCGAGAGCGCGGGCGACGGACGCTTCGAGCGTGAGACGGACTTCCGGCCCCGTTTCGCCCCACACATCGGTCGATAAAAGCAGGACGAGGGGAAACAACATCGCAATCGCTCGCCTCATCGACTCCCTCCCTTTCCTTCGCCGCCAGTGGCATGGCCGGCCGGATTCGTCAGATTGCGGTGCGTAACCGCGATGATGTGCTCGAGAACACGCTCACGCGTCTCAGGCTTATTGATCTCCAGACCCGCGACCTCGTGCAGGGCCTCCCGCATCACAATGATCCAAGCGGGCTGCGCAATCACGCTGAGCGCGAGCAACACCGGATCACCGGTGATGATCGAACCTTCCTCCTGCCCTTCGGAGATATTGGCAGCCAAAAGCCCGAACATCGGCCGCATCACCGCTTTGATCGGGTCCGGAATCTGACGGTGAAGCGCGAGTTCCTGGAACAACATTGAGGGCAGCTCCGGATTCTGAGCCAGGTAGGTGAAGTAACCCCGCATGTACTGCTCGATGCGCTCAAGCGGAGTTCCCTTTTTGGACTTCAAGACGCCGATGCGAGGCGCCAGAGGTTCCGTCAGCGAGCGGAGAGTTTCTGTGTAAAGGGCATCCTTGGTTCCGAAGTGGTAAGTCACCGCACCAAGATTGGCGCCTGCCCGTGTGGTGATGTCCTTAATAGATGTCCCGTCATACCCCTTCATGGCGAACAGGTGCCGGGCGGCATCAAGGAGCGCTGTTCTTGTGTCCGTCGATTCATTCATACGTATGAATGATACGGAAACACGCGGAGATCGTTGAGTAATTCTTCGATTCCCCACGGAATAATCGTAAGTGATTGATTTGCAAATTGTTAATCTTGGTGAATCAGACAGCCTGACCCGGGGCGATGCGCTCCGCCCGCTCGATCTTAATCGCCCAGAGCACCCCGAGTGTGATCGGGAGCGCGCCCAACACGGCCCAAAGGCTGGGATATTCAGCGAGCACGAGAGCCGCAAGTGACGTTGCGACAATCGGTTCGCCAAGGATTGTCGTGGCGACGGTGTGGGCGGAAAAGTCTTTGAGCGCTCTATTATAGAGAGTGTGGCCGATGACCGAGGGAATCAACCCGGCCAGGATCATCCAAAACCATGTCTTTGGGGGGAAACCGCCAAACGGCGAGCTTGATAGCACGCACCAGATCCCGAGCACAGCGGCGGCAGTCGTGTAGGCGATCAGCACATACCCGAATGTGGAGGCCGTGCGCCGGACCTGCCGTCCCACGATCAGGTAGGCCGATGCCATGATCGCGCCGACCAGGGCCAGCGCATCGCCATACCAGCCGCCCGGCTCGGGGTTGCCGCCCGAGATCAGCGCCGTCCCTGAGAGTGCGAGAACGATTGCCCCGAATGTCGCCGGGCGCACCCGCTCACGCAGGTACCAAACCCCCAGGAGCGCGGCAAACACCGGCTGTGTGGTCACGATTAGAACCGAGTTGGCCACCGTGGTGTGATCCAGCGATGAAATCCATGTGCCGAAGTGCAGGGCGAGCAGCACACCCGAGACAACCGAACGCCAGAAGGCCACCCGGTCGATGTCCCGCAGATCGCGTCCCCCGCGGATGGCCACAATCGCGCCGATCGTGACCGACGCCGTAAGCAGCCGGTAGAACGACACCGAGATCGGGGGCGCATCCGCCAGCCGCACCAGCACCGCTGCCGGCCCGACCGCGAGCACCGCAACAATCAGAAGCCAGGGCGAGGAGTGATGTGCACGATCAGTCATGGCCGGGGCAGAATCCGCGCTCAGTCGCTCCACCGTTTCGGCGGGTCAATGCCGATCAAACGCAACATGACGATCAACTGCCCGCGGTGATGCGCGTCGTGCTCGATCAGTGTCAGCGCCACACGGCGGATCGACATCGTGTGGTCTCCGGGCATCACAACCGGTGTGTCCCAGCCGATGGCCTCAACGGCGCGGAATATATCGAGCACCCGGGTAATGCTTCGGCTCAGTCGTTCGCAGGGAGCATCAGAACTGCCCTCCGGCGGTGCCATGCCGACTGCCGCCGCAACCGGGGCGCTCAGTTCCTCGAGGCAGTACGCCATGTGGTCGAGATGTTCGCGAACAGTCATGGTGTCCGGCGCGGGCCAGAACTCCAGGGATTCATCCGGCACCGCGTGGGCGATTTTGAGCGTGGCCGAGAACACCCGCTCCATCACATCGACAATTTCCGATTCCGCCATGCCCGCCTCCTCGCGGCTGATCCACACTTCGGTGCCACGGCCCTTCAGGGCCGTGGGCTTTTTGTGTGCTGCGTAACAGCCGAAAAGACCACGGGTCTGAAGACCCGTGGCACCCAAGTCCGTATCACTCTCCGATCTTCACCGACACTGAGACCCCGTCGCGCATCGGAATGATGAATGTGAAAAACGACGGATGAGAATAGATATGCCGTGTGAACGCCCGCAGGTTCTCGGTCTTAGTCTCGTGATTGTCCGGCTCGGCGACATGGCCGTCATAAAGCAGGTTGTCGGCGACAAACACGCCGCCCTTGCGCAAACGCGGCGCGGCCATGTCGAATGCTTCGATGTATTGGTGTTTCTCGATGTCGCAGAAAATCAGATCGAATGGTCCGCGCTCCTTCTCAAAGATTGTCAAGGCATCGCCGACACGGATATCGGTGCGCCCGTCGAGACGCCCGCGCGTAAAGAACTCGCGCGCCTGTTCGGCGTTCTTCTCGTCGCCTTCGGTCCCGACCACCAGCCCGCCCTCGGTCATCGCCGAGGCCATCCAGTACATGGTGTACCCGAAGCCCGATCCCAGTTCGAATACACGCCGCGCATCCAGCATCCGGACCAGCGCGTACAAAACGCGAGAACACTGGGCGCCGAAGGCCGGGAAGCTGCGCGTTTTTGCCAAATCCTCCATTTCGCGCAGAATCGGGTCGGATGGCGGACGCACATTCTCGAGATACTCGTGCACCAGAGGATGGGTGATGTGCGGGACGACGGTCATGAAGGGTCCTTTCGTTCTCGACGCAGGGACAGGTCTGGGACCCGTCCAAACAACACACCGCAAACAATGTCATTCCCGCGACAGCGGGAATCCATTTCTTTGGAAATGAGCAGAGTAAGCGGTCACCTCAAAGGCGGACGAGGACACTAACGGGAGGGCGAGACTCCCGTCGAGCCTCGCGGCAGGAGTTCCCCATCGCCAACCTCCGTACCCACCGAAACGCCTA
>JBFMFQ010000191.1:0-6599 GCA_040752075.1 Candidatus Zixiibacteriota bacterium | reverse complement strand
CGGACCCACGCTCCCCGGATCGTCTCCCGGGGCAGGCGTCTCCGGCCGCACCACCTCCGCCACCCCGGGCCGACCCCCACGTGAGGCCCGGGGGGCGGCTTGGGAAACGCCAACAGAAAGGAGGCGCTATGATCCGATGTCGGCACTATCTTGTTAGCAGACTTTCAACACACGGGCCGCCATGCGGTCCGCTCTCACGACGATCGCCCTGGACAAGGGCACAGATGCATCCTTCGGGAGGTGCCGGATGAAATCGCGCATCCATGCCATCATCACCGTCATTGGGCTCCTGGCGGCCTCTTGCAATGACAAAGCCACGATCCCCATCGTGCCGCCCGAACCGACGGAGTACAACCTGTACTACGGGACATGGGACTATCGCTATCACGACGACGGCTCCTGGGAGTATGTCCACCAAATCTATGTCTTCGATGCGGCGGATTTGTCCCTGCGTGATTCCCTGCCAATTTCGTCCCCGGCGATACGCATCGAACCGTCGTTGGACGGGCGTCACCTGTTTCTTCAGCGCGCGACCTTCGGGCACACCTTGCTCGGGCTCGACAAGATTGACGCCTCAACGGGCGAGGTCTTGTGGACACGCCCGTACACGGATTCGCTCTATCGTCGGGCGAACTCCGGGGTTTACCTGCTCGCAGAAGGCAACCTCGTGCACTATCAGTCGTTCCTCTTGGATGCGGACGACGGTCACGAGGTTGGATTCATCCCGGAGAGCCTGGTCGTGCTCGGAGGTCAGCCCGCCGAGCCCGGTGGCAGCGAGATTCTCGTTACCGTCAAAGGAGACCCCGATCACCGAATCCGTCTGTACAATATCGAAACGGGTGCGGTGCATGGCAATTGGTCACCACGACTGGCGACAGACTCGTCGGTTATTCTCGGTATCTATTCTGCCACTCTGCATCCCGACCAACGGCACGTCTTGGCGGTCGGCTCATCCGGGATATGGTGGAATGCCTGGTTTGTTTTCGGGGATTTGGAAACGGGAGAGACAGTGGGGGATTTCCTAATTGGGAATCCGAACGGCGAAATCGCCATCGACCCGAAGCGGAACCTGGCCATCATTACCGGTCCCCATGCTCCGACTTTGGATCACCCGAAATTCCTGTACTTGGCCGACCTCGACACGGGTTTGCCGCGACAACGACTGTCAGCATCCGACTATCGGATCCAAACTGGTCAAGTTTGCGTCAATCCCTTCACGGGGAAACTTCTGACTGCTTCCGGCACCAGCCTGGGGGGAGGCCCCCTGGCGATGTTCGATCCCGTTTTGCTTGTCACAGACACGGTTGTCTGGCCGCCCGGCAATCCCTTGGCGGAGGATATCGCCATCGCGCCGCGGCCGCAGGCGCCGAGTGCGCCGTGATCCAACTCAGTTCAATCACACCGCCGTGACCACACCGGCCTTCCATGGAGGAATACAAACAATGAGACCCAGATGCTTTCTTTCGGTCGCCACCGCTCTATTCTCGATCCTCGGGATGACGGGCACAGCTCACTCCCAGTACTTCTATGTGTATCAGGACTCGGTCTACTATGTCAATCCGTCTGACGAGACCATCGGTATCCAGTTCGATTCAACCACCACGATCCCTCTGCTTTCCTCGTTCGCTGCCAGCACGGCCTGCCTGGACCCGAATGCCGGAGTCCAAGCCATCGGGCGCGGGTACTACCGCTTCCACCTCGCGCCCGGCTGCACGTATGCGGACGCCGCCGCCGCGCTGGAATCCGATCCGACGGTGCACCGGTTCTCGCCGACGTTTGTCGCGCCGGGTGACGGTTCGGGGTTCAATCTGACCGATCTGGTCAGCGTGCAGTTTGATGAGTTTCTGCCGGTGGACTCCTGCCTTGCGCTCATCACCTCCTATGGGTTGACCCTGGTCGACTCGTGCCCGTATCGGCACAATCTCTGGTGGTGCGCGTTGGCGTATAGCGACCAGCAGAGCCCGTTGGATTACGGGAACTGGCTTTCATTGATTCCTGAGACGGAGTGGGCGTCGGCCACCATGTTCGATGCTCCGGTCGCAATGTCCGTTCCCTCCGATCCGTACTTTGCCAACCAATATTACTTCCACAACACCGGGCAAAACGGCGGTACCCCAGGAGTTGATATCGACGCCGCCTCGGCCTGGGATCTGGCCAAAGGGTATGGCATCCGGATTGCAATCTTGGATGACGGTGTTACGCCGCACGCGGAACTCTCGCCGCCGCGGCTAATGGCTGGGTGGGATCTGGTGGGCGCAGATCGCACCGATTGGAAATGGGAGAACGGTGATGCCGACCCGACACCAGGACCGGGGCGAAACCACGGGATGGCCTGCGCGGGGATCATTGGTGCAGCCCACAACGGGGTCGGAATCGCAGGCATCTCGCCCGAATCAGAGATCGTTCCAATAAAGATAGGAGATGACCCAACGGGACTTTTCCCCTGGGACCCGCGTCCGATCGTCAACGCCATCTATCTCGCCTACGCCATGGGCGCTCAAGTGATCTCCAATAGTTGGGGATACCCGACGACGGTGCATCGGCCCGATGTCGCCAACGCCATCCGGTATGTGACCGACCCATGCAGCCGGCCCGTGCCCGGCTCGGGCCGGCCCGGCGTCATCATGGTGTTTGCCGCTGGGGATTCCGCAGACAATGCCTTCGGGGTGCCGTACGTGCTCTTTCCCGCGAACATGGATAACACGATTGCCGTGGGGGCGGTGAACAAGAACGGTGTGAGGTGGGACTACAGTAACTTGGGGTCCAGACTCGATGTTGTCGCCCCGACCGGAGACGAGGGGGAAGTCGGCATCCCGGACGGCGATGTATGGACGACCGACCAGGAGGAGGATCTTGGTTGGAATCCACTGGTTACCGGCGGCCAACCAGGCGAAACGAATGACATCAGCTACACTGCCAAGTTCGGCGGCACCTCGGCGGCCTGCCCGCAAGTTGCCGGGATCGTTGCGCTGGTTCTCTCGCGGCGCCCGGACCTGCAGTCTGGCTGTGCGCCATACGAGACTTTCCGGGCAATCATACGGGGCTCGGCTGTTGACGCGGGCGCGGCCGGATGGGATCAATATTACGGCGCCGGAATCGCCAATGCCCACCGGGCCCTGCTGTCAGTCATCCACGGCGATGTCGACAAGAACGGGTTTGTGGATGCCACCGACCTGAGCATCCTCATTGACGCTTGCTTCTTCGGGCAGCCCATGCCTTATGAGTACTCCTTGGGAGATATGGACTGCAACGGCTTTGTCGACGCCACCGATCTCGCGTTCGAGGTCGATCTGGTCTTCTTCGGTTGGGGACCGCCGGCCCCGTGCTTCGTGTACTATTGAATATAGGAGTAATCGTGCCGGATGAGGCGATTCCCCCCGCCTCCCCCGGTCCTTCTTGGAGGCACGAGTCGCGGATTTCAATTCCAATCGGGCAATTGGTCTAGCAAGCTTCCCGCCTTCCAATATAAACTTCCCTCTGCGCACCCCTGCGCAATCACCCTTGCGCAGCTAAGCCGTTGACGAATCGCCGGTTACAAAGCCTGCGAAACCGCCCTGCGCAAGGTTGCGCAGCGAGGAGCCGTTAAGCTGACCCAGGCGGTCTCCGAATCAACCCAAACCGCCTTCAAAATCACGCCGCACCACCGCTGAATCCCACGGCCGACCCTGCGAGGTCGGCCCGCACCGCAGAAAAACGCGTATTCAGCACGATAAGCAGATCAAGAGAGCAAGATTCTCTGGTCCAGAGTATCAATTCGGCACATCAGTTGTTTACCGCGTTGAGTAACGCCGGACCCACGCTCCCCGGATCGTCTCCCGGGGCAGGCGTCTCCGGCCGCACCACCTCCGCCACCCCGGGCCGACCCCCACGTGAGGCCCGGGGGGCGGCTTGGGAAACGCCAACAGAAAGGAGGCGCAGGATGTGAAATGCCACAGACCGAAACTGACCTCCTGGCAGCGGTCAACTCCTTCACACTCTTGACACGGGAGGTATTGTATGAGATCATTAAAGTATCTGCTCGCGTGCACTGCCGTGTTGGTCATCGGCGGATGCGACGTGGACAATCGTCAGTCGGGGAATCGCCTGGTGGACACCGGAACCAGCGTCGAGGAGGCCCTCAAGTCGGGTCTGTCGATCAGTTATTCCATGGCTCATGTGGAGGTCTTGGACTACAACTCTGTTCACCTGCGTCCGCAGGAGTCCTACGACCTCCAGTTACGGGTTACTTACTCCGATGGAATTGAGCGCAGGCGCGTTCTGCGCCTGGCTCGCAGCACCGACGGAGGAACGTCGGGCATCGAGACCACACTCTTCGATGAGAGCGGTGACTTGGTCATTACCGCGACCCAACGGTGGGGCATGACCCCCGACAGCACATACATGTACTATCTCCACGAGGCCACCCCGGATGATTACCTGACGCTGGAGGCGCTGACCGACGGAGCGGCTGTCACGGAATCGTATGACTTCAACGGCAATTCCTTGACTCTGTCCTATGTCAGAGGCGAAGAGTCCGAAGAGGTGGCCGGTCAGGAGTTCAGCGAGTTCTACAACCAGAACGCACTAGCCTCCGCCGGCACGTTGGATGCCAATGACGAGGGGTCGATGATGTTCACCTTGGTGAACGATACGGCGTTTGCCACGTGGGCGGTTGCGAGCATTCGACCGGCTCAGGACCGGGGACCTCTCGCCAAGACGGCATGTGACGCAGAATGCCATGCGTGCAGTATTGCGGGAATCTGTAGTTATCTAAAGTGTCAATTTGGTGGCGGCATCCTGAACTTCGCCTGTGACGCCTGCTTCGGCGTGTCCGCAGCGTGTAGCATAACGTACGTTGTTCGAGTGTTCACCGGGTTTTGAGAGCAAACTCCGTAAGGAGGCGTGGAATGGAACTGGTGTCCGCACTCTTGGTCTTGATCGGGTTGGGAATGGTCCTGGGGTCGCTTTTCTACCGCTCTGAGAATGCACCACCCATCGCGTCGTTCAACCCGAAACACTGGACACCGATCTGGAAGCAACAATCACACTTTGTGGGACGGGGGTTCTTCCTTATGATAGCTGGATTCGGGCTATTCGGGCTTGGTGTCTTGGTCCGCTTTGTCGGGCTGGCCCTTGACTCGTGGGTCCGCTGAGAGGGTGGACTGCCCGCTTGCCAACTCCTACCGAGAACCTGCGGTACCTGTCATTGAGGATTCTACGATGAAGTGCATGAAGACCTTAAAGTCGGCGGCAGCGACTCTTCTGCTCTTTCAAGTCACGATTTCAGCGCTTTCACTTGCGCTCCCCGGCCGCGGGGAAAGGGCGATTCATCCGGAGACCGACGGTGGACGCCTTTCCGAAACTGTCCCCTCGGACATCGTGCTCGCGAATATTCGCTTCCCGAAGCCAACGCTGAAGAAGAAACAGTACTCGCCGTCCGGTGAGTTCCTTGGCTGTTGGGGCGAAGGGTTGGACTGTGTGGTGATTCCCTTGGCGTCCGGGGAATCCCTGACGCTTTCATCCGAGGGGGTAGCTTTACAGTGAATGCGCTTCTGGACGGGTGGGTGACCGCCCACCCGTCCGCAGGACCCTCACAAGGAGCGGCAAAACGCGAATCACCGAGATTGCTGTTCTCCGCACGGCGGTAGTGATATTGTTTGCCGCCAATCTCGGGTTGCTGCTGCAATCCCGAGAGGATATTGTGGTGACTGCGCCGCAGACGCTACTCGCGGATGAGGAGGGCTCGAAGGGAGGACCGGCGCCTTACGCGGGAATGTACACCTATCCAGGCTTCGGGCAGTTTTTCCTCTCGTCCTTCGACAGCGCGGCTGGGCACCCCCCACCGCTGACAATGGTCGTATTCCTTTCTTCAGAAACAGCATGCCCTGCCAACTTGAGCGAGACCGAAGTGCTTCGCAGGATCATTCCCAGCTTCCGATCTCGCGGACACCTCGTGCTGGCGGCGGCGGATCAATCCGATTCAGCCGACGTTGTCAAGTGGCTGCAAACCGAGCGATTGGAGATACCCCTGGTGGTCGCCGATTCAGCCGGCGGTTCACTTCACGATCTCGGTATTAGCCCTCACTTCATGCCCTTTAAGGTTCTGTACGACTCCACGCTCACGGCCATCTATATGCGCGGCGCGGACAACACACCAGAGAGTCAGCTTCAATTCGAGTCTGCCGCGATCAGGATCAGTTCTGCCGTGGCTTCAGGATGGCGTTAAACCCTGCGCAGTTCGCAAGCCGAATTCCATGAAACAATCCCTCATCGCCACCATCGCCGCGATTCTCTCCTTGGCGGGAATGATCGCGATGTCCATCTCGCTGTTCTACCGTCGCGGCGACGCGCCGCCGGTCGGATCGCGCGAGCCGGAAAACAAAAAGCCGCTGTGGAAACAACAGGACCGCTTCCGCGGACCCGGGTTCCGTCTTCTGTTCTTCGGGTGGCTGGCGTTGGTTGTCGGGCAGGTGGTGTGGTCGGCAATCCAACTTTGGGGCCGTTGAAGCGGAGGGCCGGGGACTCGAACCCCGATGGGCTTTCGCCCGGCAGTTTTCAAGACTGCTGCCTTACCAGTTAGGTCTAGCCCTCCGGATCACGAACGCCGGACACCGGGCATC
>JBFMFQ010000190.1:0-6607 GCA_040752075.1 Candidatus Zixiibacteriota bacterium | reverse complement strand
TGCCAAGATCGAGACGGATCTCTGAGAGAGACGGGCGCCCGCCGGAGAATTCGACGATCGATTCGCCTTGGGGCGTGCCGATGGTGCGGAAGATGGAATACCAGCGAATTTCCGGGATGCGATCCGGACGAACGTCGCGGTACACCGACCAGATCGGATGCTGCCAGTCATATCGGTCCCAGGTGAAGAAGCGCTCCGGATTGGGTGGCGGCGGGTTGTCCCCGACACGCAGCCCGAAGTAGGGCTCGGCAATGAGCGAATTCCATGCGGTTGTGTCGGCATCCACCGACGGCGCCACGAAGACACCGCCGCCGGCCCGGCTGAAACGCACGAGTTGTTCGACTACCGAGGAGGCGGGGTCGCGCCACTCGGTAATCAGGATGCAGTCGTAATCAAAGAAATTCTCGCCGAGCAGGGCGTCGGTATCGACCTCGGTAATGCGAACACGGCCGTCGATGTCCGAGCGCGGGGAGAGCGCCAGCCGCGCGGCGGTGCGGCCGCCGGGATAATCCGAGGATAGGAGCACGCGGATTTGATCCGGGATCGTGATGGCGAAATGCCGGCGGTTGTTGAGCGGATTGTCGTCGGCGGAGACCTCCACAAAGCCGGAGTGCACTCCGGGGGTCTCGACCGAGGCGCTGAATTCAAGCACCGCCCGTCCGCTGGCGGGCAGTGAGATGTCCTGCTGCGCCACGCGCCGTCCATCGAGGAAAAGGCTCACCAGCAGGTGGTCGGTGGCCTCGGCGGTCTGGTTTGCCACGGTGGCGCGCAGGAGAAACGGCGAGTTCACTTCGATTAACTGATCGGCGGTGCTGACCTCATCGACCGAGAAGTCGTACCCACCCTCATCGCTCACATCGACCACGTAGATGCTGGCGCCGGCGTCGCGGTTACCCGCGGGGGGCACGACCGTGCGAACGAACCCCTCCCGTTGCATATCGCTGATGACATAGACTTCGCGGTTTAAGTTCTGAACCTTTGCCAGGGCCTCGAGCGCGGCGATGAGCGCGGCGCCGGCATCGGTGCTCCCGGCGGTGACCGGGAGTTCGGCCGCCTGCCGGTTCAGCCGTTCGAAGTCGGCGCTCGGCGCGGGAACCGGGGCGGCAGGCACGTGCGTGAAGGGCAGCAAGATGGCGTCATCGCCCTCGCCCAGGGCAGCGAAGACATCCCGCACGCCCGATTGCGCCCGCTCGTAGGCGGGGCCATTGGCGGTTTCCAGTGCCATCGAGGCGGAGCGGTCCAGCGCTACCACGGCCGTTGTGTGGGCCCGTGCGCCGAGACTGGCGAAGATGCCGCCCTTCAGTGCTGGACGGGCGAAGGCGAGGACCGCGAAGGCGACCATGGCTGTGCGGATGAGAAGCAGAAGCCAGCGGCGCAGCTGCAGGCGCCGCATCCGGGTCTTGCGCAGGTCGCGCAAGAACATCACCGAGGAGAATTCGACGGTGCGCACCCGCCGCCGATTCAAGAGGTGAATCAACAGGGGCGCGAGCGCCGCGGCCAACCCGGCGAGTATGGCGGAATTCAGGAAATCCATCGTGTCAGATTCTCATACACCCAATGCCGGCGCCGCGAGTCAGCGCTTCCCATAAACCGTGTTGAGGTAATGCCGCGCCATGTCGGCGTAGTAGTGCGGTGAGGGGATTGCCAGGACGTATTCGTACGCTTCGAGCGCCTTCGCCCGTTCACCGGCAAGGTCATGCAGACGGCCGCTGGCCAGCCCGATGCGCGCGAGATCCTGCGGGGCATCGGCCGCGTAGGCGGCAATCTCCAGAAACCCGCGGGCCGCTTCGAGGCTATCACACTCCGCCAGGGCCTCGCCCATCCGAGAGAGCGTGAGCGGGTCCTGGGGATTGGAGGCGAGCATGGCGCGGGCCGACTCCAGAGCCGCGAGAAACAGGGCGTTGGCGGAATCGCGATTGTGACGGTTGCGCAAGAGACGGCCGATTCGCGTGTTCAATTCGAAACGGGAAGCGCCGATGTCGGGGGCTTGCATTACTCCCGCCTGCCAGAGTGTCATCGCGGAGTCGATCCGCCGTCGCGCCATCTGGAGATCGCCCATCAGGATGTACGCCTGCGGATCGGAGGGATCCGTGCGAAGGACCACCCGTGCCTGATACTCGGCCGCGGTGGTGTCGCCCCGGGCCCAGAGCGCCTCCCCCAACAGTCCGCGCGCGGACATGTCGGCGGGGGACAGCTCCACCAGCTTCTCAAAATGGCGCGCGCATTCGTCCCAGCGGCCCAGTTGCGCCGCGCCGAGGCCCAGGTCGCGATAGATTCGCGCCGGCACGGAATCCGCCAGCGTGGTGGACTCCAGCAGGAGGTCGTAGTACGTTTGATAGTCCCGGTAGCCGGCGTATCGCAAAGCGTGCACATAAAGTTCTGTTGCCGTGAATGTGCGCCGCTCAAGATGGGCCAGCCAATCGGATTCAAGCTCGGCCAGGGTCTTGCCATACACCGACCACAAGGCCCGTTCCAGCGACAGATCGGTCGCTTTCGAATACAGGTCCCGGAATGATGCGGCCCCGCGTGTGGAGATCAGCCAGCGGCAAAATGACGCCGCGTGATGGTCGGCGGCCGGGAACGGCGCGCGTTTGAAGTCGATGTTCCGCACAAGCGACGCGAGGGGGATTGAGTTCCCGTCGCGACGGTCCATCAGAACCTCCCGGTCTGACAGGGACTGAAGTCCCGCCGCGCCGATCGAGAGGAATTCAGGGGCGTACCCCCACCAGCGGAGAATCTGTGTCAGGATCATCGCCCGGACATCCACGCCGGTGTAGGCATGGTCATAACGCGCGACGACCCGATTGCGCGAGGGGTCAACCGCGAAGTCAAAGCGCGGGTCGAGGATGACGTCCGTGCAGTTCCCCTCAACGAAGAAGAAGTCGGTCTTGCTGGTTGATGTAATGGCGAGGGTATCCCGGACCGCCTCCCAGTCGAATTCCAGGGCGCGACGCAACTGCAGGTAGTGGAAGACACCGAGCGATTGCGGGTCCAGGTGAAAGAGGTAATAGGTCGAGGGATTAACCAGCCACTCGCCGTCAATTTGAGGCAGTCTGATCCCCGCGGGCGCCGTTGCCGGGAATGCGCTGATTGTGAGGCGATACGACGACTTCCCCTTGCCCTTGATGTTGTCGAGAATTAAAGGGACGCCATACTCGATGGTGGCGCGATCAACCCGCTGGTCCGGAACCGGCCCCGGAATGTAGATGGCGTATTCCAGTTGAATGGCCGAGTCCAATACCGGTGTTGCGGTCAGGTAGGCGATCGCGTTGGCCACGCGCATGGTCGTTTCGGTATCGAAGCGCATGACAGCGCTGAGAGTATCGATGATCTCGGAGATGGGCGGATCGCTGTCGATTGTCTCACGCATGACCAAGTCGATGCGAACACCGGGCGCCTCGGTTTCCCCGCACCAGACCGGCGTGGCCAGGGACAGCGAGAGGGCGCCAGCCACGGACACGGCCAACGCCAGGCGGTTGATAACTTGAGGGCACTTGCTCATTCGATCAGGCGGCGGCGAGTTTGCGCAGCAGGGCCAGGTTCATCTTGTCGTACTTGCCGTCTTCGTCCTTGGGTGTTTCAAGCACCTTGGGCACCGTCTTGAGCCGCTTGTCTTTCATGAAGCAGCCGAAGCCGTCGGCACCAATGAAACCCTTGCCGATGTGCTCGTGACGGTCTTTGTGGGTGCCGATGTCGAATTTCGAATCGTTGAAATGGATGGCTTTCAGCCGGTCGAGGCCGATGACCTTGTCGAACTGGGACATTGTCTTTTTGTACACCGCCTCGTCGCGGATGTCATACCCCGCCGAAAAGATGTGACACGTATCGAGGCAGACGCCGGTGCGCAGGGGGTCCCCGACCCGTTCGAGAATGGATTGCAACTCCTCGAAGGTCGAGCCAATATGCGATCCTGCGCCGGCCGTGGTCTCCAGTAGGAGCATGGAGCTGCCGCCGGTTTCCTTTCCCAGCACCCAGGACATGGCCTTGGCGATGCGTTCGATTCCCGCTTCCACGCCTGAGCCCACATGGGCGCCGGGGTGGAAGACCAGGTACTCGACACCCAGTTGCACACAGCGCTGGAATTCGATGAGGAGGGCCTCGCGCGACTTCTCATAGAGCGCGTCATCGGGGCTGCCCACGTTGATCAAATAGGAGGAGTGCGCGACCGCCGGTCCGATGCCGGTGCGCTCCCGTTCACTCTTGAACTGGGCGATTTCCTCGTCGCCCAGCGGCTTGGCGCGCCACTGGTTGGAGGACTTCACAAACAATTGCACGCAACGGCAGCCCGCCTTCTCCGCATGCAGAATGGCGTTGAACAGCCCGCCCGCGATGGACATGTGCGAGCCGAGGAGGGGTTCGGTGGAGGCCTTGGGCATGGTTTGATTCCCGTGTCGTGTGGCGCGTGTCAAAACAAACGCGCGCGTTTCCCCAGATAGGAGAACAAGGCGTAGTCGTACGGCACCGAGGTGTCCACCGGGACGTAATCGACAAACGCCTGCCGGCATTCGCGCCGGAAACGGTCCACGTGCGCGCCCATGGTCCGCTGGTATTCGGAGCGAATCTGCCAGGGAAGTGTGGAGATTTCCTCGCCGGTTTCCATATCCCGGAAGAGCGCTTCCTCGGGAAAGTTGAATTCGCGTTCGGTCGGATCCAGGATGTGAAAGACAATGACCTCATGCTTGCGGTGGCGGAAGTGCTTCAATCCGGCCAGGACACGGGTGGGATCATCCCACAGGTCCGACAGGACAATGATGAGTCCGCGCCGTTTGATGCGTTCGGCCATCTCGTGCAGGGTGGCGCCGACGTTGGTGGATTCCGACGGCGTGACGCCCGACAGGGTGGTCAGGAGCGCATGCAAATGGACCGACGCCGACTTTGGCGGGACATAGCGCCGGATGCGCTGATCGAAGACGACCAATCCGGCGGCATCGCGCTGCTTGAGCATGAGGAATGCGAGCGCCGCGCCGAGGTTGGCCGCGTAGTCGAATTTCGTGGTCTTGGCGGAGGTGTACGACATCGACTTGGAGGCATCAAGCAGGATGTAGGCCTTCAGGTTCGTCTCTTCCTCGAACTCCTTGACGTAGAACCGGTCCGACTTGGCATACACCTTCCAGTCAATGTCCCGGATCGAATCGCCGGGCATGTACTGGCGGTGCTCGGCGAACTCCACGGAAAAGCCATGGTAGGGCGACTTGTGGAGCCCGGTGATGAAACCCTCCACCACAAGACGCGCTTTCATCTCCATCGACTTGAGTTTGGAGACGACCTCGGGTTTCAGGTACTGGCGGTGATCGGCGAGGGGCATGGGATCGGGGCTTACTTGCCGGACTCCTTCACATCGCCCAACAGGCGCGCAATGATGTCGTTGGTTCCAACCCCGTCGGCTTCGGCGTTAAACGAGGTCACGATGCGGTGACGCAGCACCGGCGGCGCGACCGCGCGGACATCATCCACCGACGGCGTCGGGCGTCCCTCGAGTATTGCGCGGCACTTTGCCCCCAACACCAGATACTGCGAGGCGCGCGGTCCGGCGCCCCAGGACACCCAGTCCTTCACGTAGGGGAGCGGCGAGTTTTCCGCCGGGCGGGTGGCCCGGACCAGGTTGACCGAGTACGAAATCACATGGTCGGAGACCGGCACGCGCCGCACCAGTTTCTGGAGCGTGCTGATGGTCTCGGCGTTCATGATCTGCTGCGGACTGGCGCTGGCCGCAGAGGTCGTCATCTTGACGATGGTGTTTTCCTCCAGTTCACTTGGGTAGCCCACGTGAACGTTGAACATGAACCGGTCCAGCTGGGCCTCGGGGAGGGGATAGGTGCCCTCCTGCTCGATGGGGTTCTGGGTGGCCAGGACAAAAAACGGTTCCTCGAGACGGAATGTCTGGCCGCCGGCGGTGACCTCGTGTTCCTGCATCGCCTGCAGAAGCGCCGCCTGGGTCTTGGGCGGCGTGCGGTTGATTTCATCGGCCAAAACGATATTGGCGAAGATCGGACCCTTCACGAAGCGGAACAGCCTCTTTCCGGTCGTGTGGTCCTCTTCGAGAATGTCGGTCCCGGTGATATCCGAGGGCATCAGGTCGGGCGTGAACTGGATCCGGGAGAATTTAAGGTCGAGCACGCGCGACACGGTCGAAATCAGCAGCGTCTTTGCCAGGCCGGGGACCCCGACCAAAAGACAGTGCCCGTTGGAGAGCAGTGCGATCAGCAGTTGTTCGACCACGTCGGTTTGCCCGACGATCACTTTGCCGATTTCATCACGCAGGGACTGATACGCCGATCTCAGATTCTCCACGGCCTGCAAGTCGGTTTGTGACATGGGGGAGGTGCACTCCTTTGGGGGTTGAGGTGCCGCGGCGCCTACCGCATCGCGGCAAACTGACAATAATCACCGTCGGGGGATCGGAGGTCAACCGCTTTGCCGTTCGCCCGTAATGGTACGCCCCCCGGGAGGGATAGTTCCCGGCTCTGAAATCAGTCGCGCCGGCGCCGCTATCGGGAGACGATCTGGTTGGAAAAGAGATACAGGTTCCGGGAGTAATTCACGTCGGCATTCCAGATTTCGGTCTGGATGGAGTCCACCTCCACGAACGGCAGCCAATCATGAAGCT
>JBFMFQ010000019.1:0-26162 GCA_040752075.1 Candidatus Zixiibacteriota bacterium | reverse complement strand
AGTTAATCGGTCCATCCTTATCCCGACTTGTGCATCCGAAATCTCGACCCAACTCAAAGTGGGCACGCTGCCTGTAGAAACAGATAAACCAGTCCAGGGAACTGGGGGCCCCTGAAGAGTATCAAGGGACCCCAGATTGACCTTCTCAAGGGGTGTGCCGAATACGGTCAGCGTTCCGTAAGCGTGCAATCCTTTGCCGCCAGCGAAGTAGACTTCGGTTCCTGGTTCGATTGTGAGAGTCGCCCCTGTCAGGACAGTGACATTGCCGTGGATTAAGAAGGGGGAATCGTACTTTCGCCAGGTCGCGCTTCCAGACACCACCACATCCGAGGTGAACTCGGTGGGACCGCCGGTCGAAAGTACAATCGGTTGGCTGACGGAGCTCTGGAAACCCCTGTGATCAGTCACGGTCAATTCCACCGTGAAGCTGCCGCTGCTGGCGAACTCGTGCGCGGCGGTGGGGCCGGTCGCTTGAAAGCCGTCTCCAAAGTCCCAATCCCAACTGGTTATAGTGCCGCCATTGGAGGAGTATGAGTTCCCACCATTGAGGGAGACCGTCAATGGCGGTGTTCCCTCGAACGGGAGGTTCTCTAAGATTGCCACTGAGGGGTTCTGTACATGAAGCGACTTTGATGCCAATTGAGAGATTCCATCAGCACGCCGGCATCTGAGCGCAATGACGTACTCCCCTACCTCCCCGGCCGCAAATGGGACGTCATGTCCCGACTCGCTCACGTCAAACGAGGTTCCATCGTAGTCAAAATCCCACTCGTAAGTGAGATTGTCCCCTTCAATGTCATAGGTGCCACCCGCGGTCAGTGGGAACGAGTGTGATGGTCCCGGAACGATCGGGTTTGACGTTAGCTCCCGATCCATGATGATCGGATTGTCAAGCCGCACCTCAGTCTGGACAAGGATCCAGCTGCTCGCCGCATCCTCGATGCGTAGGGTTACGAGGAAAGAGCCGGGATGAAGGTAAGTATGGGTGGGCGATTGGATGAAGCCCCCCGCCGTTGATTCGCCAAAGATCGCCGGAGTTCCATCGCCGAAATCGATTTCGTAGGAGTAGATCGCAAGGTCCGGTACAACCTGTGATTCGACCCAGACGGTTTGGGGAGCAACCTCGTTATGGCCGTCATCGACGGGGAAGACACGGCAATTGCCGACCATAGGGCGCGTCACGGTCGATGCGTTTACAGTGACCTCAATACCCTCCATGCCGAAGACCAATTCGTCGATGTCCTGAAACTCCATTTCTCCCTGGAGTGGAATGACCACCTTCGCCCCTGAAAGCAGGACGAGGATCGGATCAGTCTCCTCATCGGGTAGGAGAGGCCGTTGATTTCGTAGAATGAGATTCTGAATGGAGACCGGACCCGAGTTACCCACGACCGCGGCGCCACTCCCTTGGTCAACCATTATCGTATATTGTCCAGCCTCGTACTCGGCCAGCAAAAGCGCGAGGGGATCGAGCGCACTCTTTGCTTCTGCGACAGCCTCCCCGACAGCATTCTCCAGATCCTGTTTACCTGACCAAAGAGCGTAGTTGGCTTCCGCCATTCCTTGCATCACACTTGGTGTGAAGACGTCCGTAGAGAAGGGAATCGCGATCTCGTAGTACTGTGCGGGCCAGGGCGAGAGCAGATAACCCTGGGGATCGCCGTAGCAGCATGCCACTTCATCCTCGTAAGGGGCGCTGACGTGGCGGGTATCGCACCATCCCAAGTAATAGCGCATCTGACTGGCAATCCCCGCCCGATCAATGATGAATGCCGTCAGAGTGATGGTCCCCCTGGCGACCTCGAAAAGTTCGTAGGCTGAGCCAAGCGGCCAGAATGTCGTTCGAAGGAGATTCACCCACGTTACATCAGTCATCTCTTCTTGGATGATCTCCCAAGCCTTCGAGTAGTCCGGTGGAGTTGAGAGTGTGGTGTAGTAAAACGCACGGGTGACAGTAATCCCGGCGTCTAACCCCAGCAGAATGTCTGGTTCATAGATCCTCGCCTGCTCAATCAGGGATTCCGTGTACGATGAGACATCCACGCCGAATTCGGCCAAAAACTCGATGATTTCGCCGGGAGTATGGGGCGGGGACTCGAGGTACTGCCGGGTCTCGGAGAGGGTGACGTCGTATCCGACCGCGAGGAGGCGCGCGTGCGCAGTCCTTACCTCCTCCTCCGAGTAAGTCCTGTGAGATTTGGAGGAACTCACTCCTGTAGTGGTTCCGGACCCATTCGGGATAAAGTCTTCAGGCGTCGAGGAGGCTCCTGGCAATGCTAAGGCAAGTGCCAAGACAGCCAGCCCGATGGACAGAACTATTCGCATTGCTCTACGCGTTGACTGCAAAACACAGACCTTACTTCAAATCTACGGTTCAGGTCGACGGACACCAAGCACTCAACAGGTTTGGGCGGCCCAAAGCACGTCTTCCTGACAGTTAAGGTGGGTATGGAAAAGAGTCCCCATTGAGGCACAACGAGTTGCAAGGCTTGGCATCCAGAGCCAGATTCCGAGGAGAGTTTGCTCCAGGGACCTAAATCGAGCTTTCGATAAATGTAGTCCCCTGGCCGTTTCCGCCGGCTCAGTTCATCATCCGCACGAGCTTGTAGAAGGCCATCCGCGCCGGCTCATATTCCGGATAAAGCTCGAGCGCGCGACGGTACTCGCTCACTGCCTTGCTGTACTCGCGCTTGTTTTCCCAGGCGCGGCCGAGGTTGTAGTGGGCGAAGTGGTTCTTGTCGTAGCGGCGCGCTTTGGCGGCGCGGCGCAGGTAGGGGATGGCCTGATCGACCTCGCCCATCTCCATCAGGTAGGCTCCGATGTCGTTGTAGGCGTTGCCGTATTCGGGATCGAGGGAGATGGCGATCTTGCAGAACTCGATGGCCTGGGTGTAATCGCCCATGAAGGAGTGGATCCAGCCCAGGTAGGTGTAGGCCTCCGGGGTCGGGTACATCTTGATCGACTTGCGGAAGTAATGCGCGGCGTCGCGGTAAAAGCCCATGGTCTGGAAGTCATGCCCCATGACCAGGAACTTCTCCGCGTACTGCATCCGCTTGCGCCGTGTCATCGACATCGAAACCGTTCCTATCCCACCCCTCAACGTGCCGTCGGCACGAAACGCAATATAGGACCCGCCCGACCCGGTGGCAATCACCCCGCCCCGTCATTGTGGTCGCAGGGAGGCGCCGTCTCAGCCTAGCGCGACCTGATCGGTCGCCCCAACAAAAACCAAGGAGCTCCTCCCTCACCAAAGGAGCTCCTCATACCCCACCTCGTCAGCACCCCTCACCGCAGTTGAGCTGACGGCCCCATAAACGGGGCCGCAAACACATAGTACAAAGAGCGTGCCAATTCGAAGCCCGCCCGTTGCTTTCGATGGAATACGTTAACTCTCAAACGATTAGGTCATTCACACTCGCTCGGATGACCGGGTGAACCCAAGACAAGCGCACATTGTGCGTAGCTGGATTGAAACCCGCCCCGGCATGATGTGGCACAAGGGTCTTGCAGACAAGGGGTTGTACGGATCGCAAAGATTGCGTGTTGCTGGCGCAGGCATCCACTTCGCGTCTTGGACCGGCACTCGAGAAGGATCAAATGGTCTTGATCGACGTAAGACCAGCGGTCTAACTTCCTTTTTGCGACAGGAAACAAACAAAGCGGATCGAAGCCAGATTCCCCCAGCTGAACCAAGGAGTGAGAGTGAAAGAGATACTGATTTGTGAGGGTGCCCGGACACCGTTCGGCGAATTCTGCCAATCCCTGCGGGACATTTCCGCCATCGATCTGGGCGTGCAAGCGGCAAAGGCGGCAATCCGCAAGGCGGGAGTCAAGCCCGAGGCCATCGACCATGTGGTCATGGGCAATGCCACACAGACATCGACGGATGCCCTCTATGGCGCACGACACGTGGGGCTGAAGTCCGGGCTGCCGATCTCCACTCCCGCCCTGACCGTCAACCGAATCTGCGGCTCCGGCCTCCAGGCAATCGTCAATGGCGTGCAGTTCATCCAGCTCGGCGAGGCGGACATTGTGCTTGCCGGCGGGATGGAGAATATGTCGCAGACACCCCATGTCATCCGCGGAGCACGCTGGGGATTGCCCCTCGGGCAGAGCAAGCTGGAAGATGCCCTGTGGGCCGCTCTGGAAGACCCCTTCTGCGGCCTCAACATGGCCCTCACCGCCGAGAAACTCGCCGAGCAGTACTCGATCTCGCGGCAGGATCAGGACGACTACGCGTTTCGGTCCTTTGAGACCGCACGCCACGCCCGCGACAAGGGATGGCTGCGTGAGGAAATCGAGCCGATTGCGCTGCCGTCGAGAAAGGGGGAGACCCGCCTCCTTGACGTCGATGAGCACATCCGCGAGACCTCGCTTGATCAACTGGCGAAACTCAGACCGGTATTCAAAAAGGATGGCGGTGTCACGGCGGGCAATGCCTCGGGGATCAATGATGGCGCCTGCGCCCTGATCCTCGCCTCGTCGGAGGCGGCGGAGAAGCATGGGCTCAAAGTGCTGGGCCGTCTCGTCTCCTACGGCATCGCCGGAGTCCCGCCCGAGATCATGGGGATCGGCCCGGTCGAAGCCATCAAGATGGCGCTCGCCAAAGCCAGACTGGCCCTTGATGACATCGATCTGGTCGAGATCAACGAGGCTTTTTCCGCCCAGTATATCGCCTGTGAAAAGGCCCTCGGTCTTCCGAGGGAGAAGGCTAACGTGAATGGCGGCGCGGTGGCCATTGGGCACCCGCTCGGGGCATCCGGGGCGCGACTGACATTGACCCTGCTTTACGAAATGCGGCGTCGACAGGCGCGCTACGGCTGCGCGTCGCTTTGCATCGGCGGCGGACAGGGGATTGCCGCGGTTTACGAGCGGGTGGGATAGAAGTCCGCGGTCAGCGTATCGACTGTGTGTTCCGGATTGATCGGCCTCACGAGCGCAGGCATACCATCCTGCCGCTGCGCGCCATGTCAATAATCCCCCCTGCCCATCGAATCCGTTTGCCCCGGCCGCGCACTGTTCATTATCCACCCCGTGCCGCACGTGTGGCAGCAAAGGTGTGAGATGAATACCGCAGAAGGACTCAACAACATCTTCCGGCCCAAATCGATCGCCATGATCGGGGCCACCGACCGCCCGGGGACGATTGGGCGTGAAATCGTGCACAACCTGATCAGCTACGGGTTCACCGGAAAGGTCTTTCCGGTCAATCCGAAAAACGAAGTTATCCATTCAATCAAGTGCCATCCCTCGATTCTGGACATTCCGGACAAAGTCGACCTCGCGATTATTGTGGTTCGCAAAGAGCTGGTCCTGCAGACCGTGGAAGAATGCGGACAGAAGGGCGTTGGGGGGCTGGTGGTGATCACCAGCGGCTTTAAGGAAATCGGCGAGGAGGGCGCCGAGCGCGAGGCGCAGCTTCTCGCGCGTGTCCGCCATTACAACATGCGGATGATCGGCCCGAACTGCTTCGGGGTGATCAACACCCATCCCGATTTCAGCATGAACGCCACCTTTTCCCGCACCGCGCCATTGCGCGGCAAGATCGGGTTTATGTCGCAGTCGGGGGCGCTGGGCGAGGCCATCCTGAATCATGCGCGCAAGCTGGGCATCGGGTTTTCCATGTTCGCCTCGGTCGGCAACAAGGCGGACATCTCCGGCAACGCGCTTCTGAATTACTGGAAGGACGATCCGGAGACGCAGATCATCCTTTTGTACCTGGAGAGTTTCGGCGACGCGGAGACATTCACACGCATCGCACGCACCATCACCCGCAACAAGCCGATCATTGCGGTCAAGTCGGGGAAGACCACCGCGGGCGCACGTGCGACCGCCTCGCACACCGGCGCGCTGGCAGGATATGACGTTGGTGTCGATGCGCTCTTTGATCAGTGCGGGGTGTTGCGGGTCAACACCATTCAGGAATTGTTCGATGTGGCCAAGGGGTTCGAGCTTCAGCCCGCGCCGAAGGGTCGCCGGGTGGTTGTGTTGACGAATGCCGGCGGTCCCGGAATTCTCGCCACCGATGCCGCGGCAGGCATGGGATTGGATGTTGTTCGCCTGGACCCCCGGACCGAGGCCGGGCTGCGGGAGTTTTTGCCCCCCGAAGCCGCCACCGGCAACCCGGTCGACATGATCGCCTCCGCCACGGCCGAGCACTACAAGCGAGCGCTGGACCTGCTTTTCGTTGACCCCAATGTCGATGCCATCATCTGTGTTTTTGTGCCGCCGATCATGATCGACCAGATGGCGGTGGCCGAGGCGATCATCGCCGCCTCGCGCGGCCGCGAGAAGCCAATCCTGTCGTGTTTTATGGGACCGACCACCGAGGGGCTCTCCGGCGCGGATCTCCTGCGCGATGCGGGAATTCCGGTGTACACATTCCCGGAAGAACTGGCGAGCACCTACTCCCTCATGATCAAGTCGGTCGCCTGGCGGTCACGTCCTGAGATCAGGGTGATTCCGCCCTCGACGGCGGTGGAACAGGCGCGCTCTACCCTGAGCCGCATTGCCGAGTCGGGCGAGACCATGGTGCTGGGAGACCGCGCCTTGGACATCATCGCGGAGTCCGGCATCCCGGTCGCGTCGCTGGTCAAAACCGACAGCGCCGATCATGCCGCGACATCCGCGGCCCGGATCGGCTATCCGGTGGTGCTGAAGCTCGATGCCAAAGACCTCGTTCACAAGACCGAGGTCGGCGGGGTCATCACCGATGTGCGCGGCGAAGAGGAGCTGAGGCGGCACTACGACGCGCTCATGTCACGCGCCGGGGCGAGGCACCTGAAGGATGTCCATGTGGTCATCCAGCCCATGGTCAGAGGCGGGGTGGAAATGGTCCTGGGGATGGTGCGCGATCCGAAGTTTGGCCCGCTGGTCATGTGCGGTCTCGGCGGGGTATTCGTCGAGGTGGTCAACGATGTCGCCTTCAAGCTTCCGCCACTTACGGAAAACGATGCCCTGGAAATGATCGGACACCTGCGTGGCCGCAAACTGCTTGAGGGCTTTCGCGGTTCCCCGCCGATGGACAAAGGACCGATCGTCAACGCGCTGGTCACACTTTCGCAGCTGGTTGAAGGGTTCCCAATCATCCACGAACTCGACATCAATCCGTTCGTTGTCTGCGCCGACGGGCAAATGACCCGTGCGATCGACGCCCGGATCGTGCTGAGGCCTGCGCCCGGGCCGTAGATTCGCCGCCACCTGGATTGACCCGATTGGGTCACCGATAGCCGCAAAGTGATGAAAACCAAACGGCCCCTCCGGTGGAGGGGCCGTCTGCCAATTAGGGGGAGAACAACCTCTGGTACTTCTAGTAGGGCAAGTGTGAAGGGACTACCTGGGCCATAGAGGGCTGTTCTCCCGGGGGCTTGGTATCAGAGTCTGAGACTCTGCTTCGTTCTCTCCCAAACAGGCGCGACCATCTCAACTCTCATGAGCGAGGGTCCTGCTCTGAATGAGAGAAATCTACCCCCGAACGGCTGGCTGTCAAGCAGTTTCACGGTTTTTTTATTCCGGCAAGAGAACCCGCCTGGGAACCAGCGGGTCTGCGGACCATAAGCGAAACGGGCAGCGCTGCTTAGCGCTGCCCGCCGGGAAAGCCGCTAATTCGCCGGGATCAACAAGGGGCTGGTGATCCGCCAAAGAAAATGTAATCGATGAGCCAGGCCAGATCGAGCGCGTCGGCAAACCCATCACAACTCATGTCTGTGATGTGTTCAGGGCAGGGCGCTGCGCCGCCGAAGAAGACTTGGTCGATGGCCAAGGCAAGATCGACCGCATCCACAAATCCATCCCCGTTGAAGTCGCCGCGTTGCTTGATCAGCACAGTAACGGTTCCGGCGGTAAAGTCCAGGGGTTCGATCAGTTCGCCGACCGTGTTGCTGAAGTAGGTGTTCACCGGTGAGATCGTGGCGGTGACGGTGCGATCCTGGAGTGTGTCCGGGATGTCGCAGAACACCTGCGCCTGGACCTTGACCAAAATGCCGTTGGTGAACGGAACAACGGGTCCTGGAAGGCCATCAAAGTCCGTGTCGGCGATTCCGGTAATGCGTATGTCGAACGAGCCAAAGGTGTTGGCCTGAACGAACTCCCAGTTCTGGGTCAACGATCCCTCGGCGGTGACAGGGACCACCGCCACGGTGCAGGCGAAGGCGACCACGGATGTGCAGGCGGAATCGGCGCACTCATAGCAAGTCTGGATCACCGTGTCGGACTGAAACGACATGATGTCCGGACGGTCCAGGGTGATCCCCATCTGGAAGGCTTGGATGGAATCCCCAAGGTTTTCAACGAAGATCGATACCGGCACGATATTCCCGGGCCGTGAAATCTGCTCCTCGATGTCCAGATAGATCTGCTGCCCAAGCAGTGACGTCGGATGGAAAACGAGGGCCGACGTGGTGATGACGGCGATCGCCAGCAATCCGGCGATGTGATGCCTGCGGGTCATGGACTGCTCCTTCACCTACGGGACACCATCCCAACGCTGTGGCCGAGGCAGCCAACGCTGCCATCGCGCCGGGATGATCCGATCACAAACCCATGTTTGAGTTTGGGTTGACCAGAGTTCCCTGCTGGAATGGTCCCATGCCTTCCAGCGCAGCGCCTGTTACATCTTATCGAACGTTTTGGCCAACCTCTCGAGCCGAGAGCAGGTAAATTCAGGCTGCCAAACGTCCTACAAACCAAGCGCTAAGGGCTACTGAGCAACTCCTCAGGAACGGTAAGAATTCAAGCCAGTGACTTTCTTGGTACTCCTGAACCGCTTCTCTGCGGTCTCTTGCGGACACCCTTCGAGAGCCGGACACCACAAAAGGGTGAGCCCTGAAGGTGAACCCAATCTAACCCAAGCGCAGGGAATTGTCAAGCGGCGTGCTGACCTTTATTACCGTTTAGTCCAGACTCATGGACAAAACTCTGGGCCCGGTTAGAAGACAAAAGCCCGAGCTCTCTCGTGCGCCAGTCCCGTGTCATTCTCCCCCGGATGACCGAGCCGTGCAGTTCGCGATGACGATTCGGGGTTCCCGGAAGATCAGCCCTTTCACCAGGTTCCCCCGATTGTCGGATACCCTGGTTTGCACGGGCGAGATTCCCACCGAGGTGGAATCCGCCGCAGCGGCCAAGGGCAACGATGAGGGTAACTCTATCGGCAGTGACATGAGCATGCCCGTGTCCTGAGGTAAGATCAACTTGGCGGAACTCGCCGCGGCCACGTATGCCAGCGCGGTGATCTTCGCCGAGAGACCATCCGTACCCCTCGCTTCCACAAAGTCCCAAGTCTTCAACAGCCCGTTCCCTCGGTCGATCACCAGCCCGGATCGTCCCGATCGCCCAATTGACTGGAGCGCTTCGGGCAGGGTCGATTTGCCCGAAGTCGTTGTGCCCGATGTATCAAGACGGAACCGGGCATAATCAGGTCGATCCCAAATGAGCCCCAGCTCCATTCCCTGAATCGTGTCGTTGGGGTTGCTCAGCCAGATTTCAAGCGCAAGCGGGCACCCGCTGGAATCCACAACGAATCGTGTTTCAAGAACAGTTTCACCGGCTGGTAATCGCTTGTTCTGGGTGGTCGAGTCCGCCAGGCAGTTCACGCTCAGCCCGGCGGCCGCGAATGCCCCGAGCATGATGGATCTGATTGAAAGCAAGAAAGCACGCATCTGATGTCCCATTGACCCCGGGCGCAACTTAGACAAACCTTGAGAATCAGGCAACCGATTCGGCGGAGATGCGCAACAGAAACCGAGCCTGAGAATGGTGACCACGGAACAAATTCCGCGCCCACAACACCTCACCGTGCGAGGGCTCCTTGTGCGCTACGGCAACCTGGTCGCCGTGCGCGATGTCTCCTTTACGGTTGAGTGTGGAGAGATCTATGGGATCCTCGGACCCAGCGGTGCGGGCAAGTCTTCGATTCTCGGCGCCCTGACTGGAGTTCTCTCCTCCACGGGGCAGATCACACTGGGTGCGTCGGACTTAAGCGACCTCGCGCCTCGTCAGCGCCGGTTCGCGAATGTCTACCAGGACTTCCGGCTCTTCGAGTGGATGAGCGCAATCGACAATGCCGCCTTCGGCTGCCGTGCCCAGGGATGGAACCCGGCAGAAGCCGGACGACAGGTCGAGGACGTGCTCACCTCCCTCGGTTTACAGGAGATAAAGTCGCGTTTGGTCGGGGAACTATCCGGGGGTGAACGTCAACGCGTCGCCTTGGCGAGGGCTCTCGCGTGCCGCCCCCAGGCATTGCTTCTGGATGAACCGTTCTCGGATCTCGACCCGCCACTTCGGGCACGGTTGCGCGCCGATCTCCAGCGCTGGCTCTTGCGCCATCCGATTCCCACGATTCTGGTCACCCACGACCGCGAGGAAGCCTTCGAGATCTGCGATCGGATCGGATTTCTTCACGACGGTCGCCTGCTTCAGGAAGGACGGCCGGAGGAGCTCCACGATCATCCGAAATCGCCCGTTCTGGCCGAGTTCATGGGGTATGCCAACCGAATCAGCGGAGTTCTCGAATCTGTCGCGGACGACCGGGTCGCGGTAAGAACCGCGCTGGGGCTTTTGCAGGCGCGTCGGATGGTAACGCAAGGGCGGACGGGAGAATCGGTCAGTTTGCTCTGCCACCCACACTCGGTCATCCAATTCGAGAGTGATGTCACGCCGCCAAATCGCCTCACGGCTGTCTGCGAGGCGCTCCATCGTGTCGAATCGCGCACCGTGGCAACATTGGCATTGCCCGACGGGGAGATCTGGACGGCCCACTTCGCCGGCGCTGCTTCCATCCGACCCGGGCAACAAGTCACCGTATCCGTGGCAGCCGAAAACCTCTATGCCTATGGCACCGATACTGTGTGACAACCAAGGGCTTGGAATACTACTCCACCCAGTCGGCGACGAAGATGTTGGTTTCTCCCGGACGGCCGGCATTGCGGTTTGATGCAAAGACCAGTCTGCTGCCGTCGCGATTGAACATCGGGAATCCATCGAACGATTCGTTGAAGGTGATCTGCTCCAGGCCGGTCCCATCGGTGTTGATGAGATACAGCTCGAAGTTCCGCTTCTTCGGGTCGTTCATGTTGGACGCGAAGATGATCTGACGGCCGTTGGGGTGGAAATAGGGGCAGAAATTGGCGGCCCCGTTTCGCGTCACCTGGGTCCGGTTCGAGCCGTCGACGTCAATGACGAACACTTCCAGTTGCGAGGGGCGGATGAGCCCGGCGCGCAGCAACTCCTGGTAGTCGGCAATCTCCTCCGGTGTCTCCGGGTGGTGGGCGCGATAGGCAATGCGCTTGTTGTCGGGCGAGAAGAACCCGCCGCCGTCATACCCCAGATCAAAGGTAATCCGTGTCTGTCCGCTCCCGTCGGGATTCATCGTGTACAGTTCCAAGTCGCCGTCCCTGACGGACGTGAACAGGATCTTCGATCCATCCGGCGAATAAACCGCCTCGGCGTCGTACCCGGGAGTGCTCGTCAATTGCGTCAGGTCCGATCCATCCGGCTTGGCGGAGAAGACGTCGTACCCGGCGTACAGGGACCACACATACCCCTTGTCGTGGGGGGCCTTCGGCGGACAGGAGTCGTCCACCAGATGGGTCGAGCAATAGATAATCCGCCCGCCATCGGGAGCGATGAACGCGCATGTCTTGACACCGCCCGCGGCGGACACCTCGCGGATGTTCTTCCCGTCAGCGGTCATGGTAAAGATGCGATCGCAATCGCGTCCATCGCGGGTTGACTGGAAGATCAGATTCTCGCCCGCGGAGTCGAAGTACGCCTCCGCGTTTTCGCCGCCGAATGTCAGCTGGCGGACATTGGCCAGGTGCCGCTCGCCGAGGAAACGGACCGCCGGGGCCGTGTCCGCCGGCGGGTCGAACGATTGAGCGAATTGAACACGCTCACTCAGCGTGGGGTGGTCGTAGAGCCAGAATTTGATGAACGCACCGGGATTCGGATTGGACAAATTGACCGCCGCCAGCTTTTCAAATGCCCCCGCGGCCGCATCGCTGTTCCGAATGTGATTGAGGCCGAAGATGTCCGCCTGATGCTCAAAATGCCTCCAGATGCCGTTCTGGAGGGGGGAGATAACGAAGCCCAGCACCAAAAAGCAGAGGGAGAAAAGCGGCAGGCTCGCCGGATTCGACAGTCGGTCGAAACCGAAACGCGCCTGGTTTCTCGCAAGGATACGGCCCATGACCAGGTGCGACAGGTACCCGAGGATGAAGATGATCGCCACGGCGACGCCGAGGCCGATCCAGACATGGTGCAAAAGGTAGTGTCCCATCTCGTGTCCCACGACGAAGAGGACCTCCTCCGGGGCCATCTTTGCCACCAGGTTGTCGTACATCACGATTCGCTTCGTCTGTCCGAGTCCGGTCACATAGGCATTCAACTTCTGGGTATCCTTCGAAGCGTTCATCACAAAAACCCGCGAATCAGGGATTCCCGACTGCGCGGCCAGATCCAGAATCTGCGCCTTGAGCGGACCCTCCTCCATGGGCGTGGTCTCGTAGAAAAGCGGCGTGATTACAATCGGCGCGATGACCATCACGAAAACCAGAAGCGGCACCGCGACCACCCCGAGCCAGGCCCACCAGGCGCGGGGGTAGGACCGAACGAGGGCGAAGAGGATGCCCGCGACCAAAGTCAGGAAGACCCAGGAAACCAGCATGGACTTAAGACCGTCGACCACCCAGTCGCCCAATGATTGATTGGACAGACCGAACTGGTGTTCGAGATGGAATTCCAGATAGTAGCTGAGTGGCAGGGCCAGCAGGGCGGTCACGATCAGGAACAAGAGCACGTACAGAATCAGTGCCGGCAGCCGAAAGCGACCCACCCGGCGCGACCAATTCCACATTTGGCCAGAAAGTCCCGTGTAAAGCAGGATGATGAGCGCGATCGCCGACCAGGCGGTTTCGATGAAGTAGAATGTGTGTTTCGTGCTTGAGTAGCTGATCGCCCGCTCACGCTCCGCCTCGCTCATGTCTCCCCAGCCGATGTCACTCTGCGATGGCGGGCTCGCCAGTTCGCCCGACGGTGACGACTCCGATGTCTGCGCGCTGACGGCCTTCGCCTCGAACTGAAGGGCAACGACAACCAGAGCACACAGTGTGAGTGCGAGAGTGATGATCGATTTCTGAGTCATGAATGCCTTCCCATCAAATCGGCGTTCCTTGCCAAGGGTTTCCGCGCGAAGGTTAATCCCTGCCGCGGCAGGTCGTCAATCCCTAACCGGCGATGTGAGTCAGGCTCCGAAACGTAATGAACCAACAGTCTGTCGCGGTGGACGCTGACGCGGTCCGGTCTGGTGACAGGAAGATTACAACGTCGAGGCGGAACGGTGAAACGCGGTGGGGTGTGCCGGCCATCGGACATAGAACGTCGACCCGCCACCCGGATTGGGTTCGTACGAGACCGAACCGGAGGACGCCTCCATGATGCGTTTCACGATCGCCAGGCCAAGGCCGGAGCCGGGGGCTTCGGCGCCCTGCCCCCGAAAGAACAACTCGAAAATCCTGTCCCGGTCGTCCGGATCAACGCCGCGTCCGTTGTCGCGAATGGCCACCTCGATCTGGCCATCGCGGCTTTCCCAACTGAGTTCGATCTCCACGGGCCGGATCGGGTCACGATGAATCAGCGCGTTGGACAGCAGGTTCTCCATGACTCGTTCCAATGCGACCGGGTCCGCCCAAACCAGGATGGGGGAGTCGGGACAGCGCAATGCGGAGTCCCCGACAAGCCCGGATTCCGTAAGACGGGTCCACACCGACTCGGTGACCAGACCAAGATCGACCGCACGGCGCGCCGATTCGTCCGATCCGGCCCGCGCATAATCCAGCAAGCCGGTAATGAGCCGCATGAGCCGTTTGGCCTCGGCGCCGAGTTGCAGCGTGATCTCCCGTCCGCGCTCGTCCAGCAGACGGGCATAACGGCGGCGCAACTGGCCCGATAAACCCTGAAGCGTAATCAGGGGTGCCCGGAGGTCGTGGGAGACAATGTGGACGAATGACTCGAGTTCTTTGTTTTTCGCCCGGAGCTGCCTGCTCAATTCGATCGCCTTCTGCTGCCGTCGGCGGGATTCGCTGACAAGGCTCTTGAGCGCCACGTTCGACGCATCCGCCCGTTCGCTCTGAGTCCGCAGGGAGTTCAGCAGTTCCTCGCGCTCCGTAATATCCCGCCCGACTCCCTGGGCCCCGATCACCCGGCCGAACTCGTCATGAATGAGCGACTCGTTGAATTCCATGAGAATTGTGCGGCTGTCCGGCCCGCGCAACTCCAGCGTAAATGGGGAGGCGATCGCGGTCGACTCCAGCGCGGCATTGAACGCCTCGAACGCGATGCGGTTGCGCGGAGAGTCATTCAACCAGGAAGAGAAGTGAGAGTTGAGGAATTCCTCCGGGCTGATCCCCAGGTAGTCGGTCACCGACGGGCTGACATACGTCATGGCGCCGTCGACATCGCGCGTGTAGATCAAGTCGCGCGCGTTGTCCGCGATCAGGTGGTACCGCTGCTCGGTCCTTTCGAGCTGCCCGGAGAGGGATCGGACCGGCGTGATGTCGCGGATCAGCCCTTCAAAGGTGATCACCTGACCGTCCTCGTCGGTGGAGGCCCAGGTCTTCTCACGCACCCACCTCACGACTCCGGACTGACGCCGAACGCGATACTCGCACACCGCGGGCCGGGTCGTGCCACCCAGAGCCGCATCCCCGAGTTCGAGGTAATGCTGCGTGATCATCTCCCGGTCATCCGGATGAACAAACCGCCGAATCCAGTCACCGGTGGCGAGACCGACCAGCTCGGCGGAGTCGACGCCCGTGAGGATCTGGATTGCGGGGCTGATCATGGTGAAACTGCGCGTGGCCGCATTGATCTGGTAGATGACATCCTCCGCGTTTGCCACGATTCGTTGGATGCGTTCCTCGATGGCTGCCTGACCGCGCAGCGTGCCGAGATGCTCGACGGCGGCGGCGGCCCGGCTGATGATCAACTCCAGAAACCGGATGCTCTCGGTCGTGGGGCGGCGCCGGTCGAAGGGCTCATCAACAGAGGAAAAGCCCATGATGCCGCCGTCGGACCGGCGAAGAGGGGTGAACAACTCATCCCCAGCTCGCCACTCCGCCATCGGGTCCGGGCTCTGGGCTGACGGGATGTGCCGTGCCTCGTCGGTTAGATCGATCCCCGCTTCGACGGGGATGAAGTACGACTGTCCCAGGCGATGCTCCTCTTTGAGCACGGCCTCCCGAACTTCCTTGCGAACCCGGGGGGCACGGCGGGCGGCCTCGATCAGCTCCGAGGGCACACCGGCATACCCGATGGCGCCGAGATTCCCCTGATCGTCATGGAGGGAAAGAACGATGCAGCGATACAGCTCACACTCGATCACGGCCTCGGCGGCCAACTGCAATGCCTGAGTCTCGGTGCCGGCGCGTCGCACGGCCTGTTCAAAGGCCGTAAACGTTCCCCACGGGTTGCGTGTGCCGATCTCCCGCGTTCCGGGTGTGTCCATTTGAGTAGGGTCTAGGCGGCCGATCGCTTTGGCGCGGCCGTTGCATTCAACATTCGGCCGGCCGCCCTGGACAGGGCCTCGAAGCACCCGTCCGCTTTGTCATAAATTTCAACAGCCAGACGGCGTCTGATGCCCGCGGACAGGTGCGGCTGGTAGAACGACGTCATCATCATTACCGGGATTCGCTTCCCGCGGCGGGCCAGTTCTTCGATGACCCAGAGCCCGTCCCTCTTGGGGAGCCGGTAGTCCAAAATGAGAAGATCGTAGGAGGTCTGATCAATCAGGCGGAGACACTGATCGGAGGAGGGGGCATAGTCCACCGCCACTCCCCAATCGGACTCAAGGAGTTCGGTCAGCAGACCGGCGTGATCTTTGTTGTCGTCGGTGACCAGGACACGCTTGGTCTGACGCGCGTCGGAGGAGTGCAGGACGGAAAGCCGCCCGTCGAGGATCTGGTTGACGATCTGCGTGAACTTGTTGGCTTCCAACTGTTGAAGGGACAGTGGATGCCACCGCAACTTCGGGGGAACGGCGCCTTTTGACACGACCACCTCGCCAGTTATGGAGGGTCAACGACCCGGCTGCCATTTAGACGGGGCGACGCCCCGTGAACAGGAAGACAAAAGCTATCGGACCAAGGTGACAAACATCACGTCGCAAAGAATACGCAATCCAGCCGGGAATTGAAAGGCGATTTCGTTTTGTCCTGTTTCCCGGTGGTTGAGGCGGTTGACATGGGGCCACCCGTGCGGCCATTTTGCGCGGCCACAGGGTGGAGCCCGAGCACATGGTTTGCGGGGGAGGGCGTGGGCCGTGAGCGCCCAGGACGGGATGCAGGACACGTAAACAGACGGTTAAGGAATGAAAAGCCAGGGTGAAATGCGACGGTTACAGGGCACGTTTGATCTGCTGCCGCAGGATTCCGCACGGTGGGTATGGCTCGAGTCGCGAATCCGTGCGGTGATGGCACGCTATTCCTTCGGCGAAATCCGCGTGCCGATCATGGAGCCGACGGAATTGTTCCAGAAGGGGACCGGCGAGACCACGGACATCGTTCAAAAGGAGATGTACACCCTGACCGATCGCGGCAACCGCTCGCTGACACTCCGCCCCGAGGGGACACCATCGGTCGTCCGTGCCTACCTCGAAGAAAACCTGGGCGCCCAGCGGCCCCTCTGGAAGCTGTTTTACATCGGACCGATGTTCCGTGCCGAACGACCGCAGAAGGGACGCTACCGGCAGTTCCACCAGTATGGCGCCGAGATGATCGGTGCGGCCTCGCCATCGGCCGACGTGGAGATCATCACACTTTGCCGGGACATCCTCCTGGATCTTGGAATTGATGATGCCAGACTGATACTGAATTCGATCGGTTCTGCTGAAGCGAGAGCGGCTTACAACGCCAACCTGCGCCAGTTCCTGATCCGGCCCGAGATTGCCTCCGGGCTCTGCGAGGACTGCCGCAGGCGGACCCAAACCAATCCGTTGCGCGTGTTCGACTGCAAGAAGGAAGGCTGCGGGCGCCTGCTTCGAGATGCGCCCACCATCGATGCCCACCTGACAGGGGAGGACAGACAGCACTTCGAGTTTGTCACGCAATCGCTGGCGGGACTGGGCATTGCCTGCGAAATCGATTTGCGGATGGTGCGGGGGCTGGATTACTACACCCGCACGACCTTCGAATTCAAGACCACCCGTCTCGGCGCGCAGGATGCGCTTTGCGGCGGCGGGCGCTACGATGGTCTCGTGGAAGTTCTGGGCGGCCCGCCCACACCGGCGGTCGGGTTTGCCGCGGGCATGGAGCGGATTCTGGCGACCCTCGAGAACTGCGGAAGGTCGGGACCGGCTCCGGACCGGCTGGATGTCTTCGTCTGCGCCATCGGGGATCGCGCGCGGTCGGTCCTCGGGGCAACATTGGGCGCGCTGCGAGGTCTTGGGCTCTCCGCCGACACGGACTTTCAGGGCCGCGGATTGAAAGCCCAAATGAAGGAAGCCGGGCGGGCCGGCGCGCGCGTTGCGCTCATCTTCGGAGATGATGAACTCGCCCGCGGGCAAATGAGTCTGCGTCACATGGACGAGGCCCGGCAAGTCGAGATTTCTGCCGATACATCCACCTGGAATCGCGGTCTTTTCGAAAGGACCGCGTGACCGAACACGGACATTCATCACACCACGGTCCAGTCCCCAATTTTCCACGAGGGTAAACACGACATGCTGATCATTCAGGATATCCAGAGAACCCACACCTGCGGAGAACTGCGCCCCGGCGCAGTCGGTCAGACGGTGCGCCTCAACGGCTGGCTGGCGCGCTGGCGCGATCTCGGCGGGCTGTTGTTCATCGATTTGCGGGATCGTTACGGCATCACCCAGATCGTGTTCAATCCCAAGGAGATTGATGCGGAGACCATGGCCCTCGCCGCCACGCTGCGCGCGGAGACTGTTATTGGCGTGGAGGGTGTGGTCCAGAAGCGTCCCGAGGGTACGACCAACGACCGGCTGGCGACGGGGGAGATCGAGGTGCATGTTCGGCGCCTGGTGGTTCTGAACAAGGCGAAGACTCCGCCCTTCGAGATCAGCGATCACACCGACGCCTCCGAGGATCTGCGGTTAAAGTACCGTTACCTCGATCTGCGCCGTGCCCCCTTGCAGGAGAAAATGAGGATTCGCCACCGGTCGGCCATGGCCATCCGACGCTACCTCGACAGCCAGGGATTCATGGAAATCGAAACACCGCTGCTCATGCGCTCCACACCGGAGGGGGCCCGTGATTACGTGGTGCCGTCACGGGTACACAAGGGCCGCTTCTATGCGCTGCCCCAGTCGCCCCAGCTTCTCAAGCAGATTCTGATGATTTCCGGTTACGACCGGTATTTCCAGTTGGCGCGATGTTTGCGCGATGAGGACCTGCGCGCCGACCGCCAGCCCGAACACACCCAGATCGATATGGAGATGACCTTTGTCACCCCGGAGGACATCTGGGCGGTGGTCGAGGGGATGATGCAGCACGTCTTCAAGGAAGTCCTGAACGTCGAGGTCAAAGCCCCGTTTCCCCGCATGCGCTACGAAGAGGTAATGGACATCTACGGGAGCGACAAACCCGACCTGCGCTACGACCTGCCGATTGTGACTCTCTCCGATGCGGTCCGTGGCGCCGGGTTCCGGGTCTTCGATGAGACATTGGCCAAAGGGGGCCGTGTCGCGGGGCTGAGAGCGCCGGGTTTGGCCGGATTGTCACGGCGGGAAATCGGCGAGTTGGAGGAGGTCGTCAAGAGCGCCGGAGCCGCCGGGCTGGCGCACATACTCTATGCGGAAGACGGCGTGAAGTCGCCGATTCAGAAATTCCTGTCACCCGAGGCCTTCGACAGAATAACCGGCGAGACCGGGGCGCGCGTCGGGGATGCCGTGCTGATCGTGGCCGCGGACATCAAGACCTGCCGGACGTCGCTCGGCCGTTTGCGGGTTGCACTCGCCGAACGACTCGGTCTGGTGGATTCCAGCCGGTTTGCCTTCCTCTGGGTCTACGAATTCCCGCTGTTCGAGTACAACTCCGATGCCCGGCGTTATGATGCCATGCACAACATCGTGACCCATCCCTACGAAGAGGACCTGCCCAAACTGGAAGCGGGCTTCACCACCACCGCGACTCCTGGCACCCCCGAGCACCCATGGGAGATGATCCGCGCCCATCAATACGATCTGGTGCTTAACGGCACCGAGGTTGCTTCCGGCGGCATCCGCAACCACCGGCCCGAGTTGCAGCGGCGGGTTCTCAATGCCTTGGGGATTGATGACGAGAGGGCCAATCGGATGTTCGGTTTCCTCTTGGAGGCGCTCGATTATGGGGCGCCGCCCCATGGGGGGATCGCACCGGGATTCGATCGCTTAGTCGCCATCATGACCGGATCGGACTCTATTCGAGATGTCATCGCGTTCCCAAAAACCACCCAAGCACAGTCTTTGATGGATGGATCACCAGCCGAAATCGAACAGTATCAACTCGACGAACTCGGCATTGCCATCAAGCCATCGAAGTAGGCGGCTGGCCCATCGGCTTGTTAAGCATCTGTACGACAGCGGCTTGCGCGACCCCCGGTGGGGTACGATTTTTCCGGAAACGAAGTACGGCCAGTCGATATATTTGAAGCACGCCTGGGACTGGGATTGGGAGCGTATATCGCGAAACGGCGACCACGGATGGCCTGCCGATAAGACTTAAGCATGGAGGATTGGTAGGGACATTGTCGAGATCGAACATCAATCAGGACTCATCCCACCAGACCCAGAGGGTCATCGAGATCGAGGGGTGTGATCCAAGGGTCCTCTTTGGGCGGCATGGCGTCTTCCTCAGTCTGATCGAGGCCCGGTTTGGAGTCCATGCCACGGCCCGTGGGGATGAGATCGTCGTCGTTGGTCCCCCCGACCGTGTTGATGCCGTGGTCCATCTCTTCGATGACCTTCTGCAGCACATCGACCGGACCGGGGAACTCTCGGAGCGTTACCTGCATTACGCCATGACCCTCGTCGCCGAAGGACAGGAGGGACCCTCAGCCCAACTGGAAACCTCCGCGGACCTGGCGGTCAGCGGGGGCCAGCGTATTTCCCCGAAGACGTTGGGGCAGAAGGAGTACCTCGAGGCCATCGAGAACTACGACATCACGTTTTGCATCGGGCCCGCCGGCACCGGCAAGACCTATCTCGCGGTGGCCATGGCGGTGGCGGAGTGGAAAGCGAAGCTGGTCAATCGGGTCTTTCTCGCACGGCCCGCGGTCGAGGCCGGTGAATCGTTGGGATTCCTGCCGGGCGACATCCGCGCCAAGGTCGACCCGTATTTGCGTCCGATTTACGACGCTCTCCATGAAATGCTCGGAGTCGACAAGATCCACCGGCTGATCGAGAACGGGACCATCGAAATCGTGCCGTTGGCATTCATGCGCGGACGCACGCTCAATCATTCGTTCGTGATACTGGATGAGGCGCAGAACACGACCACCGCGCAGATGAAGATGTTTCTGACCCGTCTCGGGGAGCGGTCAAAGGCCGTCATCACCGGGGACGTGACCCAGATTGACCTCGATCAACGGACTGAGTCCGGACTTGTAACAGCGACACGAATTCTCAAGGGTATCAAGGGAATCGGGTTTGTGTCCCTGACCGACCGCGATGTGGTGCGTCACCGCTTGGTGGCCACCATCATTAGGGCGTACGATCGCCACGACACCGAGGCGAGGGGACGCCGTTCCGACAAACCGGCAGGAACCGCCAATTCGCCGGGCTCACCCGGTGATCCCTCGCCGGACACCCAGGAGTCGTAGCCGCCGGGACGCGGCCCAAAGCAACCCATGTTTGCGTTCTTGCTCAGAATGAAGCGCGCGTTGGCGGCCCGTATTCGCGGGCGGCTGGCTGATTGGTCGCAAGACGAGGGGTTTCGGCGTTGGCGCGTCGCCATCCACCTCATTCTGGGCATGTCCGTTATCGCCATCTCTGTTGTCGCCTTCCCGCTGCCCGAGCTTTTCACCCCGCCGGATTACCCCCGTGTCGGCGACATCGCGGCCGAAGACATCTTCGCTCCGTTCGATTTCCCGGTGATCAAATCACCAGAGGAACTGGCCGCGGACACGACCGAAAAGCTGCGAGAAACACCCGCGGTGCTCTCCTATGACCGGACCGTTGCCGACTCGGTGCAGCGGACCTTGGCGCAGTTTTTTGACCGGGCCGAGCGCCTGGCCGAAACCTCGATTCGTCCCGCGCTTCGTGCGGAGCGGCTCGCCTCGTCCTTTCCCTGGGTCGATCTAAGCGCCTTGCCGCCGCCGCGCACGGGCGGCGGGTGGCTGGCGTTGCGCCATGCGGTGCAGGACATCGTGCAGCGCCTCTACGCGGTTGGCATTTACCCGGACAATCGATTCTTGCCGACGTCGGAGAGTCCGTTCGTGGTGGTGGCGCGCGCGTCCGGGGATGTCCCCCTGATCCGTGACCAGATATTCGATCTGGCCGGTGCAAATGATCGCCTGCGCCGGGAATTGGCCGAAATCCCCGGCGTTGATTCCACCGAGCAGGCCGCGCTGGTGGAGATTATCGGTTACGTTCTCGCGCCGAATCTCCGGTTCGACCAGGAGACCACCGATCATCGCCGTCAGGAGGCACTGGCGGAAATCACCCCGTACAAGGTTCGCATATTCCGCGGCGAACGCCTCGTGTCGAAAAACGAACGTGTCAGTCCCGCCCACGCCGAACGGCTCGACGCGCTCGCGCAGGTGCGGGCCACCCAGAGCGATCCCGGCAATCCGCTGGCCTTGGTGGTTCCCGTCGGCGGCCGCGTCCTGTATGCCATGTTCTGTGTTGTGGGCGTCGCCGCGCACCTGTTCTATTTCCGTCGCCGGCTCCTGAACAGGACCTCCGCGATCCTCCTGCTTGCCGTACTCTGGATTCTGGTGCTTTTGGCCGTGCGCATCGTCCAGGACATCGGCGGCCCTGCCCTCTATCTAATTCCCATTCCGTTTGCCGCCATCCTGGTGACCGTGCTTCTGGACCTGGGAACCGGGCTTGTCTCAACGGTGTTTCTGTCCATCCTGGTGGGCGTGGTGGCCGGTTTCAACTTCTCGATCTTTGTGCTGGGGCTGGCCGCGGGTATGGTCAGCGCCTACAGCGTGCGCACCGTCCGGCGCCGCTATGACTTTTATCGCCCGGCCATCTACGGCGCGCTGGTGTACGTGATCGGGATATACATCCTCGAATCACTGCGTCTCTCGGCAACCTCCTCGATTCTCGCGGCGGCCGGCTACGGCCTGCTCAACGCCGTGGTGGGCTCGGTGCTGGCAGTTGGGATTCTGCCGGTCTTCGAATCGCTGCTCGGGTTTACGACCGATCTGACACTCCTTGAACTGTCCAACCTCAATCACCCGCTTCTGCGCCGTCTCTCACTGGAAGCGCCGGGAACTTACCATCATTCGATCGTCATCGGCAACCTGGCCGAGTCGGCGGCGGAGGCCATCGGCGCCAACGCCCTTTTGGCGCGCGTCGGGGCCTACTTCCACGACATCGGGAAGATGGAAAAGCCGGAGTATTTTGTCGAGAACCAGCGGCATCTCAAAAGCAAGCACGAGAAACTCCCTCCCTCGATGAGTGCCTTGATCCTCGAGTCCCACGTCAAGCGCGGACGGGAGCTGGCCCTCGAGTACGATCTGCCCGATGATGTCATCGACTTCATCGAGCAGCATCATGGGACCACCACGATGTCGTTTTTCTACCACAAAGCCCTGCGCCAGTCCTCCGGCGAGCCGGTGGACGAAACCGAGTTTCGCTACCCGGGGCCGAAGCCGCAGCGCCGTGAAACCGCGATCGTCATGCTGGCGGACTCGACCGAGGCCGTTTCGCGCACCCTGGAGGATCCCAAGCCCGGACGGCTGCAAGGCGCGATCAAGAAGGTCATCGAGACCAAGTTCACCCAGGGCCAGTTGGAAGAGTGCGACCTCACCCTCCGAGATCTGCACATGATCGAGGAGAGCTTCCTTAAGATCCTTCTCGGCGTGTTTCATTCACGCGTGGAATACCCAACCCCGGTGGGCCGTGGCACCCGTGAGCCGGAGGAGGATGAGACGCCCGGAAACGGCCTGGAGGGTCAGGATCGGGCCGAGACCAACGGCGGCGTAAAGGCCGCACGGTCCGGGTCGTGACCAGCTTCGCCGCAAGACCGAGAAGCGCAACCAATCGTTATGCCCACCGCAGAGCACAGTCCCGACCCCGACCCTCCACGATCCTCGCATCGTGCGGGAGGCCGTTTTCAGATTCTAATCGAGCGGGACTTAAGCGGCGGTCGTGTCCCAAGACAGTTGCTCAAAAGCGCGGTGTCACGTGTCGCCCGCGGGGAGCGGGCACGGGGTGTGCTGCGACTGGTGGTCGTCAACGATCGCCGCATGCGGGAATTGAATCGGCAATTCCGCGCCAAGGACCGGGTGACGGATGTCCTCTCCTTTCCCGAGGGAGCGAGGTTTCCCGGGGAATCAGGGCCATTGCGGCTGGGGGAGATCTACTGCAATTACGACCATGCCCGCCGCTGGTCGGGCGAGGTGGGCGGCACGGTGGCTGCCGAATTGATGCGGCTGGCCGTGCATGGTACATTGCACCTGCTCGGGTATGACCATCACACGCCGGCCGAACGGCGTGTCATGGCCCAGCGGGAGGAGCGTTATCTTTCGGGCGCCGGGTTGATCTCGGCCAGGAATGCGACATCACGCGATGCTGATTGAACTTGTGCTCACAATCGCCGGTCTTTTGGCGTGCCTTGGGGCGATCTACTCCATCGCCTCGGTTGCCATCCAGATTCTGACTCTGGATGAAATCACCGAAGAGGAAGTGGGGCATTTGACCGAGCGCCGGCGTCGCCTGTTGCAGTCACTGACCGGCAACACGCACGAAGTTCTGCTGGCTGCCGATTTGTTCAAGTCGCTGGTCTTTCTCCTCATGGCGCTCCTCGTTGTCTGGATGGTCCCGCGCTGGCTGGCCGGAACGGGATGGCAATGGGTGCCCGTGCTGGCCGTCGTTCTCGTGGGTGTGTGGATCCTGCGTGTGCTCGTGGGAGAGGTTCTCCCCAAGGCCACCCTGAGCGGAGACCCCCAGACCGCGACACTTTCCGGCCTCACCCGGCTTGCGATCATTTGGTGGGCTTTCCGTCCGATTCTCGTCCTGGTCCGCAGCATCGTCCGGCGACGGGTGGTTGCCGCCCGAAGGCCAACGGAGGACCGTGAGGAAATCGTCGAACGCGCCATCGAAAGTCTGGCCCGCTCGGCCGGTCTGGATGAGCCGATGATCGAAGAGGACGAGCGTGAAATGATCCAGGGGGTGATTGGACTGGAGGCGACCGAGGTCCGGGAGGTGATGGTTCCGAGGGTGGCCATTGTCGCGCTGCCTTCGACCGCCGGGATCGAGGATGTGCGCCGCGTCACCTCCGAGCACGGTCACTCGCGCATTCCGATTTACGATGACGACCTGGATTCAATCATCGGCATTCTCTACATCAAGGATGTGTTCATCGCGGTGCAGACCGCCGCCGATGTGGACCTGGCCCGCCTCGCCCGGGATGCGTTCGTTGTCCCGGAGACCAAACGGGTGGATGCCCTGCTTGAGGAATTCAAGAAGCGGCAGACACATGTCGCCATTGTTGTGGACGAATTCGGCGGAACCGCGGGCCTGGTCACGCTTGAGGACATTCTCGAAGAAATCGTCGGCGAGATACAAGATGAGCATGACCTGAAGCCGGGTCAGATCGAGGAAGTGGGTGAGGGCGAGATTCTCGTCGACGGTGTCGTCCCGCTCTATGAGATCGCCGATGCCCTTGATATTTCACTGCCGGATGAACGATTCGAAACCATCGGCGGTCTGATCTATGACCGGGTCGGCGGTGTCCCCGAGGTTGGCCAGACCGTGGAGGAACACGGCCTCCGGATCCGGATTGAGGAAAAGAGCGGGCAGCGAATCAGCCGCGTTCGTGTCACCAAAATCGCCCGCGACCGGGAATCGGTCGACAACGGGCGTTAATTCACGGTCATTGTCAAACACCGCCCGCCGCGCGTTCGTTATGGGCGCAGGTGACGACCTGCCGGTATCGTTGCCTGAACCGACTGGATGTACAACCCGAACGCAGGTACGAATCCATGCCCATCTATACCTACCAATGCCAGCAGTGCGGCACAACCTTTGATGAGCTGATTTTCTCCGCCGAGCGGGAAAAGGGACTGTCCTGTCCCAAGTGCAAAGCGACGTCACTCGAACGGCGCATGACGGCCTTTGCCGCGGTCTCCAAATCGGCGCCGGAGTGCGGCGCCGGTGCTTGCTCTTCGTGCCGGTATGAGTCCTGATTGGCGTCCGAATCCAACACCGCCGGAAAGCGGCAAGCATCCGGGTCAGTTGGACATCTTTTCAAGCCTCGGCGCGGCGCTTCCTGGAGAAACCGAGTTGGCGCTGCTCTTTGCGCGCCTGAACGCCGAGCACTTTGCGCAATCCCTGCCGGAGGCATCCGTCCGCTGGTCAAGCCGCATGCGGATCGCGGGTACATGTGACACGCGCCGCCGTGTCATTACCCTCAGCCGTCCGTATCACGCGCACTTCCCGGAGGACCTCGAGGATACCCTTAAGCACGAGATGATTCACCTGCGTCATCCGCACCACGACGCCGATTTTCGACGCGAAGCCGAGCGAGTTGGAACGACCATTCACTGCCGCGAATATCCCGGGCTGCACCCGCGTGCCCGGTATGTCTACACGTGCCCCTGCTGTGGGGCGAAGTATCACCGTGCCCGGAAGGAACGACAACTCTACTGTGGCCGATGCGCACGCCGCCGTTTGGATCCCCGATTTCTCCTGGTCCTCCTGACGGACACGGGGCATCGTCAGGCCATTCAGCGCCTCGCGGCCCGCCAACCCTCCCATCCCCGGCCCGCGATTCGGAAACGAACCCGGACCCGGCGCGACACGAGTACCCCAAGTCTTTTCGGGCAATAACCGGACTGAGACACCGGGCAGGCGGGCATAACTGCCTGATGAATCAGTAGGTTAGAGAGAATCAGAGCGCCCCCGGCACGTAATTCCGTAAGGAGCCTCTGCACCCAACCTTGAAACCGCCGGTCATAATCTCCGCTCTCTCCCAGCCGACAAATCAGTAAAGAGGTCG
>JBFMFQ010000189.1:0-6744 GCA_040752075.1 Candidatus Zixiibacteriota bacterium | reverse complement strand
CCGGTTAGTGAACCGTGCCATAGTGAAGAATGTAGTCACACAGTTTTGGTCATCGTACGGGCGTTTTGGTGCGCGGGTGGGATGCGCGCCAGAGCGGAAACGAGTCTTGGGGGGCCCGTCAACTGGTTGCAGAGTACAGGAGGGGCCTTGAATAGAACTCGTCTGACGCAACCGCGCGCGCTTCTGGCGGCGCTCCTTGCCGTCATGGCGCTGGCACTTTCTCCGCGCACCGCCGGCGCGGCGGTCGGCCTCAGCGACTCCCTGGTCATGCTGGCGGCCGGGTACTACGACACGGAGCCAACCGTCCAGGAGATCCTCGACGGCCTCGGACTGTCGCTCTCCGCCGCGACCGATAACCTCGGGTGGGAGCGGTTCTGCGCCGCCAAGGGTCCGGTCACCGCGGGCATCATCGGCGAATTCAGCGGTCAGGCCGACGTCGCCCGGCTTCTGTGGTATCGCGCCGGTTCCCCATTGGACACGCTCATGGTTCTCCCGGGCAACGCCGGCGCCGGTGATTCCTCCACGTTTGTTCTCGCCGCCAATGAGTCCGTTGCCTGGTGCTACGACATTGCCGGAACCGCGACGTGGTTTTCCGAATCGACGCTCAATTCCGATGCCGCCGCGCACGTCAAAGTCTATCCCGGCGGCGACGCCCAGACGTTTCTGCTGTTCTGGGAGGATCTGTCCGGGCTGACGGACGCCGATTACAACGACCTGATTGTCTGGATTCGCTTCGCGTCGCCGGTTCCCGCGCTCACACTGGGTGATCCGGCCGCCGCCGGGTATTCCCTGACGCCGAACACGACCATTTGCATCGACCTCGGCGTCGAGTCCAACAACTGCACGGGCGACCCGGTGACCATCCGGATGCTCGAGGGGCTGGGGACTTTCGCGCCGGTGACCGGAACCGGGTCGGTCAGCGCGCAGCATTGCTTCTCCGCTGCCACCGAAGGGCTCTACACATTCGTGTTCGAAGCCGCATTGCCCGATGGTTCATCGGACACCGACACCATCGACATTCCGATCTACGCAACCTCGGGGCTGTTTTCGCCGCTGGGCGTCGAAGTGGAAGTCAACCAGGACAACCGGTTTACAATCTGCCATCCTGAGACCGTGTGTGTGCCGTTCTCGATCACCTCGACCTGCGAGCTGGTGGACATCCACACGCAGGCGCCGGCCTTCGTCGATATCATCGGATCCACGATCTGCTACTATGCCGAAGGCGGTGTCGAGTTCTGCGTGCCGCTGGTGGCGGAAGACGGGTGCGGGCGCAAGGACACGGCGATGGTTTGCTTCATTATAGAAAGCAGCGAACCGACCACGCTGAATTGTCCGGCCGTGGTCGAGACGACAATGTGCGATGTCGGGTTCGTGTCCTTCCCGGTGAGCGCCAGCGGCGGCACACCGCCGGTTTCCATCACGGCCGTTCCGCCCGCGGTCTACAACTCCTCAACCGGCAACGTCAGTGTCCTGGTCGAAGAGACATCCTCGTTTGCGGTCGAGGTGGTTGTGCAAAACGCCGAGTGCCCGCCGGAGACCTGCGTGGTGCAGGTTAACGCCCAGGTGAACACCCGACCCAGCATTCTGGGAATCCCGGACACGGTGATCAAAGTTTGCGGAACAGGGCAGTTCTGCTACGGCCCCATCACCGCCACCGATCCCGAGGACAACCTGTCGTCGCTTCGCCTCTGGGGCAGCCCCGGGACATTCAGCGGATCGACCTGGTGCTTCACACCGACAACCAGCACGAGACTTGTGCGCGCCGTGTTTCGCGCCGCCGATGCCTGCGGACGCACCCGCTACGACACCCTGCTGGTCGAGTTCAATTCCAGCCCGAGCCCGGTCATCACCATGAACGATGTCTGGGTGGGGGTGTGCGGACCGCAGACGGTTTGTGTCGAGTATTCCATCGCGAATCCCGCCGGAACGCCGCTGACCCTCGGCCTGCTCAGCCCCGGCACGCTGAACCAGGAAGACTCCACGATCTGCCTGCCGATCGCGGCCACCGGAAACTTCACGGTCAGTCTATGCGCCTACAATAACTGCGGCGGGGGCGACACGGCCACGGCGGTGATCCACGCCACGCTTAATGGGCCGCCCGTCTTGAATTGCGTCTCGCCGAACAACGCGATCCGTTGCAGCGGCTCCACTGTCTGCGTGGTTTATTCCGCCACCGATCCCAACGGCGGGCTCATCAATTACGAAATCCATGCCGCCGGATCGGTCATCAACCGCGCGGCGCCATCGGGCGTCACCGATTCGATTTGCATTCCGGTCACGGTCAGCGGCCCGCAGACCATCACCATCATTGCGACCGATGGCTGCGGCGCCAAGGACACCTGTTCGACAACATTCCCGATCACGGTCAACACACCCCCGTCCGTCGCGCTCCGCGATACCACGGTGTTTTCGTGCCAGCCGCAGCAGATCTGCATTCCGGTCACATGCAGCGACATTGACGGCAATCTGGTCAACTGCCAGGCCGCCGGCTCCAAACCCGGGACATACAGCGCCGGGCAGTTCTGCTTCACGCCCGACACCGCCGGGGTGTACACGGTGACCGGCACGGCGACCGATGTCTGCGGGCAGATCGCGCAGAAGACGGTCAAGGTCACCGTTGTTCTTAATCGCGCACCCGTTGTCGCTCTCAGCGATTCAACCATCGATACCGCGCATGACGGCGACACGGTCTGCGTAAGCGTGAATGCGACCGACGCCGACGGCAACCTCGTCGATGTGATCGCCCTCGACAATTACCTTTCGTTTGACGGCAGTCAACTCTGTCTCATCGGTATCGACGGCGAGGCGGTTTGCGCACGGGTCGTCGCCACCGATGCCTGCGGCCGCAAGGACACGGCCATCGTCTGTGTCTTCGCGCAGCCGAACCCGACCCCGAAGCCGGACGCCCCAGACACCGTGTTCACCTGGTTTTGCGGCGAAGGCGATGTCTGCGTTGATTTCTCCGTCGGCAGTTCCGAGTGCGCGCCGGTCGTTCTGAGCGCCTTGGGCGACGGTGTCATCAATACCGGCGATTCGACTCTCTGCCTTGCAATCGGCGCACCGGGCTACTACCAGACCGGTGTGGTGGCCACCGATGACTGCGGCGCCGAAACGGCGTTCGTGGTGATCCACGCCGTCGCCAACGTCGCGCCGGTCATCGCCTGCCCCCAGCCGGGAGCGGATGAATTCCTGATCTGCGACGACACGACGATCTGCTTAAACGTCGGCTATGCAGACGCGAACTCCAATGTCATTGGCGCAAGCGCCTCCTTCGGCTCGCTAACGGTCATGCCGAATTCAATCGTCAACGTCTGCCTGCCGGTCGATTCATCCGGGTGGTACTCGTCGCGCATCATCGTATTTGACTCCTGCGGCGCCGCCGACACCTGCGATCTGCTGGTGCGGATCAATCGAAGTGTCCCGCCGGTCATCAGCATGCCCGACGATGTGCTGGTCATGCTCTGCGAACCGGAAGAGCTGTGCTACGATCTGGCGTGCAGCGATCCGGACAGCAATTTCCTCGCGTGTGAGCAACTGGGGGTGAGCGAGGGATCCTGGGACGGCGAGCTCTTGTGCTTCACCCCGACCGCCGAGGGTGTTTACCAGTGGGTGTTCCGGGCGACGGACGAATGCGGTGCATCCGATATTGATACATTCCGTGTCACCGTCCAGTTCAATGATCCGCCGAGCATTGTCACTCAGCCGGTGGTGAACTATGAACTTTGCGGGCCCGACACGATCTGCTTCCCGATCATCCTGCTTGATCCTAATGGCGGTCCGCTCAGCGTGTGGACATCGCTGGGCGAGGTGCGTCAGAACGCCGAGGTTTGCGTGTACCGCACGACCCCGGGTCAGGAATGCCTGACGCTGATCGTCACCGATTCGTGCGGCCTCAAGGATACCGCCACCGTGTGCCTGATCGGCACGGTGACTCCCCCGCCGGTGGTTGATGCCCCGGATGACATTCAGCGGCGCATCTGCGGTCCCGGACAAGTGTGCTTCGATGTCCAGGTGACACACGACAAGCCCTGGATCGGCTTGGTGTCGCCCATCGGACAGTTCAACCAGTCCGACACGAGCGTGTGCTTCAATGCCGACACCGCGGGCATTTACACATTGATCGTCAGCGCCCTCGACAATTGCGGCGCGGTGGGCGCCGACACGATCCTGGTGGACATCACATTCAATCTTCCACCGGTGATCACCGTGCCGGCCAACCTGACCCGCATCTTCTGCGCGGCTGGTTCGGTGTGCGTCAACGGGTTCTCGGCGACCGATCCCGACGGCAACCTCAAACACTTCGTGCTTCTTGGCGCCGGAACACTCGACCCCGGCGCCGGGTCGATTTGCTTCAACGCCGACACAACCGGACAATACTGCTTCCAGTTGTCCGCGCAGGATTCCTGCGGCACCGCGGTCGTTCGCAATGTCTGCATCACGATGGTGCCTAACCAAGCGCCGGCGGTCACCATCACCGACCCCGGCCAGGTCCTGCTGTTTGAAGAACCAACCGAGATCTGCCTCGGCCTCGTGGCGGTTGATCCAAACACCGGCCAGAAACGCACGCTCTCAAAGATCAGCGGCGCCGGTGTGTTCCCCGATGTCATCTCCAACGCGACCATCGAGACCGATCACTGCTTTATCGCGGACACGACCGGCTGCTACCAGTTCGTTTTCGGCGCGACCGATTCGTGCGGCGCGTATGACGCCGACACCACCCTGGTCTGCGTGCGCATCGAACCGCCCGATACGATCTTCCAGATCTGCATCGACGATGTCGAATCAATCAACGGGCGCAATGCCGAGGTGAAGATCCGCGCGCTCCAGTCGCTGCCGATGGGTGGGTACGATTTCCTCGTCTGCTTCGACCCGACCATGCTGACGCTCTCGCAGGCGTACAAGGACTCCGCGCTGACGGGCTGGGAGTATTTCACCTACCGGGTCGGCGCGGCCACCGGCTGCGCGTCTTGCGGCCCCGGCGTGGTTCGCCTGGTCGGCATCTTCGATCTCAACAACGGCCAGGGACCGCCGCCCTCGGAGAAGCTCGTCCCCAAAGGTCCGCTCTTCCGGCTGGTCTTCTTCGTGACGCCCGACCGGCTGTTCATCAACCAGTGCGCGCCGATCCGGTTCTGCTTTGAGGATTGCGGCGACAACACGATCTCCAGCCCGACCGGCGACACGCTCTACATGGCCCTCTCCGGGGTCGATCCCGCGTGTCTGGAGGGCACGGAGAAGGGAATCCCCATTCCCAAGATCCAGTATTGCGATGGGTCCCTGTGCATCATTCCGCCGCCTGACGACCGTGGCGACATCAACCTGAACGGCATTGCCAACGAAATCGCCGATGCGGTCCTGCTCTCGAACTACTTCATCTACGGTCCGTCGGTCTGGGATCCCACCTACTACGAAAGCCAGATCCTCGCGACCGATGTCAACTGCGACGGACTCGTCCTGACGATTGCCGACCTGGTCTATTTGATACGGGTCATTACGCATGACGCCGAGCCGATCAACTGCCCCGACGGGTCCGGCAAGATCGCTCCGATCATGCAGGCCGCGCGTCTGACGTTCGAGCGCAAACCGGGCGTTCTTGAGGCATGGATCGAATCCGGCAGCGATCTCGGCGGCGTCTTCGTCCAACTGGCGGCGACGGACGGCACCCTCGGCGCGCTCGAGTGGGACAAAAACCTTGGCGGCCTGACACCGTATGTGAATAAGACGAAGGATGGCATCCGCACCCTCCTGGTCGCCAAACAGATTGGCGCAAAACTGCCGGTCGGGCGGCACCGGTTGTTCAGCATTCCGTACGACGGGTCGAACAATTGGGATGTAATCGAGGCGCAGGCGGCCAGCGCAAGCGGCGATGTTCTCCAACTCGAGACCCTGACCACCGGTTCGGGATTGCCGACCAGCTTCGAGCTCGAGCAGAATCACCCGAACCCGTTTAACGCCGGCACCCAGATTCGCTTCCGCCTCGGGCAGCCGTCCGAATGGGAGCTGACAATCTATAACGTGCTCGGCCAGGCGGTGCGGCGCTTCGATGGCGCCGATGACGCCGGGTATGTCACCATCAACTGGGACGCCCGCACCGACGACGGCAAGAATCTCGCCTCCGGTGTCTACTTCACGCGCTTCAAGGCCGGCGAGTTCACAGCTTCCAAGAAGATGGTGCTGCTGAAGTGAACCGTAAATCAAAGTGAGGGAACAGCCGCCTGCAGCATTGGGGCGGCTGTTTTTCTGGGAGCACCGGGCGCGGGTACGATGCGAAGATTCGCAGCCCGGTAGGGGCGGGTCTGAGACCCGCCCCTACATTGGGCAAACGCACAACACGGCGGTCCTCCCACCTCGACTACCAGTACGGTGTCATCCCGAACCCCGACGGCTTTTTGTCGGGGTGAGGGATATGCTGTTAGGTCGGCGTCCCTTAAGCCGCGGAGCGGCGGCACAACATAGCCCACGGCGTCAGCCGTGGGAATAGTGGCCCCGCGAATTCACAAAGCCCCGTAGGGGCGACACGGTGTTGCCGCAGGAACGGGCATTGTGTCGCCCCTATGGGGCTCATCGATTTCTGTGACGCGTTTCAAACCCACGGCTGACGCCGTGGGCTATGTTGTGCCGCCCCTTCGGGGCTTTCTTAAACGTGCCAATGGTGTTGTGGCCGTGCCGTGGTGGGTGCAAGCACCCACCCTACGGATGACAATTGAGCTTCGGGGCGGTCGTAGGTCGGGAGCCCCGCGCGCCGAG
>JBFMFQ010000188.1:0-6779 GCA_040752075.1 Candidatus Zixiibacteriota bacterium | reverse complement strand
GGACCCCCGTCATGACCGCCAACGACGAACTCACACTCACCGCCGCCCGCGCCCTGCGGCAATTGCTGGATGTCGAACCGACACTCGAACTCTTTGGCGAACCAAAACAGAAGATCAAACGGCCGGAGACCCTCGAAGAACTCTACGCGGCCATCCACACGTGCACCAAATGCCCGCTTGGCCACACACGCACCAAGTTCGTCTTCGGCGTCGGCAACCCCAATGCCGACATCATGTTCATCGGGGAGGCGCCCGGACGCGACGAAGACCTGCAAGGGGAGCCGTTTGTTGGACGCGCCGGCCAATTGCTCAACCAGATGCTCAAGGCGATTCACCTGACACGCGAAGAGGTCTACATCGCCAACATCCTGAAGTGCCGCCCGCCAGACAACCGCGATCCACTGCCCGAGGAGTCCGACGCCTGCCTGCCGCACCTCGCCGAGCAGATTCGGCTGATCCAGCCGAAGTTTATCTGCTCCCTCGGACGAATCGCGGGCCAGATTCTCTTGGATACCAAGACCCCGCTGGGCAAGCTGCGCGGACGGTTCTATGACATTGCCGGGGCCAAACTGCTCATAACCTTCCATCCGGCAGCGCTTTTGCGCAATCCGAATTTCAAGCGGGATGCATGGGAAGATCTGAAGTTATTGCGTCGAACGTACGATCAATCTATGGGGCGCCCGTCCCCGGTATAATCCCGGGGCCGCACGGGTAATCGGAGGAACAGGGGACATGGAGCACGCGATTATTCTGGCGGGTGGACGGGGCGAACGGTTCTGGCCGCTTTCACGCCGCGGCCGTCCCAAGCAGCTCCTTCCCATCATCTCCAACAAGTCACTGCTGGAAGCCACCATCGACCGTATCGCCCCCGCGTTCGCGCCCGAACGCACCTGGATTGTCACCGGCGAGGAGATCAAGGACGCCGTCCGCGAGCGCTGCACCAATCTCCCGGCGGTCAATGTCCTCACCGAGCCGAAAGGCAACAACACCTGCCTCGCGATCGGCTGGCCCGCCATCGAGCTGGCCGCCATCGATCCCGAAGCGGTGATGGTGGTCCTCTCCGCCGATCATGCGATCAACCCGCCATCGGTCTTCCTGCGCGTCATCAACGAGGGGATTCGTCTGGCCAAGAGCGAACCCTGCCTCGTCACGATCGGCATCACCCCGACACGCGCGGAAACCGGCTACGGTTACATCGAACTCGGCGGGCACTTCGCCACATCCGATGGCGTCGCCTCCTACGAAGTCGAGCGCTTCACCGAAAAGCCAGATCGCGAGACCGCGCAGGAGTACTACTTCGACCGCCGTCATCTCTGGAACGCCGGCATTTTCGTCTGGACCGCGAAGGCGCTGTTGGAGGCGCTCGCCAAGCACCAGCCCGACATGCACGAGGCCCTCAAACGCTACTCGCGCTCCATCGGCAAACCCGATCAGCCGGCAGCGCTGCGCGAACTCTACGACACCACCACGTGCATCTCTATCGACCACGGTGTCCTCGAAAAGGCCGACAACGTGCTCGTGATCAAAGCCGACATGTCCTGGGATGACGTTGGCTCCTGGCTCGCGCTCGACCGGCTCAACCCCACTCAGTCGGACAACAACGTCATGATCGGCGACGCGATGTCGTTCGAGTCGTTTAACCTGACCGTGTATAACGAATCAGAGGACCTTGTCTGTGCCCTCGGCGTGTCCGACCTGGTGATCGTCCGCACCGACAAGGTCACCATGGTGGCGCACAAATCCCGGCTCGATGAGATTCGCCGGGTGATTGAGCAACTGAAGACCGATGAACGCTGGCAGACATATCTCTAACCGGGCGCTGAACCGCCCCTGGGGCCTCTATGGCTGGGCAACCGCCGCGGCCGTGGTGAGCCTGTTTGTCCTCGTGGGGGCGCAGTGCGCCGCCGACGGCAACCGCGCGAAGGACTTCGACCCCGTCGGGTTCCCCGGCGATGACGAAGTCGTCACCCGCGATGTCGCCGCTGTCCCGATCGCCACGGACACCGCCTCCCAGACGACCGACGCCGCATGGTCCATGCAGCGGGCGGTCGACACCGTGCTTGTCTACCGCGTCCAGTTCTATGCCACCAACAAACTGGCCGAGGCCGAGGAAGTCCTCCGGCTCGCCCGCACCTCGCTCTCCGACAGCCTGTCGCTGGAGTTTGAAACCCCCTACTACAAACTCTTCGCCGGGCCGTTCGCGAAACGTGCCGATGCCGACAAGCTCGTTACAAAGCTCCGCGCCTCCGGCTACGAGTCCGCCTGGGTGGTCGAAGACCGCATGGTGCAACGCCGCAGGGGACGATGACCCCAAACGGCATCGTCATCATACCTCCACAGCGTACGAAGGCCCCACCCATTGTCGTTCGACGCATCGCCGGGCACCTAGCCAAGGACCGTTTGACGGTCCTGCCGACAGAGACCCGTTACGCCCTCTGCGCCGTCGCCACCTCCCGACGGGCGCTGGAAGAGGTGCGCCGTGTCAAGGGACGGTCAGAGTCCCAGCCATTCTCCATTTTCATTGATTCGATTTCACGGCTCGCCGAATGGAAAATCCACACGACGCCCGCCGCCGAGCGCCTCCTCCAAGCGTTCTGGCCGGGACCTCTGACATTGATTTTGCCGACAACCAACCCCATCTTCCGATGGTTGGGCACGATCGAATCAGTGGGGGTGCGATTTTCACCGCAAACTCTGATCAGTCAGACAGTCGCCAAACTGGGAGCGCCCCTCGTGGCAACCAGCGCCAACCCGTCTGGCGTTGTACTGGACAACCGGGCCGAGAATCGCTGGTTAACGGAGTTGGCGGCGAGGGGACAGGTCCTTTGGGCGCGGCCCAACCGCTACCACCGCCGCCCAGTCTCGACCGTGGTCGATTGCACCGGCCGCCGCATCCGGATCCTGCGCCCGGGCGGTATTCCGGAATCGCAACTTCGAACCGCCCTGGGTCGTCTCACATCATGAACGCGCCCCAAGAAACAAGGCGCGCCATTTCCGGTTACAATCCCTGATGAGCGAACCCGATTCCCAACGCGAACCCTTCCGCGTGCTGTTCGTCTGCACCGGCAATACCTGCCGCAGCCCGATGGCGGAGGGCATCCTGCGAAGAATGCTCGCCGACCGGGGGGACAGTCTCCCGCCAATCGATGTGCGCTCCGCGGGCACCGGCGCCATGACCGGTGCGCCGGCGACGGCGGCATCGAGGGAAGTCGCCGCGCAAAACCGTGTCGATCTGCACGAGCACAAATCTCAGCGCGCCACTCGAAAACTCCTGCAGCAATCCGACCTCGTCTTCGGGCTGGCGGCCGAGCATGTCGAGTATGCTCTCAAGGAAGGCGCCCGGCCGGAGACCGTCTTCCTTCTGCGCGCCTTCCCGGAACGCCCGGCCAATTGGCAGGACCTCTCGATCATCGACCCCATCGGCCAGCAAGACAGCGTCTACCAGAGCGTGTTTTTCCAGATCGACGAGGCCATTCACCAGGCCCTCCCCGAAATCATCGCGCGCGCCCGCAAGAAAGCCGAGTCCGCCAAGTCATGAATCCGTCGCCGCGACATTATGGATGGAACGGCATCGCAACAGGCCAGGTGATACTCTTCATGCTGGTTGCGATGACAGTCGCCGGCACCGCCTTCCCGCAAGTGGCGCCGCCCCTCGTGGCCGATTCACTCGATCTGGACACCGGGCGGGTGCAGGTCGATACCGCCATCACCGGGACCGGTCCCTGGCCGCCGCGGCCGCTCACCAACTACGCCTTCGGCGTGGCCGAGACACTCTGGTACGACATCGGCTGGCAATCAATCGTTGCCGGGTATGGCACAATGGTCGTGCACGAGCCCATCGACACCGCCGGACGCCTCTGCTTCCCCGTGATCTCAACAGTCAAGTCGACGCCCTTCTTCTCCACCTTCTACAAAGTCGATGACAGCGCGCTTTCCATGATCGATGTGCGCGAACTCTTCCCGATCCGCTTCGAGAAATATCTCCGCGAAGGGAAGTACCGCTCCGATCGCACCGCGTCATTCGACCCGAAGGCGGGCCTGGCATACACCCCCAACGACACATTCGCCGTGCCGCCCTACATCCAGGACGCCCTCTCACTTTTGTACTACACCCGCGCCCTCGACCTCCAGCCGGGAACCGAGTTTGAGGTGCCGAACTATTCCGGCAAGGAGGTCTACACACTCACCGTGCGTGTTCTGCACCGTGAACGAATCAAGGTCAAAGCCGGCGTGTTCAACACCATCGCCGTGGAGCCCCTCCTGCAGGCCGCGGGACTCTTCAAGCACGAGGGCAAACTGACTGTCTGGCTGACCGACGATGGCCTGCACCTGCCCGTGTTGATGAAAAGCAAGGTCCTCGTGGGCTCGATCGTGGCCGAACTCACCGACTACCGCCTCGGACGCATCCGCCGCTACTGAGCAAACCATTCAGACCAGAATTCCAATGTTGAGATTGTCATGACCCGTTTCCAGCCCGCTGACCTGACCAGACTCAAGCGACTCGAGGCCAAAAAACGGCCCTCGCTGGTTGACACATCGCGTCTGGCGCGCCCGCCGCGCCGCAATGACCGCATCGAGGACTTCCTCAAGGGCCTGCCCGGGATACTCAAAGCCGACGATTGGCGCGAGTTGCTCTCCGCGATTGCCGCCGCCCGCAAGAAGGGCAAGCCGATCTTCTGGATGCTCGGCGCGCATGTCCTCAAGTGCGGACTCTCGCCCGTGATCATCGACCTCATGAAGTCGGGCATCGTCGATCTTCTCGCCTTCAATGGCGCAGGCCTGATTCACGATCTCGAGTTGGGATTCGTCGGGCGAACCTCCGAGGACGTCGCGGTCGGTTTGCGCGACGGCAGTTTCGGCATGGCGCGGGACACCGCATCCTGGTTTGCCGGTGGTGTTGCTGAGTCAGCCAGTCACGGAGTCGGGCTCGGCGAGGGATGCGGTCACTACCTCAACCGTCAACGCGCCCCGCATCGCCGTTACTCCCTGTTGGCGCAGGCGGACACCCTGGACATCCCCGCCCTCGTGTTTCCCGCCATCGGCGCCGAGATCGTGGCCCAGCACCCGGAATACGATGCCGCCGCCGTGGGCGCCGCCGCGCACCTGGACTTCCGTATCCTGGCCGACCGCTGCCGCCGCCTCAACAACGGCGGCGTGGTCCTGCATTTCGGTTCCGCGGTCATCCTCCCGGAGGTGTTTCTCAAGGCGCTGACCGTTGCCCGCAACCGGCACAAGGTCGAGAAGTTCACCACCGCGAATTTTGACATGATCCAGCATTACCGTCCCAACGTAAACGTGGTCACCCGCCCCACCCTTGACACGGGACGGGGGCTGACCTTTACGGGGCACCATGAACTGCTCTTGCCGCTTCTGGCCTGGTCGATTAAGTCCGTCTTGCGCCTTGCCTGATGGGCGTTCGCTTCGTACATGTACCGTGCGGATTTAGTCCGCCGACGTTCATGAATCCCGCCACCAATCACCGTACTGAGGAGGATCGCATGCCAGGCGCGGACGATGTCCCCGCACCAGGTGTCTTTGTCGAAACCAGCGGCAATTACGAGTACCTCACCGAGGGTTACTACCGCTGTCAGGATGCCGAGCTCGACGGCATCCCGCTCACCCGCCCCACCTGCAACGACGCGCTCGACGCCTACGTCGTCCCCGTGGCCCTGGAGAAGGCGGCGCTCGCCGGGCTGGCGGTGCCGGAGTGGTATTTCAGCAACGAGTATTTCACCCCGCCGGCGGTCGTCTACGGTGTCAACCCGTTTTCCCGCAAATTCGCCGTCGTCCGGACCGAGGCCGATCGCGAATCCGCCGCCAAGCAGCTCACCTGGAATTTCAAGTACTCGATGTGCTGCCAGCGGATCGAGCCGACAACCGAACTCGTCGAAATCCGCATGGTCGGCGGGCAGACCGAACGCGGCGAATACGCCGACTGGGCCTACCTCGTCCACGAGGCCTTCAACCTCCCCGTGGCATCGATCCGCCTTCTGAAGACCGGTTCGCTCGTGCAACTGTCGGCCATCGAGATCCTCCCGGTGCGCACCCTGACCAAACAGGAACGCCGCTGGGCCGATGAACTGGTGCGGAGGGTCCGTGGGTAAACTCGCCGTCTTTGTCGAGCGCTACACAATCGCCCGCTCCGAGGAACTGGAGGCCCTCCTCCGCTACAAGTCCGCCGCCGAATCGCGCGGGCACACGGTGGATTATCTCTTCCGTCCGGAGCTGCGGAAGATCCCCCGCTACGATGCTTTGTTCATCCGTGCTCTCACCGACCCGATGAACTCAACTTACGTCGCCGCGCGCATCGCGGAATTGCACGGCAAACCGGTGATCGATGACTCGCGCTCCATCACCATCTGCTGCGATAAGATCTTCATGTACCGCTGTCTCATGGCGCGCAACGTTCCCATCCCGAGGACTGTTTTCCTCAAGGCCGACGAAATCAATCCCCAGCGCGCCGCCGAACTCTTCGCCGGGCTGGGACCGCAACTGGTCCTCAAGGCGCCAAACTCCAGTTTCTCGGCGCATGTCGACAAGGTCAACTCCGTCGCCGAGTTCGAAAGCGTCGGCGAACGCTACCTGCACCGCGCCGAACGCATCGTCGTGCAGGAATTCGTTCCCAGCCGTTTTGACTGGCGAATCGGCGTCCACAACAGCCAGCCCCTGTACAGTTGCAAGTATGTCATCCCCGATGAGACGTTTAAGATTCAAGCCGTCGTCAACGGCCGGCTTGCCGTGGCGCGCGTCGAACCCGTTCCCATCGAGGAAGCCCCGCC
>JBFMFQ010000187.1:0-6888 GCA_040752075.1 Candidatus Zixiibacteriota bacterium | reverse complement strand
GGCCGGCTTGCGCGGGGCTCGGAGGAGGTAGTAACCGAGCAGCGGTATGAAGGTCATGGACACCAGCCGGGAGGAGACCAGAGAGCAGGTCAAAACGACCGGCATGGAGTACAGGAAGCGGCCGGTGTCGCCGGAGAGAAGCAGGAACGGGAGATAGGCGACGATGTTGGTGACCGTGGCATACATGATGGCGGTGGCCAGCTTGGTCGGACCGAGCCACGCGGCGATCACGGATTTGTGCCCGGTCGACAGCTCACGTTTGATCGCATCGCCGGCGACCACGGGATCATCGACCAGCAACCCGAGGGCAATGATGAGGGATGCGATGGAAATCTGCTGCAGATCGATGCCCACCATGTACATCATCCCGTAGGTCATGGCCAGGGTGAGCGGGATGGACAAGGACATGAGCACGGCCGAGCGCCACTCCCAGAATCCGATGAGAGAAACCAGCACGACAAGGATGATGGCTTCGTAGAGACTGCTTAAGAACAGGTGGATGTTCTCCTCCACCTGGAGGGGCTGATCCGATGTGCGGGCGTAGACGAGGTCCTCGGGCAGCCGTGACTTCACGCCCGCCAGCGCTTCATCGACTGCGCGGCCGAATTCGCCGATGTTGCGCCCGGGGCGCATTTGCACGGAGAGCGTGATCGCGCGGGTGCGTTGCCACTGCCCGTCGGGACCGCGGCGTGTGTAGGAATTGAGATACTTCGGCGGCGAATCATAGGAGCGGTCGATGTCGACGACATCGCGCAGGTAGAGCGGGAGCCCGGAGGCGGAGGCGCCGACGATGACATCGCCGATTTCCTGTTCGCCGGTGAATTCGCCGGTGGGCGCAATGGTCACGTTGCGTCCGCTGACCTCCAGCATGCCGCCGGGCAACGGTGAGTTGCGCGCGGAGATCACGCGCTGCAACTGCGCGGGAGAGACGCCATAGGAAGCGAGCCGCTCCTGGGAGTACGCGAGGTAGATTCGCTCCTCCAGGACGCCGACACGGTCGACCTTGCTCACTTCGGGCACGGTCTGCAGGGTGCGGCGGATCAGATCGGTGAAGTCGTCCAGTTGCCGGTAGGTGTACCTGTCCCCTGCCACCTTCTTCAGGACATCCAGCGTTTGGGAGGGATCGGTGATCAGGGCGGGGGCCCAGACATCGGGGTGGAACTCGGCGCGCCGCAGATGGGTTTCGACGTAGTTCTCGCCGTAGGCCTGGACCGAGTCGGCATCGCCGCGGGGTGTCGCATCCATGCCAATGAAGCCCGCGCCCTCGATCAGCCGCTGATTGGTCAGCATGCCGTCATCGCGCGCCTTGTCGGCGAATTGGGTGAACATGGCGGTGATGCCCGCCGGGCTCACCGAGGGGGGATAGCAATAGACCAGCGCGAGCCGTCGTTGCGCTTCGTCTGCGGGCAATCCCTCACGGGCCGCTTCGATTGCGCCACGGACCGACTTGGCGCGGAGTTCGGTTTCGAGTTCGCTGGCGGGGGGACTGGCGACGGTGAGCATCAGGGCAGCGGTGGTTCCGAAGTCTTTGATGAACACGATCGGGCCCGCGCCTTCGGGAAGATCCTTGATGCCATCGAGGCGCATTTTGATGTCATCGAATTCCTTCCCGACATCCTCGGCCCCCTCATCGAGGAGTACGACGGCGAATGCGAGGCCGACGCGCGTGGTCGATTCGATGCGCTTGACCCAGATGTTCTCCGCGATCGTTTCCTCGATCCGCTGGGTGACGAGGCGTTCGATCTTCTCGGTGCCGACACCGGGCCAGTAGCACATCGCCAGCGCGGCGCGCACCGGTATGTCCGGGTCTTTGCGCTGGGGCATTCCGAAATAACCGAAAATCCCCCAGAGGACAGTCAGCACCAGGGCCACCCAGGCCACATGGCGGTGCTCGGTGAAAAACCGCGCGGTGTTGTGGGTGGTCTGGATGATTGTCTGGTCGCTCTTGTGCGTCAAATGTGCGCCTCTTCCCTCTTATGGGATGATGGTGACGGCCTGGGAGTCGCGAGCGAGCGTGGCGCCGCTGATGATGATGCGCTCACCGTCTGTCAGCCCCGAGGCCACGCTGATATCGTCACCGACGACGGCGCCGAGATCGACCTCGCGGACAAAGGCGCGCTCTGCCCCGTCGACGACTTCGATGACGAAGACGGCGTAGCCGGAGTCACGTTCGGGGGGCCGCACCACCGCGGTCAGGGGAATGAGGATGGAGGCACCCTGCGGGGTCTCCCCCGCCGCCTGCACGGTGGCGATCATTCCGACCTTGAGGAGGTTGTCGGGGTTCGGCACGGTGCATTCGACTTCGAATGTCCGGCTGTTGGGATCGGCGGAAGGGGCGATGCGGGACACCTCGCCGTGGAAGACTCGACCGGGAATCGCCGCGACCGTGATGTTTTGCGTGTCCCCCATTTTGATCGAGGTGACGGCGACATCGGGTGCGCCGTAGACGACCTTAACGGCTCGTGTGTCGGCAATAACGAAGGCCGGAATGCCGATCCCGGCCAGCGCGCCGACTTCGATGTTGCGGCGGATGATGTAACCGTCGCGCGGCGCCTCCAGTGTGCAGTCTTCCAATGTCTGCTGCGCCTGACTGTGATGGGCTTTGGCCGCGGCGAGCCGGGATGAAGCGGCGTCGAGCTCGGCGCGTGATATCGAGTTGGTCTCGTAGAGATCCGAGGCCCGCTCGTAGTCGGCGGTGGCCTGACGGAGAGATGATTCGGCTTCGGCGAGGCGGTCTTTGTGTTCGGTGTCGCGTATTCGCGCGAGGATAGCGCCCTGACGGACGAAGTCCCCCTCCTGCACCACGCGCGGCTTGCCGTCCGCGTCGTTCACTTGGAGAATATCCTCCACGTAGCCGCCGACCCGAAATGCCACGTCGACTTGCACATCGGCGCGTACAGTCGCGGAGTAGCGGGACGCGGCGGCGGCGCCGGACTGGCCGACAGTCATCACACGGACCGGCAAGGGGGGATCCTGCGGTGGCGTGCTTTCCCCGCAGGAGACCGCCAGGAAACCAAGAGTGAGCGAAGAGGCAAGGTTCAGGAATACTCTTTTCATCTTCATCCCCATGTCCGCGCGTGCGGCGCCGGACGCATCAGCGTGACGGGTTATTGCGAATTCGCTCCGAGAGTTGGGACAGCCAGTCGACGCCGCCATCCGGCGCGAGTAACTGAAGACCACCGGCGGCGCGCTCGACCTCGATCCAGTCGAGCAGGCAATCATAGACCGATGTCGCCTGGCCCTGTTCGGCCACGAGGGCGGCGCTTTGCGCATCGAGCAGATTCACGATGGAGACTGCGCCGCGCGCGTAAGCATCGGAGACAAGTTCCAGACTGTTTCTCGCCGCGAGCGCGGCGTCGCGGGCAAGCGCGATCCCGGCGTAGGACGCGCCGAACTGGTGCAGGGCGGACCGGGTGCGCTGCTCCACTTTGGCGGCGAGGGAGGCGCGTTCCAATTCGAGACGGCTGAGATTCTGGCGGGCCGCGCGGGCGACGGCGAGTTTGTTGCCGCCCTCAAAGAGCGGGAAGGAGATCTCCAGCCCGACGAACCAGTCGGTTTCGTCGGCGGCGGGCGCCAGCCCCGGGATCGGCGATGCGAACGATGCTCCGGCTCCGCTTTCGTCCCACAACCGTGTTGCGCCCGCGGACAGTCCCGCGCTGGGCAGAAAAAAGGCGCGGCGGGCCGTGGTGAGCGCGCGTTTCTGGGCGGCCATCTGCGCGTCAATCTGGCGCAACTCGGGTACGCGACTTGTGGCCGCTTCACTTAAGGCATCGCGGAATGCGCGGAAGGTGACCGGCGAGTTCATGACCTCGCGCATGCGCGGGTTGCCCAAGGCAGCGATGGAATCCGCGTCGAGGATGTCGGCGACCAGGAACGGTTCCTCGGTCGGACGATTGAGCAGCCGATTGAGGTCCATCTCGGCGAGATTGCGCGCGGCGCTGGCATCGATGACGGCGCGGCGTCCGCTGGCGATCTCGCTTTCCCACCGGTAGACGTCGGACGGTCCGGCGGCGCCGACCGCCAGACGTGTGCGTGCCAGGTCCAGGTGCGAACGTGTCAGACTGAGGTTTTCCTTTTGGATGCGTTCGAAGGCCCGCGCCCGCAGGACCTGGAAGAAAGCGGATGCGGCCTCTTGCGTGATGTCGAGCCGCAGGCGATCGCGCTCGGCGACGCGTGAATCCTGAAGACGGCGCTCGATTGAGAGATTGGCCCAAGCCGCATCGGAGAAGATCAACTGGCGGCCTTCGATGCTTCCGGTGAGCTGCCGCTCGGCGGCGGAGCCAAGGCTGGCGGCGGCACGGTCCTCATCGATCGTGGTCGCTTGCGCGGAGAGATCGATCCGTGGCAAGAGGTTTGATCGGGCGCTTGCGATCTCCTGCGCACCGGCGGCCACCATGTGCTCGGCGGCGGCCAGTTCGGGGTTGGCGGCGAGCGCCGCGGCAATCACGGATTCGAGCGTGATGACGCGCTGGGGTTCGGTGCGCGCCTCGGCGATCAGTTCCGCTTCGGTGATGACTGACCACGGCGGCGAACAGCCGATGGCGCGTGCGGTGGCCATGTTGATCGTGATGCGTTCATCCCGCTGCATCGCCACGGGCAGTGTGCCCGCATCCTCACCATTCAGGATCCGGCCGGCGTGAAGGGCGGTGCGTCGCGCAATACGGTCGAAATTGGTGTCGAGACCGAGCCCCGCCAGGATCCCCAATTGAACATCGCGCCGGCCAACCAGCGAGAAGGACGGGAGCCGGCGGGCGATCAATTCCCTCGCGAGCGCTTCGGTGGAGCCGGGCGGCAGGCGGAAGAGCGGCGCAACGGACACGGCGTCGGCATCCGGCGGGATGGCGGCGAGGGCGTCGGAAAGGGCAGTGTCAACGGGAATCGGGGTCACACGGATGCCGAGCGAATCCCCGATGGTGTTGCAGCGTTCCGCCAGATTCGGGATCACATCGGCCACGGTTTTGGAAGTGAGGAAAGCAAGATGCGTGAAGGGAACGATCTCGTGAAAGGTTTGCCAGTCACGCAGGATCGAATTCGGCCAGGTCAGGTAACTTAAGTTCTTCACGCCGCTGGCGCCGCCCGATTGGGGCAGCCCCTGGATCGCGGCATCGAGCACAAATGGCGCGATGACGGGTTTGGGAAGGACTCCTGCCCTGGTTCCGGCCTCCTGTGAGGCCAAAATCCCCAGCGCGAGGACCAAGTCTATTTCCGGAGTTCTGAGAAGCGAGTCGAGCGAGGCGCTGATCAGTTGCGGCGACCATCCGCCGTCAAGCTGGGCGAAAGCCGGGAAACGGAGATCGTACTGTGTGTCGAGCAGGTCGCGGAGTTCGGTCTCGAAGCGCGTGCGGATCTCGTCGCGCCGTTCCCAGGGGCCGTCGGTGACTATGCCGATGCTGATGATGGGACGCGGGGCTTCCGCCCAGGCGCGGACAGAGAGCAGCAGAAGGGAGGCAACGATGACCAGAAGAATCCGGCAACTGCGCATGCGCTTCCTTTCGGCCGGCGACTAAAGCGCCGAGTGTCGATAGCAAGCGCCGGCGAATGAAGCAAGACTTATTTGCTCCGATTTGAAGAATTGACTGAAAAACCGAACACGAGCGGCGGGCGGAAGTGACTCGTCTGGGACCTGTCTTCAACTGTTGCGCACGGCCCCGCTCTGCGGGGTGCGCCGACGCGGGATCGTCAGGGCAGGTCGGGGCCGTCGTCGTGGGTGTCTTTGGCGGCTTTGCGTGCGGTGACGGTGACTTGTTCGCGGGGGATCAGGAGCTCGGCGATGCGGGCGCGGGAGTAGGCATCGAAGAGGTCGGTTTGGAGGGCTTTGGGGAGCTTGAAACGGGAGAGGTCGGAGACTTCGGCCCATTTGCCGCTCGACTTGATGATGGATTCGAGCATGGCGCGGTTGGGGTCGGATTGATTTGGGACCGCGAGTTCCTTGCGGCGGGTGACGCCGACTTCGAAGCCATGGCCCTGGAGACGGGTGAGGTTTTGCTGTGAGGAAAACTCGATCACCCGGTCGCGCGCCTGGTCGGCCGCTTCCTGCGCTTCGGCGAGCCGCTTTTTGGCTTCGACGAATTCATCGGCCAGCCGGACGCCATCATCGGCATTGAATTGCTCCGGGGTCATGGCGGCGGTCGCGACCAAGTGGCGCTTGGCCGGGCAAAGATCGTAGTACTCGCACCAGTCGCAGAGCATGGACTCATGCGGCGGAAAAACTTCGCGTTCGATGGCGTTGTTGATCGTGTCGATGAGATGGATGGTCTCGGTCTTGAGATCCTCGAGCGACTCGCGGGAGCGCTTGGAGGTCAGGACACGTCCGGATTGCAGGTAATGCCACATCAAGGTGACATCCTTTGTATCCGGCCAGCGGGCTTCGATGCCGATCTGGTAGAGCGCGAGTTGGCGCTCGTTGTCGATCTGCTCCTGCGAAGGCAGGCGGCGCGAGGTTTTGTAATCGTGGATTTCGACTGTGCCCTTGTCGTCCTGGGCGAGACGGTCGATGTATCCCTGCAGTTTGTAGGCACCGCTGCCATCGAGATCGACGGTGATGTACTCCTCCAGGGCCAGGGTGCGTGACTGGCGGAAGGGGAAGTTCTTCACGAAGTATTCCTGCAGGCAGCGGCGGCCGACATTGCGGTAGTCCTCGGCGGTGAATTCCTTGCGCACAATCAGCACATCGGGAGCGATGTTCTTCGTCCAGAAGTCCTCGTAGAAATCGCGCACCTCCTCCCACTTCGGGGTGCGTTCCATCATCACGACTTTGTAGAGGGATTCGAGGGTCTCGTGGACGGCGGTCCCCATGAAGGCCTCGATGGATTGCTGGCGGGGGACATCGGGCTTCTCGACATACTGGAACGCGAACTTGCGCGGGCAGTTCTCGTAGGTGCCGAGTCG
>JBFMFQ010000186.1:0-7064 GCA_040752075.1 Candidatus Zixiibacteriota bacterium | reverse complement strand
GACTGCCTGCCCGACCTCCCCGATTGCAGGTGATAGGATTCAAAGGTCCCATCACCGTCAAAGTCGACCGGGTGCAACTGGGTTGAGGTCTGACCGTGCCAGGACCAGACCTCTCCGAACCGGTACTTCAGTTCGGCGGGCTCTTCCACTCGTTGCAGGAGATGCCCGTCCCCACTAGTTGCCCCGGCGAAAGCCCACGAGCAGACGATCTGGGCCCCGACGGCCATCGGAGCGATCACCCTGATTGCCCCAAAGAGGAAGTTTCCCCAGGCTTTCTTGTCCGGTTTGCCCATCAATGGTGCTCGCGACTCTGTCGGCCCGGTAGCATGGCGTCTCCGTTGGAGATTGACCGTCCGAATGCGTCGGTACAGACTTCAACGCGGCAATTTACTGACACAATTACCAGGATGTCAAAGTGCCCGAAACCTGATCCGGTGGGATCCAAACCAAACCGCTCCGTTGTCCGGTTTGGGACAACGGAGCGGGCAAGGACTATTTGCAATGTGAGAATCCGGTTTTCGGCGGACTCACGGCCCGCAGGCCGCCGGCGCGGCCGCTCCGAAGAAGACGTGGTCGATGAGCCTGGCGAGATCCACCGCCGTGGCGAAACCGTCGCAGTCGAAGTCCGTTGGGATCGCGTCGCAGTCGGGGCAGCCGCCGAAGTAGATGCAGTCGATGAAGCCGGCGAGATCGACCGCGTCCACCATTCCGCTCAGGTTGAAATCACCGGGAACCGGATCCAACACGATCAGCGTGGCGCCGTTTGAAGTGACCGGCGCAAGCAGTTGCCCGTGGTTGTCGGAGAAGTCTGCCTTGATCGGGATCAGATTGGCGGTCTGCCCGGAGAACGGATCGACGTGGCAGGGAATTTCACCCACGAGATAGATCAGCAACTCGCCGGACTGGGGAGGGGAAAGGGGAGGTGTCGTCGCACCGCCATTCAGATCCGCCACCGCTGTCAGCCGGAGGAAAGTCGGGGAGCCGAGGTTCACCGCGGCGATGAACTCCCAGCCGCCGCTAAGTGTGCCGGCCGCCTCGGCGGGCACCCGGCTCACGGTGTCAATCGTCGTGTCCGCGACCGTACACAGGGGAGGATCGTTGCAGACGATCAATGTCTCGACGATGGTCTCCTGGAGAAACTCCACGACCCCGGGGCGGTCCATGGAATACTCCAGCATGTAACCGGCCACCGTGTCGGATTCGATGCTGACTTCCACCGGGATGAGAATCTGCTGGCTCGGGTACCCGGAGGCGCCCTGCGGCGAAACCGTGATCGGGCCGGCAAGACCGGGATGTGAAAGCCCCAGGAGTATTGAGGCCGTGAAAAGGAGAGTGGGCGCCGAAATTCTGAATCGGCGGGAACTGCCGGACCGGGCCGCCAGACTGAGGCGGTGTGGTGCGAAATTATCAGGCATGTCAGGTCCCCCGTAAGGCTGCGGGCTCATACTTCGAAACTCGGGTTGTCAGTAAGGCTCTGCACTCAGAGCCGGGCAGGTGTCACAACTTTGACGTGGGCCTCGATTCAATACCGGGGATCGCGGTTCAGAGCTTGATCCCCTTGACCATCAAGGTAATAGGTCTCACGAATCTGTCAATACATCGGGCCTCGGAACAGTGACGGTTTTGGCCCCCGAACCGTCACTAATCTCTTCTGGCCCTCAAATTTGCTTGACTTGCTTCGCGTAGCCCGTTATGGAACCACGGCCACCGGCCCTGATACGGTTATCCGCTGGTGCCAAAGGACTTACGCCGATGTTCCAAGTAACGAAAAAGGTCGAATATGCCCTCATGGCCCTGTCGCACATGGCGAATGGGTCCCATGATGCGGTGGTAACCGTCAAGGATGTCGCGGACACCTACAACATCCCCTCCAAGCTGTTGGCCAAGGTGTTCCACAATCTCAAACGGGGCGGGATTGTCCGGTCCTACCAGGGAAAGCACGGGGGGTACTCGCTTTTGATTTCCCCGGACGATCTCAGCATGGCCAAGGTCATGGCTCTTTTTGGTGAGACCCGGGGGATCGTGACTTGTGTGGAAGGTGACGGGAGCCCCTGTCCACAACGGGACACCTGCGGGATTCGCGACACCATGGAGACGGTCGGCGGCCAGATGTGGGATTTGTTGGCGAAGGTGACGATCCGCGATTTTGTCGCCAACAGGACGACCGCGTTGTCGTCAGAGATTCGGTAACATCCCGGGCGCTTTAAGGGCCCGGTTTGGACAGACTGTGAAAGGGACAGTTGCCCGTTCACCAATACTTCGGGGGTGGAGCAACCGCCAGGGTGGATGAATCGGCATCTTAGCGAGGGTAGACACAAAAGGAGAAACATCCATGACTTATGTAATCTGCGAACCCTGCATCGGCACCAAGGACACAGCCTGCGTCGATGCGTGCCCGGTGGACTGCATTCACCCGACGAAGGACGAGGCGGAGTTCGAGACGGCCGAGATGCTCTATATCGATCCGGCCGAGTGCATTGACTGTGGCGCCTGTGTCCCGGCCTGCCCCGTCGAAGCCATTTTCGAGGAGAGCGAAGTTCCTGAAAAGTGGACGGAGTTCACCGCCAAAAACGCCGAGTACTTCCAGCAGTAGGGGAGACGCGGCCGGTTTCGCAACCCCCAAGAACGACCTCGGTCGTTCTTGTTTTTTGGAAAGGTTTGAGAAATTTATCACTATTGGCCATTGCTCGTCATTACCGCCTTCATCGCCTTGATTGTCGGCGTGATGTGGTTTTTGGGCGCCTGGCTCGGCCCCAAAAACCGCACCCCGGTCAAACAGGATCCCTTTGAATGCGGGGTGGTGCCATTTCAGACTCCGGGTGACCGGTTTGGGGTGAAATTCTACCTCATTGCCATCCTGTTTGTCATCTTCGACATCGATCTGGCGTTCCTGTTTCCCTGGGCGGCGGTCTTCCGCGATGTCGGCGCCGTTGCGCTCTATTCAATGGTGCTGTTCATCGGGATCCTCTCGGTCGCTCTCTGGTATGTATGGAAGAAGGGAGCGTTCCGGTGGGAATGACCAACGACGGTCCGGGGTTTTTCACCTCCCGTTTGTCTGACGGCATCGCGTGGGCACGGAAGTGGTCGCTTTTTCCGTACCCTTTTGTGACCGCCTGCTGCGGCATGGAGTACATGTCGGTGGCGTCGGCGCACTACGATCTCGACCGTTTCGGCGCCGCCTGGCCGCGTTTCTCGCCCCGTCAGGCGGACATGCTCCTGGTCGTGGGGACCATTTCTCAGAAGATGGCGCCGATCCTGCGCCGGGTGTACGATCAGATGTGCGAACCGAAGTGGGTCGTTGCCTTCGGCGTCTGCACCTGCACCGGCGGGTTCTATGACAACTACGCCACGGTCCAGGGCATCGACCGGGTCATTCCGGTGCACTGCTACATTCCCGGCTGCCCGCCGCGTCCGGAGACAGTGCTCGATGCGCTGATGAAACTTCAGGCGCGCATCCAAAAGGAACACCACGGCCTGCGCGGGATGGTCGGGCTGCCGATTCCGCCGCCGGGCGAGGCCACATGATGGGCAATCCCATGCCGGAAAATCCCGTGTTGAACCGTCTGCGCGCGCAACTTGGCGAGGCGGTTGTGGAAACACACGCGCATCGCGGGGATGTCACGGTGGTGGTTCACCCAGATCGGTACCATGAGGCGATGCGTCTTCTGCACGATGACCCGGAATCGGATTATGATTTCATGACGGATATCACGTGCGTGGACCGTTTGAAGCTCAAACTCCAGCCGCGCTTTGAAGTGGTCGTCCACCTGTATTCCAGTCGTCACAACGCGCGCATCCGTGTCAAGACACGTCCGTTGTCGGACACCGATCCGCGAGTCGATTCGATCGTGGACATTTACCCCGGCGCCAACTGGCCGGAGCGGGAAGCCTACGACATGTTTGGGATTCGGTTTAACGGACACCCGGACTTGCGGCGCATTCTGATGTACGAGGAATTTGTCGGGCACCCGTTGCGCAAAGACTACCCGGTCAACAAGCGCCAGCCGCGCATCCCGATGCGGGACATTCCCGATGACCGTCCCGGCATGATGTTTGTTTGATTCACCCAGGATCTTCCCAGTGGCCGATACCACCCTCAACACGGCTCCGCCGCCCTGGACTCTCGAGACGACCTCCGAGCCGGGCAGCCGTCAGCACTCCATGCTGCTGAACATCGGGCCGTCGCACCCGGCCATGCACGGGGTCATCCGGATCATCACGGAGCTGGATGGCGAAAACGTGCTTAAGGCCGAAATCGAGATCGGCTACCTGCACCGTGGATTCGAGAAGGATTGCGAGGTCGTCGGCTGGGGTCAGGCGTTCCCGTACACCGACCGCCTGAATTATGTCTCACCGCTGATCAACAACGTTTGCTTCGCGATGGGTGTCGAAAAACTGCTCGACATCCACCCGACCGAGCGCTGCGACTACATCCGAGTGATCATGTCCGAGGTCTCGCGCATCACCGACCATCTAACCTGTGTCGCGGCCGGGGCCATGGAACTGGGGGCGATGACCGCGTTCATCTATCTGATGAAGGCGCGCGAATACCTCTATGGTCTGGTCGAGGAAGTGACCGGGGCGCGGCTCACGGTCTCCTACCTGCGGGTCGGCGGGGTCAAATCGGACCTGCCGGAGGGCTGGCTCGAGCGGCTCAAGGAAGCGCTGCCGAAGGTGATGGACTGTGTCGATGAAGTCGACAAACTCCTCACGCGCAACCGGATCTTCTTCGACCGCATGAAGGATGTCGGCGTCATCTCCGCCGAAGATGCCTGGTCTTTGGGATTCACCGGCCCGGTTTTGCGCTCAACCGGAATGGCGCGCGATCTGCGCAAGGATGAGCCGTACCTGGTCTACGATCAGTTCGATTTCGATGTGCCGGTCGGCAGTGTGGGCGACAATTACGACCGGTACCTCGTGCGTGTTGAAGAGATGCGCCAGTCGGTGCGCATTCTCGATCAGGCCATGGCGCGAATCCCGGGCGGCCCGGTTCAGGTCGATCTGACCGGACGTCCACTGACCGGCGCCGAGATGGTCGATGTCGCCAAGATGGGCATGACCGCCGATCTCTTGCTTCGCCAGGTGCGTCCCGATCCGACGCTCGAAGGCGCCGACAAAGCGGCCATCCGAAACCTCAACGCCCCTGACAGGCGTGCGGTGTTGCCGCCGAAAGAGGACACCTACGGCAACATCGAAGGCCTGATGAACCATTTCATGCTCATCATGGAAGGCGAGGGAATCAAGCCGCCGCCGGGCGAGATCTACATCGCCAATGAGGCGCCCAACGGCGAGCTGGGCTTTTACATGGTCTCCGACGGCACCGGCCGCGCGTACCGTGTGCATTGCCGTCCCCCGTGCTACTACCTGATGCAGGGGATGAACCGGATGATCGTCGGCGGGATGGTCGCCGACATCGTGCCGACGTTTGGAATGATCAACATGATCGCCGGGGAATTGGACCGTTGAGATGAACGCACCGCGCCGGCCACATTACGATATCGTCGATCACCCGCAGCCGGTGGCATGGTCCGAGGAGGCGCGTCGCGAAGTCGATGCCATCCTTGCCAAGTACCCCAACAAACGCTCGGCGACCCTGCCGATTTTGTGGCTGGCCGTGCGCGAGTTCGGCTGGATCTCGCCGCAGGTTGAGGAGATCGTGGCCGCGGCGGTCGGCGAGCCGGTCAATCACATCCACGAAGTGGTGACGTTTTACACCATGTACCCGCGCGGCCCGCTGGGCCGGCATGAGATTCAGATCTGCCGCAACGTGTCCTGCTGGCTGGCCGGCGGCGACCAATTGCGCGATTACCTGATGCAAAAGCTCGGCGTCGGCCTGGGCGAAACGACCCAAGACGGCAAATTCACCCTGACCGAAGTGGAATGCCTCTGTTTCTGCGAACGCGCCCCGGCGATGCGGTTTGACAACCGGATTGAGGATCAACTCACAAAAGAGAAGATTGACCGCATTCTCGCGGACGCCTCCTGACCATGAAACTCGTCACCCGCAACATCGACAAACCGGATTCGCACACGCTGAAGGTGGCGCTGGAGGGCGGGGTGTACAGCCGCGCCCGCAAGACGCTCGACTTGACGCCGGAGGCGATCATGCAGGAGACCATCAAGGCCAACCTGCGCGGACTGGGTGGCGCGGGGTTTCCGGCGGGCCGCAAGTGGAGCTTCGTTCCGCGCAACACTGGAAAACCGGTCTATCTCGTGGTCAACGGCGACGAGGGCGAACCGGGCACCTGCAAGGACAAGTACCTGATGATCCATGATCCGCATCTCATGATCGAGGGGATCATCATCGCGAGTTATGCCATCGGGGCGCACAAGGCGTTTGTCTACATTCGCGGCGAGTATGACCTCGCCATCGAACGCGTCGAACGCGCGGTTGCCGAAGCGAAAGCCGCCGGCATCATCGGGGAGAAAACGCTCGACCATGATTGGGCGCTGGACATCGTGGTGCACCGCGGCGCCGGGGCCTACATCTGCGGCGAGGAAACCGCGCTTCTGGAATCGCTGGAGGGGAAGAAAGGCTGGCCGCGTTTGAAGCCCCCGTTCCCCGCGGTCGAGGGGTACATGCGCTGCCCGACCGTGGTGAACAATGTCGAGACACTCTCGTATGTCCCGTTTGTCTTTGAGCTCGGCGGCGCCGAATTCGCCGCGCTCGGATGCGAGCGCAACGGCGGCATGCGGATCTTCTCGGTTTCCGGGCGGGTCAATAACCCGGGCATCTTCGAGCTGCCGATGGGCACGCCTTTGCGTCAGATCATCTATGAACATGCCGGTGGAATCGCCGGCGGACGCAAGCTCAAGGCGGTGATTCCGGGCGGATCATCCACACCGATTCTCACGCCCGATGAAATCGATGTGCCGATGGATTTCGATTCACTCGCCAAGATCGGCTCGATGCTCGGGTCGGCGGGCGTCATCGTACTTGATGAGACTGTATCGGTCGTGGAGACACTTCTGAAACTGATGCGGTTTTACGCGCACGAGTCCTGCGGGCAGTGCACCCCCTGCCGCGAGGGAACCGCCTGGCTGGAGCACATTCTCGAGCGGCT
>JBFMFQ010000185.1:0-7149 GCA_040752075.1 Candidatus Zixiibacteriota bacterium | reverse complement strand
CGCTGAAGAACTGCTCACCCTCGGTGGTGTCCCACATGGAGAGCGCCTCTTCATCGTCGGGATCGAACTTGTAGCGGGCCCCCAATACCTCGTAGACGCTTCGCTTGGCCGTGGGTGTGTTCTCCGGTTTGTCCGCCTGGAAGATGATGTTGTTGACATACTCGCTGCCGTACATGGCGCGAAACGTCGCCGAGGGGATGAATGCTTTCTGCGTGTCCCTTCCATTATAGGAGGAGTCCTGCTCCTTCTTGCGCATGACGCCGACGACGGTGAAGGGAACGCCGTTGATGAGGACCATGCGTCCGATCGCGTCCTGCTCGCCGAACAACTGGTCCTTCAGTTCATCGCCGATGAAAATGACGCGGCGTTTGAGGTCCATGTCTTCCTGGTTAATGAACCGGGAGCCGGTCTGCGGGACGATGTTTCGCGCTTCGCCGAATTCGGGCCAGCAACCGGTCACACGAACGAGCTTTTCGGTCTTTCCGACACGCGCCTTCGCATCCCAGAGCGTGTACTCCGGGGAGAGCCGTCCCAGGTGCACGACCTGCTGCTTGAGAAGGACGGCATCGTCTTCGCGAAAGCGGATCTGCCGGTTCTTGGGAAGCCCTTGAAACACCTTGGCGGTTCGTCCGGGCCACATGATCACGATGGCATCGCCGAGGCCCTTCATGGCCGCCTGCTGGCGGACATGAATGCCCTGCCCGAATGCGAGCAGGAGAATGACCGAGGCGGTGCCCCAGAGGATGCCGAACACGGTGAGGAACGTGCGCATCTTCTGCGACTTCATGTCGCGGAACATGGAAGTGAGAAAGACTCCGATGGCCATGGTGATCCCAGACTGGCGGGTCGCGGCCGTCCGTTCCCGGCGCCGTCGCCCGCTCGCGGCGGCAGCGAACCGCTACTTGATCTCCTTGGGCGGATGCTCGATGACTTTGGCGCCTTCCTCGAGCCCGGCCAGAATCTCGACTTTCAGCCCATCCGACAGTCCTGTCTCAACGGCCGTCTCCTTGGGCTCGCCCGCATCGTTGGGAATGTCCACAAAGGCGGAATCGCCGCGGAATTCCACCAGACGTTCCGGTATGACCAGCACGCTGTCCTTGCGGTTGATCACGATCTCGGCATTGGCCGAGTAACCGGCCCGGAGAGCAGAGCCTTCCTGAATTTCGGTCAGTTCGATCTCGACATCGAAGAGGACCGTGTTGTCTTCCTTGCGGGCCTTCGGGGATATCTTGTACAACCGGCCCTTCACCAGGGCGTTCGGGAGGGCGCCGATCTTGATTTCGACGGGCATCCCTTCGCTGAGCTTGCCGACATCGATCTCATCGACCGTGCCCTTGAAGATGAGGCGGTCCATGGAGGCGAGGGTGAGCAGTTCGGTCCCTTCCTGAAACGAGGTCAGCGGGACGACCGGGTCGCCGACATTGACATGACGGGCCAGAACGGTCCCGGTGATGGGGCTGCGGAGGATCGACTCGACCGACCGGTCCGCGATGTTGGTTTTGCCGCTTTCGATCAGCGACAGGCGCTCTTCCGCCAAGCGCAGGCGGAGTTGGGTCTCCTCCATGGTCTGGCGCGACTTCTCGAACTCTTGATCGGAGATGTGCTTTTTGTCGAACAGGTCCTTCGAACGGTCGAAGTCCAGTTTGGCGTGATCGAAGGCCACGGCGGCCAACTCGACGTTGCGCTTGGCTTCGGCATACTCGAGAGGGGTCGGGTCGGGGCGGATTTCAATCAGCGGGGCATCGCGTCGAATTGAGTCCCCGATTTCGACGAAGATCTTGTCGACCAATCCGGAAATCTTCGACTTGATGGCGATCTCATTGTCCGGCTCAATCCTCCCGATGGCGAGCGCCTTGTCCACAATGGTTCCGCGTTCCACATTCACCAGAGTAAATGTGTTGTCGGAGCGACCGGAACGCTTGAAGACCATGAAGACCAGGGCGGCGACGACGGCGAGGAAGGTCAAGCCAAGGATGGCTTTCTTCATCATGAGGGATTCTCCATTAAGCGCATGGCGATGACAGGAACGAGACGGTCGCCCAGGCCCATGACCCGGCCCGTGGCTCTCTACTATACGGGCCGGTACCCTGAAGGTTTCGTCCCGGTCCCTGGCCGGGAGCGCGGGCCGCGGATCTGCTTTTTTGGCCGCGCCGAGCAAAATGCTGGGAGATTGGCCGGAGCCGGAATTATACTCCGGACGTTTCGCCTGCCCGGTTTGCCGAGTTTCCGGTTGACTGGATTGACAACGCGATTGTGTTTCCGATGGTCCGTGACGCCTCTGCCATTTACCTCCCGACTGGGATTGAATGAAAGGGATTCACATGATCCAGAGAGGTGATCGTTTCGTCAGAATGCTTGCCGCCGGCACGCTGGTGTTCATGCTGGCTTCGGTGTCGGCCTCGCGCGAGTCCACTGTTCCACCGCCGGGGATTCGCGAACACACGCCCGCGGTCTATGCGCTGACCGGCGCGCGGCTGGTGACTGCTCCCGGCAAGACCATCGAGAATGGCACGTTGGTTCTCCGGGATGGAATCATCGAGGCGGCCGGCGCCGGGATCGCGATTCCGGCCGATGCAACCGTGATCGACCTGCGGGGCAAGACGATTTATCCCGGCCTGATCGACTCCTATTCCGAGAAGGAGACGCCACGGGAAGGGCGCGGCGGCGGTGCGGGAGGGCTTGGCCGTGAAAGCGGACCCGGGACCCCGTCGGTGCGTGGCGGGGCCAACTATTGGAATCCGGAAATCGTGCCCCAGACCCGAATGGACCGTGAATACTCCCCGGATGCGGATCTCAACAAGACGCTTCGCGGACAGGGCATCACGGCGCGGCTGTTGGCGCCGGGACCGGGGATTGTCAAGGGCACCAGTGTCCTGGTGAGCACGGGCGATGAGGGTGGAACCCGCAGTACCCTGAAGGATCAGGCGGCGCTTCACGCCAAGCTGACCACCCGCGGAAGTTTCGACTCCGAGGACTATCCGAACTCGCCCATGGGGGCCATGTCGCTGTTCCGGCAGGCGATGTATGACGCCGAGTGGTACACCACGGCCTGGGAGGCATACCGCAAGAACCCCGCGCTGGCGCGTCCGGAAAACAACGACGCTCTGGCCGCGCTGTCGGCGTATCGCAAGTCGGGCATGCCGGTTGTGATCGATGCTTCGGACGAGCTTTATGCGTTGCGCGCCGATCAGGTGGCGCGCGAATTCGGACTCAATGTCATCATCCACGGATCGGGCAATGAGTATCGGCGTCTGAAGGAGATTGCCGCCAACGGCCGTCCGGTGATCGTGCCCGTCAATTTCCCCAAGGCGCCGAACGTGAAGACTCCCGAGGCCGCCATGTCGGTGAGCCTCGAGGAACTGCTGCACTGGGACATCGCCCCGGACAACCCAAAGCTGCTTGATCAGGCGGGCGTGAAGAATGCTCTGAGCTCCGACGGGCTGAAGGATAAGGGAGAATTTCTCGCATCGGTGCGGCGCGCGGTCAAGCGCGGCTTGTCGCGCGATGCCGCGTTGCGCGCGCTGACCACAACACCCGCCGAGTTGTTTGGCGTGTCGTCTTCCCTCGGCAGCCTGGAGGCGGGCAAGCTGGCGCAGTTCATTGTCACTGATGGCGATCTCTTCGATGGTGAAACCAAGGTTCTTGAGACTTGGATCGATGGGAACCGGATCGAGATCGAATCGGCTCCGTTGGCCGATCTGCGCGGCGCCTGGCGCCTCAATTTGTCGGAGGGAATGACCGCCGGCGACACGGTGACACTCCGCCTCAAAGGAGAGGCATCGAAGCTGTCCGGCGCCCTGAGCCGAAACAGCAAGGAAGCCAAACTGTCGGAGGTCGCGCTCAGCCAGTTGCTGCTCGGGTTCAGCTTCAAGGGCGATTCGCTCGGCTGGCCCGGGGTGGTTCGCATGAGCGCGACGGCGTTTGCGGATTCGCTGATCGGCGGCGGGGTCTGGTCGAATGAGGAGACTTTCACCTGGCGGGCGGCGCGCACCGCGCCATTTGCGCCGGAGCCGGACACGGCGAAGAAACAGGACAAGCCGGACACGGCGCTGTTTGCGGCGAATTACCCGTTGGGCGCCTACGGGGTGCCGAGCATCCCGGCCGCGCCGGCGGCGGTGGTGATCCAGAATGCCACGGTCTGGACATGCGGCCCGCAGGGCAAAATCGAGAACGCGTCTGTATTGATCGAGAACGGCAAGATCACCGCTGTGGGAACTGTGAGCGCTCCGGCCAATGCGACTGTCATCGATGGAACAGGTAAACACATCACCCCGGGCTTGATCGACTGCCATTCGCACATCGCCACCGATGGCGGCATCAACGAGTCGGGCCAGACGATTTCGGCGGAAGTCCGCATCTCCGATTTCATCAATCCCGATGACATCTCGATTTACCGCCAACTGGCGGGCGGCCTCACCGCTTCGAACATCCTGCATGGATCGGCGAACACCATCGGCGGGCAAAACCAGGTCATCAAACTCCGGTGGGGCGCATCGCCGGAGGAACTCAAGTTTGCAGGGGCGCCGCCGGGTATCAAGTTTGCGCTCGGCGAGAATGTGAAGCAAAGCAACTGGGGCGACCAGTTCACCACCCGCTACCCGCAAAGCCGGATGGGGGTGGAGCAACTCGTGCGCGATGAGTTCAAAGCCGCCCTCGATTACAAGGCGCGCTGGGATGCCTGGAAGAAATCCAAGAAGGGGATTCCGCCGAGGCGCGATCTCGAACTGGACGCGATCGTGGAGATTCTCAATGGCGAGCGGCTGATCCATTGCCATTCGTACCGGCAAGATGAGATTCTCGCGCTCATGAGAACATGCGAGGACTTCGGAGTGAAGATTGCCTCATTCCAGCACATCCTCGAGGGCTACAAGGTTGCCGAGGCGATGACGGCGCATGGCGTCGGGGGGTCATCGTTCTCCGACTGGTGGGCCTACAAGTTCGAGGTGTGGGATGCGATCCCGTATAATGGCGCGCTCATGCACAACGCCGGAGTGGTGGTCTCCTTCAACTCCGACGATGCCGAATTGGCGCGTCGTTTGAACTGGGAAGCGGCCAAGGCGGTGAAGTACGGCGGTGTTCCTGAGGAAGAGGCGCTCAAGTTTGTCACGATAAATCCCGCGACTCAACTCCACGTGCAGGACCGTGTCGGGTCGATTGAGGTTGGAAAGGACGCGGACCTGGTTTTGTGGAGCGGACCGCCCTTGTCGACACTCTCCATCTGCGAGCAGACGTGGGTGGATGGCCGCAAGTATTTCGACCGTGCGGAGGATTTGCTTCGGCGTGCGGAAAACGAGCGCATGCGCGCGGCTCTCATCCAGAAGGCGCTGGATACGGGGGAAACCTCGGATGGGCCGCCGGGACGGAAAGGCCCCCGCTGGCCGCGTCACGACATCTTCTGCCCGCACCATGACCACATGGAGGAGGAGTATCAGTGATCACATTCAAGCGTCCCTTCATCCTGGCGCTGGCCGTCGTGGTCATGGCCGCCAATTCGACCTCGGCGTCGACACAGATTCCCGCCGCGCCTCAAACGCGCCCGGTGGCGTTGACCGGGGCCACCATACACCCGGTCAGCGGTCCCGACATCCCGAATGGCACGGTGGTCTTTGCCGAGGGGAAGATCATCGCCATCGGGGCCAATGTCGACATCCCGCAGGAGGCCGAGCGCATCGATGCCGGCGGCAAGCACATCTACCCCGGCCTGATCGACGCCTACAGCCGTATCGGGCTGACCGAGATCGGCAGCATTCGCGCCACCCGGGACTATTCTGAAACCGGGGAGATCAATCCGAATGTCCGCGCCGAAGTCGCCGTGAACCCGGAAAGCGAGGTGATCCCGGTCACGCGTTCCAATGGCGTGCTCATGGCATTGGCCGCTCCCGGCGGGAGCGTGTTGTCGGGCATGTCCGCTTTGCTCGTGCTGGACGGCTGGACTTGGGAGGACATGACCCTCAAGGCGCCGGTCGCGATGCACCTGGAGTGGCCGCGCATGACCACGGTGACCGCCTGGTGGCAGCGTCAGACGGAAGAGGAGCAGATCAAGCGGCGCGATGACAATCTCAAGGAAATTAGCGACGCCTTCGCCGAAGCCCGCCGTTACCTGACCGCGATGCGCGCCGCGCCCAGCGACCATCAACCCGATTCGCGGTGGGAGGCCATGATTCCGGTGCTCGAGGGCAAACTGCCGATCATCGTCTCCGCGAATGAAGTGCAGCAGATCCAAGCGGCGGTGGCGTTTGCGGAACGCGAGAATGTGCGGATCATTATTTACGGCGGGTACGACGCCCCCTACTGCGCGGACCTGCTCACGCGGCGGGGCATTCCGGTCATGACGCAGGAAACACACAGCACACCGAGCCGTCGCTGGGAAGCGTATGACGATCCATTTACCCTGGCGGACCGTTTGCGGAAAGCCGGCATCCAGTTTTGCATCACCGGCGGTGGCGGCGCCTCCAACGCGCGCAATCTGCCGTACTTCGCCGCGACCGCGGCCGCCTATGGACTCCCACACGATGAGGCCTTGAAGTCGATCACTCTCTACCCGGCGCAGATACTCGGCGTCGCCGACCGGGTCGGATCGATCGAAAGCGGCAAGGATGCGACGCTCATCGTGACAAACGGCGACATCCTGGAAATCCCGACACAGGTGGAGATGGCGTTTATCCAGGGACGGCAGGTTGATCTTTCGGACAAGCAGAAATTGCTATGGATGAAGTATCGGGAGAAGTACCGGCGGCTCGGATTGAGCGATTAGATTTGCCGGAGCGGGACTCGCGGGTGGAAATTCGTTCCTGATTCATACGGCATTATCTTCGGCGCCTGCCGGCGGAGGCTTTCCCCCGGCAGGCGTTGCTGCGTTTAAGCCTATCCTGCCAAGCGAGTTACGATTCCCTCAACGAGCCTGCGCGAACGGCACCTTTCTTGTACTGATCCTTCTGCCGCACTGCGTCCGGCGCGGTCAGTTCGGCGGAAGTCGGAATGAAACTCTCGATCCACCAAGACATCCTGGGCCTGTTGAAAAGCCTGCGTCGTTTGGGTGACCGAAACGGCTCGGCACGGGATTGCTTCGTCTCCCGCTGCGGCTCCGCCGCGCGGGATCCTCGCAATGACTTGGAGTTGGTAGTCATTGCGAGCGAAGCGAAGCAATCC
>JBFMFQ010000184.1:0-7175 GCA_040752075.1 Candidatus Zixiibacteriota bacterium | reverse complement strand
GCCGGGGTTCGGGGTGACATGGGGTGGTGATCTGGTCGAAATGGTCTCTTGTGCCATTCCACAGAAGCCCGTGTGTCACCCCGAGGAGCAAAGCGACGAGGGATATGCTTTTGCACCCCGTGACGGGCAGGCATGGAATACACGTTGCTTCTCCCCCTCCCGCCCCGCGTCTTTTGCGGGGGGAGAGGGTTGGGGTGAGGGGGGAACTCGCCGTCTACCCACCCGCCGCCATATGCAACTGAACCCCTTCCGCCAATACCCCAACCCACGCGCCGTCGCCTCCTGGTGCTTCTACGACCTCGCGAACTCGGTCTATGTCGCGGTCATCCCCGCCACCGTCTGGTCGGCGTACTACTCCGGCGTAATCGCCGGCGGCGGGGGAGAGGGCCCGCTGTGGTGGGGACGCGCCGTCTCGGTCACCATGCTCTTCGTCGCGCTGACCTCGCCTGTGACCGGCGCCATCGCCGATCTCGCCGGCTGGCGCAAACGCCTCCTCGTCCTCTACACCCTGCTTTCGGTGGCCGCGACCGCGCTACTGCCCACGGTAGGCGCCGGGATGGTCATCTACGGCTTCGTTCTCTCGATCATCGCGGGAATCGGCTTCGAAGGGGCGATGGTCTTTTACAACGCCTATCTCCCCGACCTTGCCCCGCCCGACCGTCAAGGACGCCTCTCCGGGTTGGGCTTCGCGGTCGGCTATGCCGGCTCCTTCATCGGCCTTCTGGCTGCGCTCCCTTTGGTCATGGCCGGCCATTACGGCCCCGCCTTCCTGCTGGTGGCGTTTCTATTCCTTGCGTTCTCCATCCCATCATTCACTTTCCTCCCATCCGACCGCCCCGCCACTCACAGCATCACGACCGCGGCGCGTCTCGGGTTCTCCGGCGCCGTGGCCACCGCGCGCGACATCCTGCGCATCCCGCCCCTGCGACGTTTCCTCCTGGGCTACCTGCTCTATGAAGACGGCGTGAACACGATCATCTTTTTTTCGTCGATCTTCGCGAGCCAGACCCTCGGTTTCACCATGACCCAGTTGATCGGTGTCTACATCGTCGTGCAACTCACCGCCTTGGCGGGGGCCGTTCTCTGGTCGCGCCCGACCGATTCGATGGGTCCGAAACGTGTGGTGCTCCTTATGATCGCTCAGTGGGTGATTGTTGTGGGGTTGATGCAATTCGTTGAGTCGCAGACAACGTTTTTCATCCTCGCCGCGCTGGCGGGACTTGGGCTGGGCGCAATCCAGTCGGCCAGCCGCGCCTTTATGGCGTCGATGATCCCCAAAGGCAGGGAAGGCGAGTTCTTCGGTTTCTACTCCCTCTGCGGCAAAAGCTCCGCCGTGCTCGGCCCGCTCGTCTTCGGCGCCATCGCCTCGCAAACCGGCGGCGACCTGCGAACCGCCGCCCTCTCAGTCATCGTCTTCTTCATCCTCGGCGGAACGATCCTGCTGGGCGTCAGGGCAGGCGACCCGGTGGCGGCAACCCGGGATGGCGAGACTCCCGTCGAGCCCATCGGGTAACTGGACTGACAATCCGCGTAGCCGCACGGCTTGCCGTGCGACCGGGACACGCCTCAGTGCCCGTCCCTCACTTTCCCGCCTCAGCGTGCATTCAAAGGTCAGTCCGGTCGGCCCGGGGATTCGAAAAATCCCCAAAACCCCCGAGCCGCAATGAACCGACGCAAGTCGGTTGCAAGTAAATCGTTCGGATGAACAGCTAACGCTCCATCAAGGTAGCTGTCAAGCAGACTGGGATCGTTCCTCTGAATGGTGATAGCCATCCCATCTGCTATGCGGTCCTGAGCCGCCCTCGATGCGGTCAGTTCCATCGGTTCGCCGCCGAATTCCCGGCGCACCGAAGCGGCCCTGGCACCGAGCAAGAACTCGAGGTTCCGCCCAACATAGTCTGCGGTAAGGTGCGGCTCAAACAGCTTGTACGGCAGGAACTCAAACACGGGATGATCCCACGAGTTGATGTCACCCTCGGGGAGCACCGCGCGAAGCCCCCGGTCGTCGCAGATTTGGGCGGCCAGGACTTGCAATGAGTTGTGAATGCCGTAACCTTCTAGTCCAGGAAAGTTCACCGGCCGGAATTGCCCCCTGCGCTCACCAAGGATGCTGTTCCCTCCGACCATGATGGCGCAGCTTGGCGGATAGTAGTAAACCGAAACATCGGGAAAAACCGCCGCAAATGTCCGGGTGATCAATTGAAATGCCGCGGGATGGAGGGCCATCGGAACCCACTGAACGATGATCCCGTTCTCGGCCAACCGGGCGCTGCAGAGCCGGAAGAACTCCTCCGACAGGACGGCCGCGTTGCCGGGGAAGCGGGGATTCTGCTTCGCGTCAGACACAATGAGGTCGTAGGCAACCCCGGGACGTTGCAGAAAGTGAACGGCATCATCGACGATGATGCGCGTGCGCGGATCACCCAGCACTGCCGACTCCGAAAACAGCCGGGCGCCTTCGACCACGGCTTCTGAAATCTCCACGCAATGGAGTGAATCGACTTGGCGATAGTTTCCGAGCATCGCCAACGTCGTGGAGGACCCAAGGCCGAGGTTTAAGGTCACCCTTGTGTCCGGCCGAAGTGCCATGGGCAGATGCGCGAGGAGAAGCTGCTTCTGCGCAACAGTCTGGCCATAGGGCGGATTGACGCCGATGATATACCCGTCTATGGTCATGGCGCGCATGTTCCATTGTGGGTGTTCGAGCACCTTGACGGTCGCCAGGTCGCCTTCCTCCCAGAATCGCAGTGTCGCCGCGCCGGTTCGCTCAATCTCACCTCGAAACGCCATCCTGGAAGGCAGCGCCAGCGACAGAAGAAGGACGACGGCCGAAGCCGCAATCGGCCCCCAACGGCGCACCGATCGTGCGCCCCGCAGACTAATGAGAACGGCGAAAGCCAGCCCGACATTCAGCGCGGCCACAAGTTTGGTTCCTCCGACCGTTCCCAGTTCCGGCAAGAGCCATGTTGCCCCGGCAATGACACCGACGATACTCCCCAGGTTAGCGAAGAGGTACGCTCCTCCCAAATCGCGCCCCAACAGGCGAATCGATCCAGTGAACATCCCGCCGGCCAAAGGGAATGACAAGCCCATCAGAATGGTCGGGGGCAGAAAAATGGCGCATGAAACAAGCGATCCCTTCAGGAGGAGGGCAAGCCATGACGACTCATCGGCCCCACTGGCGAAAACACTCAAGCGCTCCCACGACCAATCGGCGGACAGAAGGAGTGATTCCAGCCCCACCGCCACCAAAGCCAGCACAGCGATTCCCAACTGGCAATACGCAAGATCACGATCCGGGTGATTCCGCCGCGCGACCTTGGGGAGCAACAGCGCGCCGAGCCCCAAACCAAGGAGAAATATCATCAGTACAGCCGAAAGCGCGTATGTGCCGTTGCCGATCAAATACTTCGCCGCCCTCATCCAAAATATCTCATAAGCCATGGTTGCGAACCCGGAGCCGGCCAGGATTGCAGTGATTGTCCATCGAGGGAGTGAATGCCTGATCACCGCTGTGGCTTTGTTCGATTCGGTGGCAGCCGTTGTTTCCCAGGCGTCCTCTCCACGTGACAGCCAGAGCGCGGCCGCCCCGACAAGCACGTTGATTCCGTTAGCCAGCCAGATGCTGCGGAGATTTCCAAACGTCTCGATCAGGGCAAACCCTACAATCAGCGCACCAGCAGCCGCTCCCAGCGTGTTCAGCCCGTAGATAAATCCAAGCGACTTCTCAAAACCCGCCCTTGAACGGATCACGGCGCGGCACAACGCGGGGAAAGTCGCCCCCATGAGCGCCGAGGGAACGATCAGCAGAATGAAAACAGAGGCAAATCGCAAGAAGGTCAATTGCCAGGGTGCTCCGACCGCCTCGGTCACCGCGCCATAGACCGAAGGCAGCCCGTACAGCACCGACGAAACACCCGCCGCAGACAGTGCGATTCCGATTTCGATCATCCCATATGTGACGAACGCTCTACTAGCCAACCGCTCGAAGCGATGATACAACGCCGCGCCAATGCCCATGCCGGCCATGATCGACGCAATGACAGCACCAGCCGCCAGACTCGTATTCCCGAACGTCAGCGACAGCATCTTGACCCAAGCGACCTGATAGACGAGGGCCGCAGCACCCGATGCAAACGTCAGCACATAACTGATTGTGACACTGCCCGGTGTCCGGGATGCCTCACTTCCGAGTTTCCGGGATCGCGGGGGGGGGGGAGGATCTCATCTCATGCATCACATGGCCGTCGGCAGTCGGTCGTTGGGTATAAGTCCGGTGCCTATTTCAGGAGGTGTTCGATCGAAACCCAACCAAGTTATCCCGCTCCCAACCGCGCGGCAAGCACGGATCGGCCCTCCAAGCCCGACATACCTCCCGCGCCTTACCCGTCGGGAAGCTAGTCACCTCCTCGCCACTCCCCCAATTCTCTGTCAATTCCCCCGGCCCTGCCGTTTTCCCAACCTCCGGCGTGCCCTATATTCCACCCCATTGGATCAACATTATGACCTCCGACTGGACTGAGAAGACCCGCATCCGCTACGGCGACGACCTCATCCCGGTGCGGCTTCCGAGCGACTGTGAACTGACGGTCGTGGGACGCGCGCCGTCGCAGGGGCCGGTCGATCCGGATATCCTGTACAATGCCATCGCCGAGCCCCTCGGGATGCCGGTCCTCTCTGAGTTTCTACAGGGCGCGAAGTCACCGCTCCTGATTGTCAATGACGGCACCCGCTCGACACCGACCGCGGAGGTCCTGGATCAAATCGCGCCGGATTTGGCCGCGACCCCCGGTTGGAAGGTCATCATCGCCACCGGCTTGCACCGTGCCCCCAGCGAGGCCGAACTCCGGTCGATCTTCGGACGGCGCCTCGACTCGATCCGGCACCGGATTCTCGTTCACAACGGTTATGATCCGGAGTCATTCCGCGTGATCGAGGGCCCGGATGGGCCCATCGAGCTCAACCGGGCCATTTTCGAGTCCGACCGCCTGATTCCGGTCAATTCCGTCGAACCCCACTTCTTCGCCGGGTACACCGGCGGGCGCAAATCGATCATACCGGGTTTGTCCGGGCTTTCCACGGTGGAGCGCTCCCACGCCGGCGCCATGGAGATCACCGCGGCCCAGCTTCGCGTTGCCGGCAACCCGGTTCGGGAGTTCATCCACCGTAACACGCGATTTCTGGACTCGGCCAGGGTCTTCAGCATCCAAACGGTCCTGGATCGTGACAATCGAATTGCCGCCGCCTTCGCGGGCGACATTGACAAAACATTCGATGCCGCCTGCGTCGCCGCCCGAAACCTGTATGTCATCGCGATTGAGCGCCGGTATGATATCGTCATCGCGGCGGTCTATCCGCCCCTGGACATGAGTCTGTACCAGGCGCACAAGGGGTGGGAGCTGACCCAGCCGGGCGTGAGAGATGGCGGCTCCATGATCCTCACCGCGCCATGCCGCGAGAAGATCGGATCATCGTTCTATGTCAAGCGTGTCGCCGAAAACCCGGACCCGGCCAGGTGGCCGTCCCTGGAGGGGCAGCCCTACGTCATGGGCCTGCACAAACTGGTCCGCAAAGCCCGCGCCCGCGCCCGGTTACACCTCATGGCCGTCACCGGAATCCCGCATGATGAAGTCGCGCGCTACGGCTACGAGCCCCACGACAGTCTCGATTCCGCCCTGCACAAGGCGGTCGCCCGTGCGGGCGAACGGCCCCGTGTGCTGGTGGTCGAAGACGCCGCGCTGGTCACCCTCGAATTGAATCCGCATTGACCGAATGGCATTTTGAAAGGAGACTCCGAATGCGAAAGAAAGTAACAGTGGTGGGGGCGGGAAATGTCGGCGCCGCGTGCGCCCAATACCTCGCCGAGGCGAATTTCTGCGACATCGCGCTCGTTGACATCGTTGAAGGCATGCCGCAGGGCAAGGCCCTTGATCTCTTGCAAGCCGGCCCGGTGCGCGGCTACGACGTCAAGATCGAGGGCTCCAACGATTACAAGGCCGCCGCCGGATCCGACCTCGTGATCATCACCGCCGGCATCGCCCGCAAGCCCGGCATGTCGCGCGAGGACCTGCTTAACACCAACATCCAGATCATGGACTCGGTTATGGCCGGCATCACCGCCAACTGCCCCAAGGCCATGATCCTCGTGGTCTCCAACCCGCTCGATGTCATGACCTACCGTGCCTGGAAGAAATCCGGGCTGCCGAAAAACAAGGTCTTCGGCCAGGCGGGCGTGCTGGACTCGATCCGCATGCGCACCTTCATCGCCATGGAACTCGGCTGCAAGATGGCCGACACGCAGGCGATGGTCCTCGGCGGCCATGGCGACACCATGGTCCCCCTGCCGCGCTACACCACCGTCGGCGGTGTCCCAATCACCGAGCTCATCCCCCAGGACCGGATCGACGCCATCGCCCAGCGCACACGCGATGGCGGCGCCGAAATCGTGAAGTTGCTCAAGACCGGCTCCGCCTATTATGCTCCCGCCGCCGCCTCGGTCCTGATGGCCGACGCGGTCCTCAACGACCGAAAGGCCGTGCTCGCCGCCTCGGCGCTCTGCGAGGGCGAGTTCGGTTTGAACGGCGTCTTCATCGGCGTCCCGGTGACCCTGGGCGCCAACGGCGTGGAGAAAATTCACCAACTGAAACTGTCCGCCGAGGAGAGCGACGCCCTGAAGAAATCCGCGGGCGTGTACAAGGAAATCATCGACGGTCTTCCGAAGTGAGGAAATCCGCAATGGCAACCAAGAAGCCGGCAGCGAAGAAGCCGGCCAGGAAAAAGGCGGCGGCCCCGAAGAAGAAACCCGCCGCCAAAAAGAGAGTCGCGGCCAAACCGGCCACACCGGCCAAGCCGGCATTCAAACTGACCCTGCCCGCCGATGGCATGCCCATCACGGTGCAAGGCGGCGAACTGGTCGTCCCGTCACGCCCGATCATCCCGGTGATCGAAGGTGACGGCATCGGGCGCGACATCATGAAGGCCACCCGCCGCGTGGTCGATGCCGCGGTGCAAAAGGCCTTCGGCGGCCAGCGCAGCATCGCCTGGTTCGATGTCTATGCCGGCGAGAATGCCCTCCGGCACTACGACACCATTCTCCCCGATGACACCATCAAGGCGATCAAGAAGTACTTCGTCGCCCTGAAAGGCCCGCTCACCACACCGGTCGGCGGCGGATT
>JBFMFQ010000183.1:0-7183 GCA_040752075.1 Candidatus Zixiibacteriota bacterium | reverse complement strand
AGGCCTTGCGGGACTACCTGCTCACGATCGGAGCCAAGACCCCGAGTTCCATCAGTCAGCGGTAAGAATCGAAACGCGGGAATCGAACGGCCGTCTCATGTCAAGAGGAGACGGCCGTTCTCCATTTCCGGAACAACGTTTGCGGAGTCGGCGGCCGCGCAAAGCGAGAGATCCGAGCCGAAGCCGATTTCGATTAAGTAGATTCCGTGACGCGATTGCCAGAGCGCCATCGCCGGATCGGTCTTGTAGCGATCCCACAACGCCTGCGCCGCCATTGCGCCATCGTTGATCAGTTCAAGTTCCGGATCAATCTCCCAGAGACGGGCGATCACCGCGCCGGCGGCGGTGGCATCCTCCAGCGCGAACGCGCCCAGTTTCCCGGCACAGGCGATTAGAACCGGCTGATCAAGGTCCATCACTCGCCGACAAAGCGCGGTCAGATTGCAGAACCCGCCGACTAGAACCGTGGCCTGCGGCGGCGCCGCCGTCAGGGCCACCGAACCGTTTGTCGAGGCGAAGATCAACGGCCGGTCCGCTATGCGCTCACGGGTATACTCGGTCGGCGAGTTTCCGAGGTCGAATCCTTCAATCTTCCTCCCCAGCCGTTCGCCGCAGAGCAGGGCATCCGAGTACCCCGCCTGTGTTCGCGCGGCGCGCGCATCGTCGATCTCCGAGTAAGGCACGACTTCACGGGCGCCGTTGGACAACGCCGTGCAGATGACCGTCGATGCCCGCAGGACATCGATCATGACATAGGTAAACGCCCCATCGCCAAACCGCGCACATTCGTGGCGGATGGTGACGGGTGCGAGGTTGACCGCGAGCTGCACGATGCTAACGGTGGCTCGTGTTGGACACGAAGGGGGTCTTCACGACCGTGGCGGGAACTGACTGACCGCGAATGACGAGCCCGATTTCCGTGCCGACCTTGGCATGGGGTGTCGCGACATAGCCCATCCCGATGCCGCGATCAAGCGACGGCGCATGGGTACCGGAGGTGACTTTGCCAATCACACTCCCGGACACCGAAATGTCGCAGCCGGGACGGGGAATCGCCTTCTCCCGCATGGCAAAGCCGACCAGCTTGCGTGGCGGGCCCGCTTGCTTCATCGCGAGTACCGGACTCTTGCCGATGAAGTCGATCGGCTTTTCGGGTTTGACCACCCATCCAAGTCCTGCCTCGATGGGATTGGTTGTTTCATCAATATCGTTGCCGTAGAGGGCGAACTTCATCTCCAGCCGCAAGGTGTCGCGGGCGCCCAGTCCGATCGGTTGAATTCCAAACTCATGGCCCGCTTCCATGACCGAATCCCAGCAATCCTCGGCGAGTTCGTTCGGGAGATAAATCTCGAAACCGTCCTCGCCCGTGTAACCGGTCCGCGAGAAGACCACCTGGTATCCCGAGACCGTGCCCTCGGCGGCATGGTAGTAGGCAACAGTGTCCAAATCGAAATCCACGATCTTCGCCATCACCGCGGCGGCCTTGGGTCCCTGGACCGCGATGAGGGAATACTCATCCGACCGGTCGATGAGATTGACTCCCTTCGGGCAGTGCTCCTTCAGCCATTCGAAGTCCTTTTCGAGATTGGCGGCGTTCACCACCAGCATGGCACGGCCGGGAAGATGATAGAGCACCAGGTCGTCCACGATGCCGCCCTGCTCATTCAGAAAGAGGGAGTACTGCGCCTGGAACAACTGCAGCGAGGCGACATCGTTGGTCGTGACCCGCTCGAGAAACTCCAGCATGCCGGGGCCGGAAACTTCGAACTCGCCCATGTGCGACAAGTCGAAGATCCCGACGGCGTTGCGCACGGCCTTGTGCTCGGCGATGATGCTCGAATACTGGATCGGCATCCGAAATCCGGCGAAGGGAACCATGCGGGCGCCCAGCGCTTCGTGCCGTGAGGCCAACGCCGTTGGTTTGGCCTCGGTGGTGTGGGTTGTGGTGTCCGTCATCTCAGGCCTTTGCCGTTTCCAGCGCCTGCTTGCGGGTGAAATTCAGCAATCCGCCCTCCAGCAGCACCTTGCGCGCAAACGGCGAGAGATCGTAGTTCAGCGTAAATGTCGTTCCCTTGGTTTTATTGCGGGCGACCACGGGCTTTCCCTCGGCGATCAGTTTGCGAATGTCGGGAATCTCGATTTCATCATCCTGGGCGATCCGACCGTAGTCGGCGGGATCGGCGAAGGTGAGCGGGGGAATCCCGAAGTTCACCAGGTTGGCATGATGAATGCGCGCGAATGATTTGACGATCACCGCCCGCAACCCCAGATACATCGGCGCCAAGGCGGCATGTTCGCGCGAGGAACCCTGGCCGTAATTCTCGCCGCCGACAACAAGACCGCCGCCCTTTTCCCGCGCACGCTTTGGGAAGCTGGGATCAATCCGCTCGAACACGTACTCGGAAATCGCGGGGATGTTGGACCGCAGCGGCAGGACCTTGGCGCCCGCCGGCATGATGTGGTCGGTCGTGATGTTGTCCTCGACTTTGAGGAGCACCGGACCGCCGATGACATCGGGAAGCGGCTTCTGGATCGGGAGCGGCTTGATGTTGGGCCCGCGCAGCACGGTCACCGAGGCACGGTTGGCCGGCGGTTTGACGATCAAGGCGTCGTCAATCGGAATCTCTTCCGGCAGGGTGATCTTTGGTTCCGGGCCATAGTCACGCGGGTCGGTGATCGTTCCGGTCAACGCGCAAACGGCGCAGACCTGCGGCGACGCGAGGTACACGTTGGCGTCCTTGGTTCCGGAGCGTCCCTCGAAATTGCGGTTGAAACTGCGGATCGAGACCCCGCCGGAAGGCGGCGCCTGCCCCATCCCGATGCACGGTCCGCAGGCGGATTCAATGATCCGCGCCCCGGCCGCGATCATGTCGGTCAGCGACCCGAGCTGGGCCACCGCGGTGAACACTTGGCGCGAGCCGGGCGTCACGGTCATGCTGACATCGGGGTGCACATGTTTGTTCTTGAGGACCGCCGCGGTGATCATCAGATCGTAAAGCGATGAATTCGTGCACGAGCCGACGCACACCTGGTCCACCTTCTTGCCGGCAACCTGGCGCACCGGAACAACTTTGTCCGGCGAATGCGGCTGTGCGATCATCGGTTCCAAGGCCGACAGATCGATCGTGATCTCGCCGTCGTATTTCGCATCGGCATCGGCGGCCAGCGCCTTCCACTCGCTGCCGCGCTCCTGCATGGTCATGTAACGGCGCGTGTTGTCATCCGACGGGAAAATCGAGGTTGTTGCCCCCAGCTCCGCGCCCATGTTGGTGATCGTGGCGCGTTCCGGCACGGTGAGCGTGGCCACGCCCGGCCCGCCGTATTCGAGAATCTTGCCGACACCGCCCTTGACTGTCAACTGGCGCAGCACCTCGAGGATGACATCCTTGGCCGCGACCCAGGCGCCGAGCTTCCCGGTGAGGTTGACCTTGATCACTTTCGGCATGGAGAGGTGGAAGGCGCCGCCGGCCATCGCCACCGCGACATCCAGCCCGCCGGCGCCGATGGCCAGCATGCCCAAGCCGCCGTTGGTCGGCGTATGCGAGTCTGAGCCCAGGAGGGTCTTGCCAGGGACACCGTATCGTTCGAGGTGCACCTGGTGGCAGATGCCGTTGCCGGGGCGCGAAAAGTCGATTCCGAACCGCGCGGCGACCGACTGCAGGTAACGGTGGTCGTCGGCGTTCTCGAATCCCGCCTGCAGCATGTTATGATCGACATACGACACCGACTTTTCGGTGCGAACGCCATCGATGCCCATGGCCTCGAACTGCAGGTACGCCATGGTTCCAGTCGCATCCTGCGTCAGCGTCTGATCGATGCGAATTGCGATCGGCTGCCCCGGTTCGGGAGTGCCCTCGACCAGGTGCTCCGCGATGATCTTTTGTACCAGGTTTTGTCCCATATTATTCAAGCCGCCTTTCCGATCCGCGCGCCCGAAGTGTCCCGTGCGCCGTAATTTCTACAATACGTGGCCCGGGACCCCTTTTCAAAGCAATTCGCCGCGAATCGCCTTAGTGTTTGACACGCGGCCGCCGGGCGCCCCTGGCGCTGACCGCCTCAAGCCGGGACACAGACTTGCGGCCATTCCCGTTTCCTGACAGCTCGGACTTCAGGAATCTCCCGGTGTACGAGCGCGGGTTTTTCTGGACCGTTTCGGGCGTGCCCACGGCCACGATTTCGCCACCGTCTTCGCCGCCCTCCGGGCCCAGATCGATGATCCAATCGGCGGTCTTGATGACATCGAGGTTGTGCTCGATCACGACCACCGTGTTGCCGCGCTCGACCAATTCGTTCAGCACGCGCAAGAGCATGTTGATGTCCTCGAAGTGCAGCCCGGTGGTCGGCTCATCGAGGATATAGAATGTCTGGCCGGTCGCCACTTTGGAAAGCTCGGTGGAGAGTTTCACACGCTGCGCCTCGCCCCCCGACAGGGTGGTCGCCTGCTGGCCAAGATGGATGTATCCGAGTCCGACGCTCGACAGCGTCAGCAGTTTGTTTTTGATGCGGGGGAAACTGGCAAAGAACTGCAGCGCCTCCTCGACGGTCATGTCGAGCACATCGGCGATGGTCTTCCCCTTGAACTGGATTTCCAGGGTCTCACGGTTGTAGCGTTTGCCCTTGCACACCTCGCAGGGGACATAAACATCGGGAAGGAAGTGCATCTCGATTTTGATGATGCCGTCGCCCTGACACGCCTCGCAACGCCCGCCTTTGACATTAAAGGAAAACCGCCCGGGCCCATACCCGCGCATCTTCGCTTCCGGCAGCTGGGCGAAGAGATCGCGGATGAAGGTGAACAGCCCCGTGTAGGTGGCCGGATTCGAACGCGGCGTCCGGCCGATCGGCGATTGGTCAATGTCGATGACTTTGTCGATGTGCCCGATTCCGTCGACACGGTCGTAGGGGAGGGGCGCTGTCTTCGCGCCGTAAAATCGATCCGCCAGAATCCGGTACAACGTTTCGTTCACCAGCGTTGACTTCCCCGAGCCCGAGACACCCGTGACACAAGTCAAAACGCCGAGCGGAAATTCCACTGTGATTTTCTTCAGGTTGTTGCCGACCGCGCCGATGAGCCGGAGCACCTCGCCGTTGCCCTCCCGCCGGCGGTGCGGGACCGGGATTCTCTTCCGGTGCGAGAGGTACTGGCCGGTCAGCGAGTCCTTCGACTTGCGAATCTGCGCCGGAGTGCCCGCGGCCACCACCGCTCCGCCATGCTTGCCCGCGCCGGGGCCTAAATCGACCACGTAGTCGGCCGCTTCGATCGTTTCACGGTCGTGCTCGACCACCAGCACCGTGTTTCCCAAATCCCGCAGGCCGACAAGGGTGTTGAGCAGCCGCCGGTTGTCGCGCTGGTGAAGGCCGATTGACGGTTCATCCAGGATGTAAAGGACCCCGACCAGTCGCGACCCGATTTGTGTCGCCAGACGGATGCGCTGCGCCTCGCCGCCGGAGAGAGTCTGCGCCGAGCGATCCAGCGTGAGATAATCCAGCCCCACGTCCATGAGAAAGCTCAACCTCTGGCCGAGTTCCTTCAGGATCTGACGGGCGATGTGCCGCTCGCGGGGGGAGAGCTTGAGCCCGCCGAAGAACTCGACCGCGCGTTTGATGGTCATGGCCGCGACCTCGGCGATGGACAAATCGCACACCCGGACCGCGAGCGACTCCGGGCGCAAACGGCTCCCCTTGCAGGTGGGGCAAGGGATAAAGCGCATGTACTGCTCGATCCACTGACGCACATGCGCCGATTCGGTCTGACGGTAACGGCGTTCGAGATTGGGAATGACACCTTCGAATTTCCCGGTGAACTCCCCCTTACCCTTGCCGTTGCGGTGCTCGTACTTGAAGGTGAATTCCTTCCGGCCCGACCCAAAGAGGATGACCTGCTGCGCCTCTTTGGGCAGATCGCAGAAGCGGGTGCGGAAGTTGAAGCTGAAATGCTGCGCGACACCGCGAAGCATGAACCGGTACCAGTTGGCGGGATCCTCCCCCCAGGGCTGGATGGCGCCCTCGAAGATGGAGAGTGTCGGGTTCGGCACGATGAGATCGGCGTCGATTTCCATCTTGTTGCCCAGCCCGCTGCAGGTCGGGCAGGCGCCGTAGGGGGAGTTGAACGAGAACAGCCGGGGCGATGGTTCTTCAAACGACAGCCCGCAGTCGGGACAGGCGGATGACTCAGAAAAGACATGCTCCTCGCCGCCCTGAATCGAGACTCGCGCGGTTCCGCCCGCAAGACGAAGCGCGGTTTCCAGCGAGTCCGCCAGGCGCGATTTGATGGAATCCCCCGCCACCAGCCGGTCGACCACCGCCTCGATCGTGTGCTTCGTCTTCTTGTTCAGCGCGGGTATGTCCTCGAAGTCATAGATCGTTCCATCGACTCGCGCCCGGACCAGACCCTTCTTGCGGATTTGCTCGATCACCTCGCGGTGCTCGCCTTTGCGTCCTTGGACCAGCGGGGCCAGGATCACAAACTTCGTTCCCGCCGCCAGTTCCATGAGGTGATCGACCATCTGTGAAACCGTCTGCCGTTGGATAACCCGTCCGCAGTTGGTGCAGTGCGGCACACCGATCCGGGCGAAAAGCAGACGCAGATAGTCATAGATCTCGGTGACCGTCCCGACCGTCGATCGCGGGTTTTTGGCCGAGCCGCGCTGCTCAATCGAGATCGCCGGCGAGAGCCCGTCGATGAAATCCACATCCGGCTTTTCCATGAGCCCGAGAAATTGCCGGGCATAAGCCGACAGCGATTCCACATACCGTCTCTGGCCTTCGGCGTAAATTGTGTCAAAAGCGAGCGACGACTTCCCCGAACCGGATAGTCCGGTGATTACGACCAACTTATCGCGGGGGAGTTTGAGGTCGATGTCCCGCAGGTTGTGCTCGCGGGCGCCTTTTATATGTATGAAACCCGACACTGGGACTCCGGAGGGAACCGCGCCGCCCCATGCGGCGCAATCCGGAATGATACACACCGCATCCATCATCTGGCAATCATCCGGCTGGATTTTCCATTTGATTCGTTCGCGAGGGAATAATCCGGGCGCCAGTGGGTAGTTGGAGCGGATTGGGGCAGGGAGAGACAAAGCGGGGAGAGTGAAGAGGGAGCGGCAGTTACAGGATTCGCTTGATCGGGAGCCGCGATCCCAAAACGGGCACCCATGGGACTGGGTTGGGAAGCCGCCGTCCG
>JBFMFQ010000182.1:0-7216 GCA_040752075.1 Candidatus Zixiibacteriota bacterium | reverse complement strand
GTAGATGATCGGGCGGCCCGAATTGGCCGCCCGACCAATATGGAGGATTGCCGACCGATGCCCATGACCCTCGTGGAACGAATACTCGCCGACAAAGTCGGGCATTCCGTCCGGCCCGGGCAACTTGTCATGACGCCGGTGGACCAGGTGTTCGCCCATGACCTCTCCGGTCCGCTGGCGATCTCGCAGTTGCAGCGCCTCGGATTCAAGGAATTCAAATACCCGGAGAAGGTCCGCTTCTTTCTCGATCACGCGTCCCCATCGTCCACCGTGACATCGGCGAATGAACAGAAAACCATCCGTGAGTTTGCGTACGAGCACGGTGTCGAGCTGATCGACGTTGGGGAGGGGATCAGCCATCAGATCGTCATGGAACGCTATGCGCGTCCGGGCGAAATCATCATCGGCGGCGACTCGCACACCTGCATGGGTGGCGTGATGGGCGCGCTGGCCACCGGCATGGGCTCCACCGATGTGGCGGTGGCGATGCTGCTCTCCCGCACCTGGCTGCGTGTTCCCGACACCATGCGCTTTGTGATCTCCGGCACTCTGCGGCGCGGCGTGTACTCGAAAGATGTGATGCTGTACATCATCGCCCAGATCGGTTCCGGCGGCGCGACATACCGTTCGATGGAATTCGTCGGCCCCGCCATTGACGAGTGGGAGATGTCCGATCGCGCGGTCCTGCCCAACATGGCGGTCGAAGCCGGCGCCAAGTGCGGGCTTTGTCCTTCAGACAGGATGACCCAGAAGTACCTGGTCGAGCAGGGGAGACCGGGCGATTACAAGCCGGTCGCGGGCGATCTCGATGCTCCCTGTTCATTCGAGTTGAGAGTGGATTGTTCGACTCTCGAACCCCAGGTCGCGCTCCCGCACAATGTCGATCTCGCCGTTGGCGTCACCGACAAGAAGGTCAAGGACGTGCGCGTTCACCAGGTTTACCTCGGCACCTGCACCAATGGCCGAATCGAAGATTTCCGAATCGCGGCCGGCATCCTCAAAGGCAATCGTCTGGCCAGGGGCACACGCCTCGTTGCGACACCCGCCTCACGGCAGGTGTACCTGCAGGGGCTGAAAGAAGGGGTTTGGACCTCGATCATCGAGGCCGGCGGACTGGTCAATTCGCCCGGTTGCGGCGCCTGCCCTGGGGTGCAAACCGGGATTCTCGGATCTGGCGAGAACTGTCTTTCGACCATGAACAGAAACTTCAAGGGCCGCATGGGCAATCCCGAAGCCTTCATCTATCTCGCCTCGCCGGCGACCTGCGCCGCCTCGGCGCTGACCGGAGTGATCACCGACCCACGGGAGGTCCTGAAATGAGCGGACGCGGACGTGCATGGATGTTTGGCGACAATGTCTCCACCGACCTGATCTTCCCCGGCCGGTATGTGCACTTGCTATCCAACATGCCGGAACTGGTCAAGCACACGCTCGAAGACGCGCGCGATGACTATGCCAAAAACGTAAAGCCGGGCGACTTCGTCGTCGCCGGCGACAACTTCGGCATGGGTTCTTCGCGCGAACAGGCGCCGGTCATCATCAAGCTGTCGGGCGCACGGGCGGTGCTCGCGAGATCGTTCGCGCGCATCTTCTTCCGCAATGCGATCAATGTCGGCCTCCCGGCCATCGAGGTCGACACAACCGGCATCAAAGAAGGCGACGACCTCGAGATCGATTTCGGCGCCGGCCGTCTGGTCGATCACACCGCCGGCATCGAACGCCGTTTCGAGCCCCTCCCGCCGATCATGACAGAAATCCTCGCCGATGGCGGATTAGTCGAGCACATCAAGAAGCACGGGGATTTCAACCTGTGAAGGACGCCTCTTATCGCCCCGCTCGGGAGGGCGGGGCTCCTGCCGAGCCGGAACGGCAGGACCACCGCCGCCATCGCGCTGCTATACCGTACAAGTCCGTGCCACGGGAGGGCGAGGCTCCCGCCGAGCCCACGCGGCAGGGCATCCGCCGACACAACCGCTCCCACCCCGCCCACGGCGTGCTCGTCCAATCATCAACTCCCACCCTTGTGTTGCTGACGGTGTGCACGAAGGACCGCACCCCTTGGTTGGTAACACCTGGAATCCCCAACCTGATTATTGACGTCTGGCGTCAGGCCACCGCCTGGCTCGTCGGGCGTTACGTGATCATGCCCGACCACATCCACTTGTTCGCTGCCCCGGGAGACGGAATCCTCACTTTGGATGCTTGGGTACGGTATTGGAAGTCTCAAAGCTCGAAGCGAATTCCGAACTCCCGGTATTGGTGGCAGACGGATCACTGGGATCGACGTCTGCGGTCAGGTGACAGTTACGCGTCCAAATGGGAGTATGTGCGCAACAACCCGGTGCGACATGGCCTCGTTGCCCAGCCGGATGAGTGGCCGCACCAAGGAGAACTCAATATCATCCCGTGGTGAATCGTTGCGCGGAGGGCAGCCCTGCCGCGGTGGCTCGGCAGGAGCCTCGCCCTCCCTTCAACCCTTTAGGTGAGCAATCTGAGTGATATTCATGACGCCCCCCTTCTCCAAACTCACCCCCGCCGACCTCGACGCCTTCCGCGCCATCTGCGGTCCCGACCATGTCCTGACCGAAAAGGCCGAACTGGACATCCACGGCGCCGACGAGACCGAGGACTTCTGTTTTCCGCCGGAGGTCGCGTTGCGACCGGAAACGACCGCCCAGGTCCAGGCGATCATGCGTCATTGCACCGAGCGTCGGATCGCGGTAACCCCGCGCGGCGCGGGCACCGGCCTCTCCGGCGGCGCGCTTCCTGTTTATGGTGGCGTGTCGCTGTCGATGGCACGCATGAACAAGATCCTCGAGATCGACACCAACAACCTGGTCGTGGTGGTCCAGCCGGGTGTGATCACGCAGGTGATGCAGGAGGCGGTGGAGGAGAAGGGCCTGTTCTACCCGCCCGACCCGGCCAGCCGTGGATCCTGCTTCATCGGCGGCAATGTCGCCGAGTGCGCCGGCGGCCCCCGAGCGCTTAAGTATGGCGTGACCAAGGACTATGTCTTAGGCATCGAGGCGGTGCTCCCCAACGGCGACTTGGTTCGCTGGGGGGGGAAGCTCCTCAAAAATGTGACCGGCTACAATCTCGCGCAATTGCTCACCGGCTCCGAGGGAACCCTGGCCATCGTCACCGAACTCTCGATGAAATTGATTCCCCTGCCGAAGGAACGCATCTGCCTCGTGGCGCCGTTCGATGACGGCCAAGCCGCCGCCACCGCGCTCACGAAGATCTTCATGGAGCGCCTGACTCCTTCGGCCGCCGAGTATCTCGAAGGCGCGGCGGTGCGTTGCGCCGAAACAAAGTTCGGCAAGTCATTCCCGCAATCTGATGCCGAGGCGCACTTATTCCTAGAACTCGATGGCAACGATCGCGCACTGCTCGAACTGGACGCCGAGAAAGTTGGGGAGATCTGTCTCGCCGAAGGCGCACGCGATGTTCTCCTGGCCGATGAACGCGAAAAGATGGCCGACCTCTGGCAGATGCGGCGGGGCATCGGCGAGGCAGTGAAATCAGTCTCGGTCTACAAGGAAGAGGATACAGTCGTGCCGCGCGCACGCCTCCCCGAGCTTGTCGGCGTGGTCCGCGACATTTGCCGGAGGCACAAGCTCGACGCCATCACCTATGGACATGCCGGCGACGGCAACCTGCACGTAAACATCCTCAAACGCAACCTCAGCGACGAGGAGTGGAATAATCGCCTGCCCGGCGCGATCACCGAGCTGTTCGAGAAAGTGGTGGCCATGGGCGGCGCGATCTCCGGCGAGCATGGAATCGGCTGGGTGCAAAAGGGGTACATGCCCATTGCCCTCGGCCCCGCCGAGTTGAATCTCATGCGGCGCCTCAAGGATGCCTTTGATCCCGCCGGCATCCTGAATCCGGGGAAAATGTTCCCGGATTCGCCCCACGCGTGATATAATCTAACACTTGGGGTATGACCTGCGGCAGAGTCGTCGCGCAGAACCCGTTACAACAAGACGAAGGACAACCGGGCGCCTATGAGTCAATTCAAGAAGCACTTTACCGTCGAAGAGGCCACCAGCCTGATCCCGCGCGTGCTCGCGGTGTTCGAACGCATCAACTCGGTCCGCGAAAAGATCAACGAGCGGCGCGATGACCTTGAGAAATTCCATGAGTCCGCGCCGGGCAACGGCGGCGGCAACAAAAGCGCCGAGTTTGTCGCCCGCTCCGAGGAAATCGGACGCCTCCTGGCCGATCTCGAGGATGAGGGCATCATCGTCAAGGATGTCGACTCCGGGCTGATCGACTTCCCTCACATTCGCGACGACCGCGAGGTCTTCCTCTGCTGGCGCATCGGCGAAAAGAGCATCGCCTACTGGCACGAAATCGAAGCCGGCTACCGCGGGCGCCAGCGTCTGTAGGGGCGCGGATTGTCCCCGATCCCGCGAAGCGGGACCGCGCCCTGACCCGCCGCCCCGGATTGACTGCCCTTCACCCTGATTACTTAATCATCACCACCCGCCGCGTGACCGATCCGTGCGGCGTGGTGATCCGGTAGAAGTAATGGCCGGACGATACGAGATTACCCGCCCCGTCGCGCCCGTCCCAGTCCACCTCATGCGTGCCCGATGCCTGATCCTCGGCAACGAGCGTGCGGACACGTCTCCCGAGAAGATCGTACACCGTCAGATCGATCCGCATCGGATCACGAAGCGTGTAAGAAATCCGGAGACTGGCATCGCTGGACAGCGAGTAGGGATTGGAGTGCTGTGGAGACACGGCAACGCCGAAGCGGTCGAACTCGTCACGATTCCCGCCCGATACGATATCCAGCCGCACAGGGATAGTCACCGAGTCGCTGGCGAAGGAGGTTGCCACCAGTGTCACGGTGTCGAAGTATGTCCCGGCCGCAAGACCCTGAATTGAGGCATCGAACATGAGCAAACTCGGCGTGGTCCCCGCCATTGGGTCCAGCAGCAGCCAGCTCGAATTCCAAGATGCCGTCCAGTCCATCGGAACATCCAAGTCCGAATGGATGGGCCTACTGGTGCTTTTCACGGTCGGCGGAGAAAGAAAGCCGGTAATCCAGACCTCTCCCTCTGGTAGGGTAAGCCGCGGGCGCACGACTGTTGCCTCCACCAGCACAAGCCGGGGCGCGTTCGATGCGGCCGCTGACGAAATAACGATTGTGTCGCGATACACCCCTTCGACCAGGAGGTCAGCGTCGACAGCGAGCTCAATGTCAGCAGGGGTCACTCCTCCGGCTGAACTCACAATTAACCAGTCACTGGCCCAGAACGCCTGCCAGTCGATCTCAGCATTATCTGTCGCTTCGACTCTCACCGACTCCGAGGATGATGTCGGCGGTGTTGTCACCGCCTCCAGCGTCACACGTTCCCGCGACACGGACATCGCCGGCCGCATCACATCCAATCGAACCGGAACCGGATATGGCGAATTGATCGCCTGAGACGAGTACACGAGGATCGTGTCGAGGTAAATCCCGGGGCCGAGGCCATCAAGTACCACATCAACAGTCGGAAACCCGGTCGTCGTTCCTGATGCCGGGACGACGTTCAGCCACGACGACTTCCAACTGGTTTGCCAATGGGTCGGCTCGACACTCCCCACCAAGACCGTGAGCGACTGGCTGGGTGGGTTTTGCGCACCGATCACCGCGGTAAAGTCCAGGGAGCGGGGCAAGACTTCCAGACTCGGGTCCGCAATGACCCCGTCGTCCACGAGAATCTCGCCGTGATAGACGCTGGGCACGATCGACTGCAATCCGTCAAGATCGGAATACTCCGGCCGCCGCCAGGCGTTCTCCGCGATCTGCTGATAGATCGAATCCACACGCACCGTCTGATCCAGTGCGCCGGGGGAGACCTGAAACAGGAGTCTCGCGAGAACACCGACCCCGGGCAACACCATCCCCCGGTCGAAAATGCTGATCTTCGGATAGAGCAGGATGCTCCCGGTCTGCGGTCCGAAACCCTCAATGGAACTGGTATCCCGGAGCCCGCCGACAAACCGGTCGCGGACGATTGTGATGCTCAGCAGTTCCAGATCGGGGCTTGTCCAGCGAAACGGCACAACCGCCGCGCCGAGCACCAGGTCGTTTTCCATAATCACATCAACCGTGACCAGACCGCCCGGCTGCGCCTGCGCATTGGTGAAACGAATTGCATTCTCCGCCCCGGCCGGTGCAGACAGAAGCACAACCAGCGATAGCGCCGAGATGAGGGAAAACAGGCTGTAACGACTGAAAAGCCGCATGTCGAATCCGATGGTAAATCCCCCCAGCCCATTATACGCAAATTCCGTGCGAATGCCGTGCGCCCGGGTCGCCAATCCCCGTTGACATCACGAGCAATTTTGTCCTACATTTCCAATCTGCCAAGATGACAATGACTGTCAATGGCTTGAGACCCAACGAAGGAGCGAGCAATGCCGAGTGAACTGATCCGATACGAGGTCAAAGGGGGCATCGCGACCATTACCATGGTCGATCCCCCGGCCAACACCTACACCCATGAGATGATGCGCCAGATGGATGATGCCATCTTGAAGGCGCGTTTCGATGACAATGTGCATGTCATCGTGCTCACCGGCGACGGCGGGAAGTTCTTCTCGGCCGGCGCGAACATCCGCATGCTCTCCGAAGTGACCCCCCAGTTCAAATACTACTTCTGCCTGCATGCAAACGAGACTTTGAACCGCCTCGAACAAACCCCGAAACTGGTGATCGGCGCGCTCAATGGCCACACGGTCGGCGGCGGGCTCGAAATCGCCATGGCGACCGACATCCGTCTCGCGCGCAAGGATGCCGGCAAGATCGGCCTGCCCGAAGTCACGCTGGGCGTGCTCCCCGGCACCGGCGGCACACAGCGCCTCGGACGGTTGATTGGCAAGGCGCGCGCCATCGAGATGATGTGCACCGGGCAGACCTTCACGTTCGAAGAAGCGCTCGATTTGGGGATCGTTTCGCACATCTTCTCGCGCGACAACTTCATGGAGGAAGTCTACGACTACGCCCGCCAGTTCGTGCCGCCGCAAAAGGCATCCAAGGCCGTGGGACGCATCAAGCGCGCGGTCTGCTCCGGCTGCGAAGTCCCCTTCAGCGAAGGTCTGGCCATCGAACGCGAACTGCAGCAGCAGCTCTTCATGTCCGCCGATGCGAAAGAGGGCCTCAGCGCCTACGTCGAAAAGCGCGTCCCGCAATTCGCCGGCGTATAGTCCCGAATTC
>JBFMFQ010000181.1:0-7217 GCA_040752075.1 Candidatus Zixiibacteriota bacterium | reverse complement strand
GAGGCTGCAAGGCGAGAAGATCGTGATTGCCACCGGGACACGGCCCTCGCATCCGGCGGAGATTCCCTTCGATGGCAACCGCGTGGTCGACACCGATGAATTCTGGGAAGTGGCCTGGGAACGGATGCCCCGCTCGCTCACGGTTGTGGGCGGCGGCGTGATCGGGATGGAGTACGCCTGCGCCCTGGCCGCGCTGGGGATTCCCGTGACGATTATCGAGCAGCGCGCGCAGGTGCTCGACTTCGCCGATACGGAGATCGTGGACGCGCTCTCCTACCATATGCGGGCCATGGGCACCACTTTCCGCCTGGGTGAAGAGGTGGTCGGCATCACGCGCGGCGAGAATGGCTGTGTCGTGGCCCAATTGCGCAGCAACAAGACCGTGGTGTCGGATGCGTTGATCTACGCGGTCGGCCGGCAGGGGAATACCGATCGCCTCAACCTGCCGGCGGCGGGACTCAAGGCCGATTCACGCGGACGGATCGCCGTCGATGCGGTTTACCGCACCGACGCACCGCACATCTTTGCTGTGGGCGATGTGATTGGATTCCCCAGCCTGGCTTCGACCTCGATGGAGCAGGGACGGCTGGCGGCATGCTATGCCTTCGGCATCAAAGCGCGGTCGATTCCCGAGTCCTTTCCCTACGGCATCTACACGATCCCGGAAATCTCTTATGTCGGACGGACCGAAAAGCAACTGACGGAGATCGGGATTGCCTACGAGGTCGGGGTGGCGCGTTACCGGGAGATCGCGCGCGGCCTGATCATCGGTGATGAAACGGGGTTTTTGAAGCTTCTCTTCCACCCGCAGTCCTCGGTGCTCCTCGGGGTTCACATCATCGGCGAGGGCGCCACGGAACTCGTTCACATCGGGCAGATGGTGCTGGCCAACAACGGCACGATCGACAGCTTCATCGACAATGTTTTCAATTACCCGACCCTGGCGGAGTGTTACAAAGTGGCGGCGCTGGCGGGGATGAATAAAGTCAATGCCGCACGCGCGGCGCTGCAGGGAGTGGAGACAACCACCTGATTTCGACGGTCAGTCGACATTGACCGGGTCGCCCACCTGAATTGTTCCCCCGGACACGACATAGCAGCAAAGTCCGCCGCGTCCTTCGAGGGCCGCTTTGGCGCCGGGGCCGATGGTGCGCTCCATGTTATCGCAGGGGTCGCATGGCCGTTCGCCGCGCAGCGTGATCGCGCCGAGTCTGAAGGACTTCCCCAGGAGTGAATTCAAGTCAAGCCCGCGTACCACGATCTGGCGGCGCGACGCGCCGGGGTGCACAGAGTGCCCGAGGGTGCGCGCGACATCGGCGATCACGGACTCATCGATGAGGGTGATCTGCCGCTTGGGATTGTGCCCGGAGCGGTAATCTCCCAATAGCCCGAAGTCGGTGCGCGCCTCGATGCGATCCTGCGGCTCGGCGGGCTTTCCCTCCTCGCGGGCAATATGAATGGATACGATTTCACCTCGCGTCATCGGTGTTTCTCCATGGTTGGACGGGCGGCAAGTCGGTCATCAGGCGCGCCACGGGATACCAGTTCAACTGCGTCTCCGAGAAGGTGGACCGCTTGTAGAAAAAGTCGCGCTTGGCGCGCACGCTTCCGGCAAACGCCGTATCGGACGCCATACGCAGGTCGAATTCCGCGCGTAGGGCGGCATTCTCCTTATACATCCTTGCCGCCAGCGGTTCGATTGAATAATCCTCTATGTATTCCTTCTGCTCAAAGATCGTGTTCCACAGTCCCCACCCCACATACGAATCGGGGGCGCCCGGTTCGAGGGCCTGGAGGGCGACCTTGGCGCCGGGCTGCCGCATATCCACTACGAATGTTCCGGTGGAAAAGGTCACCGTGGTTTCCTGCACCACGGGCTTAAACGATGCCCGTACATGCCCCTCATAGGACTCGTTGCCCCAGCGAACGCTGTCCAGCCGGTACATCTCGACGGAGGCCGTCAAGGGGGCGGCGAGCGTATCGATTCGCAGGCCGTGCCAGCTCAAGCGCTCGACTTGGCCGGTCCATTGTCTCGGGATGAGATAGGCGCGGGGCATTGAGACCGAAGTCCGGGCACGGTACGAATTGAAGTAAGGGACGTGATAAGTCTTGGGCCGGTCCGGGTCGTACTGATGATAAGTGCCGCCGGTGAGCTCCGAGTGCACGACCTCGTATTCGTACCCCTCGAAGTCGACCATCACCGAGTCGCCGTCGGGCATGAACGTGAGCGGCACGGGACCGATGGCGGCGGCCAGGGTCAGGGAGTCTGCGCGGTGGATAGCCTGCTTCAGCGAAGCGCGATTGGCGTTGAGCACCTCGAGTGTTGCCGAGAGCATCGAGTAGTTTCCGAGAACGCGTGTCCGGTAGTCCTTAAGCGAGTGCATTTCCACCAGAAGGCCGGGACGATTCCAAAGTGCGGTATAACCCGTCGACAGGCGGGGAATGTCGACATAGATGCCGAGGCCGTTTTCGATGCTGTCGCGGCGTGGGCCGGCGTAGGGGAAAATCTTGTAACCATCCTCGCGCACCGCCTTCCTGACATAGGGATCGTAGAACTCCTTCGTCCAGGCGCGAATCTCCGGCGCAGAGTTGGGAAACCACGGCATGGTGTAGTGAACCGTGTATTGCCAGTCGCCGCCGTCGGTGACATGATCGTCGATGAAGAAGTCGGGCATCCACTTTCGCCAGAGGCGCAGCCAGGCGCGCATCTCGGGCGCGTCGGCTTTCATGTAATCGCGATTCAGGTTGAGCCAGTTCGCGGTCGCGCGGAAGCCGGCGTTTTCCGGGCCGATCTGGTTGGAGCGGGTGAATCGCTCGTTGATCTCATGCCCGTCCAGGTTGATGATCGGGATGATGAGGAGGATGACCGAGTCGAGCAGGTCGGCGCGTTCGCGGGTGATGGCGATATCGCGAAGGAGGGCCATGCAGGCGTCCTTGCCGTCGATTTCACCGGAGTGGATGCCGTTTTGGATGAGCGTGATGATCTTTCCGGTGCGGTGCGCCGACTCGGGGTCGAAGGCGCGGTCCTTGGAAACCACCGCAACATGCATGGGACGTCCCATGGGCGATGTTCCGAACTGCTGCAACTCAATCCATTCGGAGGCGCTGTCGAGACGGCGGAAATAATCGATCGTCTCGCCGAACGAGGCGGTGACGCGGTAATCGCTCCGCTCTGCCACCGTGGTGAAGTCGGCGGCACAAAGATTCGAAGACGACAGGAGAATTACAGTCCCGATTACGCATCCGAGCATTTTCTTCATGGCGGGCTCTCTCCCTCCCCCCGGCCCTCTCCCCTAGTGGGGGAGAGGGGGAAGGTAAGCGAATTCGTTTCCGCAGCGGCTACCGCTTGTCCGGTGGCGCCGGTGGCGGCAGCGGAATGACACGCGGTTCTTCCTTGATCTTCTTCAGGATCTCCTGCACGGCGCGGTCCATCTGGGCATCCTTGCCTCGGTAGAGATCCTCGGGCAGATTGTCGACATCGATGTCGGGATCGACGCCGTGGTTTTCCATTTTGCTCCAGGAACGGTCAAACTCGTACTTCGCGAACTCCGGGGTCGTCACGAATCCGCCATCCAAAAGCGGCCGGTGCCCGCGTATGCCGACCACGCCGCCCCAGGTGCGTTTGCCGATCAGCGGTCCCAGTCCGTATTCACGGAAGTAATAGGGGAAGATGTCGCCATCGGAGCAGGAGTGCTCGTTGAGCAGGCAGGCCAGGTGTCCGTAGAACACGGTGCCCGGATACGTGCTCGGGGCGGCGAAGTTGCGGGAGATGCCCATACCGCCGAGGACACGGCGCAACCGTTCGATGATCAACTGCGACACAAACCCGCCGCCGTTATAGCGCACGTCGATGACCATTCCCTCTTTGCGAATCTGGGGGAAGAACTGGCGGTTGAACTCGACCAGCCCGCCTCCGCCCATGTCCGGGATGTGCACATAGCCGATTTTGCCGCCGGAAATCGAATCCACGTAGTGCTTGTTCCAGAGGACCCAGTTGTAATACCGCAAGTCCTCCTCGTCGGAAAGCGGCTTGACCTCGACCGTCCAGGCATCGGTGCCCGCCGGGTTGGTGGCGAGTTTGACCGTCACGGTCCGGTCGCTGGTGTTGACCAGGAGACCGTACGGGTCGACGGCGCTGGAGAGCGGCTTGCCGTCAAGGGCGAGAACATAGTCGCCCGCCTTCGCCTTGATGCCGGGTTCGGTGAAAGGCGAACGGCGCGAGTCGATCCAGTTTTGCCCCTCGAGGATTTTGCCGATGCGGAAGAGGCCGGCGGCCGAATCGATGGCCCAGTCGATTCCCAGCAGTCCGACCTGGGAGGGCTTCGGACGGAAGAAGTCGCCGTCGCCGACGTAGGTGTGGGAGCAAGCGAGTTCGGCCACCATCTCGGCCTGGATGTAGGTCAGATCGAAACGGTGCGACACGTGATCGAGGAGCGGGGCATACTTGTCGTGAATCGCCTTCCAGTCGACACCGTGCATGAGGGAGTCGTAGAAGTAATCCCGTTCGAGCCGCCAGGTCTCCTCGAACATCTGGCGCCATTCGGCATCGTAATCAACCCATGTTTCCATGCCGTCGAGATTCAACCGGCCCTCGCCGAGCTTGCCTTTGTCGCCGCCGGCATCGATGATCTCGTGCGAGCCCTTCGACATGACCAGCATCTTCTTGCCGTCCGGGGTGAGCACGTAGCCATTGACATCTTCGAGGAAGGTGTTGTCCTCGCGTTTTTCCATGTCGAACACATGCAGCGTGGTCTTCGTGCGCTCGACCGGGCCGACCGCGCCTCCCATGGGGTGCGAGAGATAGAAGACGCGCCCCTCGACCGCCGCCAGTGAGCTGTACTGGCCGGATTCGACCGGGAACCTGGCCTGCCGCGACATGATGCCGTCGAAGTCGATCTTCACCGGCTTCACCGCGGGCTTATCGTCCTTCTTGTCGGCCTTGTCGTCTTTCCCCTTCTTGTCATTCGCGCCGTCTTCCTTCGGTTTGACCTCGTCGCTTTTGGGCGCGAAGGGGGATGCTTCATCCGCCGAGAGCACGATGGCCACGATCTCGGTCATCTTGTCGAGGATGTAATTGAACTCGTAGTTGCCGAAGATCGGGTTGAATTCGCGCTCAGACAGGAAGTAGAGGTACTTCCCCGAGGGATCGAAGACGGGCGTGTGGTCATCGTACTCGCCCGGTGTCACCGCACGGCTGCGGTTGTCTTCCAGCGAATAGATGTAAACCTGGCTGATCTGGTGCTGGTTGTTCTGGGCGTAAGCGATGTACCGCGAGTCGGGCGACCATGCCTGGTAGCGGACATCGCCGCGATCGCTGCGGGTGATGGTGGTCACCTTGCGTGTCGGAATGTCGATGTAGCGCACCGTCGCGGTCTTGTCGGACCAGACCAGTTTCTTGGAATCCGGCGACCAGGTCGCGCCGTACTTGTAGCAGAAGCCGTCGGTGGTCAGCCGTTGGGGAGTGCCGTTGCCGCCCGGTTCGACGACATAGAGCTCATCCTCGCCCGAGGCGTCGGAGACATAGGCAATCCAGCGGCCGTCGGGGCTGATCGCGGCATATTTCTCGTGAATGCCCGGCGTGTTGGTGAGATTGCGGGTGTTGCCGTCTTTGGCGGGCACGGTGAAGATCTCACCATGGGCGCCGAAGATCGCGCGGTTGCCATCGGGCGAGAGATCCGCATCCTGCACATCCTCCCCGCACTTCACCCACTTGGACCGCGCCAGGCGCCGGTCGGAGGCCAGGGTGATCGTGAGTTTGCGCGGGGTGCCGGTGGCCAGGTCGAGCACATAAAGGTAGCCGCCGTTTTCGTAGATGATGGCGCCCGGGCCCATCGCCGGCCAGCGGACATCGAAGTCGGTGTAGGTGGTGACCTGTTTCGTTTCCTTCGTTTCCGGATTGTAGGAGTAGAGATTCAGTTTGCCGGTCCGGTCGGAGTTGAAGTAGATCAGACCGGAGGCGTGATCCCACATGGGCATGTTGTCGGTGCCGATCCAGTCGGTGATCTTTTCCGACCTGGCCTGCTTGAGGTCATAAATCCAGACATCCTGCGCCATGCCGCCTTTGTAGCGTTTCCACTGGCGGAAGTCCCGGAAGATCGGGCAGTAGGCGATCTTCGAGCCATCGGCGGAGAAGGAGGCGAATCCGCCACGGGGCAGGGGGAGTTCCTGACGGTACCCGCCTTCGGGCGACACGAGGCAGAGCTTCCCCTCCCAGATGGAGTGAGTCTCTTCCCGCGACCGGTACAGGATGGCCGAGCCGTCGTTGGTCCAATCCATGACGATGCTCTCGGGTCCCATGCGCTCGGAGGTTTGGCGGGTGGCGGGGTGGAACGACAAGCGCTTCGGCTCGCCGCCTTCGGCCGGCATCACGAAGACGTTCTGGTCGCCGTCATATTGCCCGGTGAATGCGATCTTCTCTCCGTCTGGGCTGAAGCGCGGGAACAGCTCGAGCCCATCGTCATTGGTCAGCTTGCGCGCCTGACCACCGGAGACCGGAACGGTCCAGAGATCGCCGCCATAGACGAAGACCACGTTGTCGTTGTGAATGTCCGGGAATCGGAGCAGACGGGCTTCTTCCGCGCTCGCGATTGTCGCGAACAATAAAACGAGTCCTCCCACTGCCAACATCAGCCGTTGCCGCATGGTACCCTCCTCTGAAACACCCTGTTGCAATCTCGAGTCGCGTCCGCCGATCCTCCGGGGGATGACGGAACAGGCGGCTAATGTATGGTGTCGCAGGAGTCAAAAGAGCCACAATTTCGGGGTGTTTTTACCCCTGAATCGCTCTTGTTTCGGAGTCGGGGTTCACGGTATCCTCGCAGGGGCAGGGTTGGCCGGACGGCCGCCCCGCCTTGCCGTGACATTTTCGTGAGAACTTTTTCCGCGGCCCTTCAAGGTTGAGGAGAGGTGTGACTCTGCGCGTGGCGTGCACATATGATCTGGCGGGACTGGATGCGCTGGGTCATGCCCTGAGCGCCGGCGCCAAGGTCGGGCTCGTCATCCTGCCGGAGTTGTGCGACGGCGGGTATGAGCGTTTGCAGCGCGAACGGGGGCCGCGCCGGGATATCGGCGATCTCTTGAGCCGGTTTGCGGAATTCTCGCGCGAGCACGAGACCACTTTGATTGCAGGGAGCGTGGCGTATCCGGAAAACGACGGACGTGTGTACAACATGTCGCTGGTTTTCGTGCGCGGGGAGCTCGCCGGGCGATTCCCGAAG
>JBFMFQ010000180.1:0-7229 GCA_040752075.1 Candidatus Zixiibacteriota bacterium | reverse complement strand
CGAAGGCGGGTGGCGGGGGCGAAGCAATCCCGTCTGAATTGCCGGAGACCTTCCCGGGGGAACTCCCCAAGAAACCGTCTTGACGGAAATTCATCCTTTCATTATCCTGTTTTCCAGTTGTTGGAGTTTTCGTCACACTGACAGAGAAAGAGACTGTGTTCCCCCGGGATCGGCGGGACACCGTGCAAAAGTGCATCACGCTGGGAGGTCGAAGGTGCGGGTGTCTGTTCGCAAGTCCGTAGTGGCTCTTGCCGTATGCGCGAGCCTGTGGTTCATCGGTATGGCCGGCCGCAATGCGGCGGACTCCCGCCAGATTGGATCTCCAAACTCCCCAACAGTCCCGGAAACCGGGTTGACCGGTTTGACCAGCCAGTCGGTCATCTTCACGCGCAACGACGGCCAGTGGGACCCGGAGGTGAATTTCCGCGCAACCGCCGGGGATGCCACAATCTGGCTCTGCCGGGATGCCATTGTCTGGCAGTTTTCCGGACCTGCACCCGTCGACGCTGAAGTCACGGCGGTCGGTGCTCCGAAAACGCCGCGCCGTGCCGCAGGGCGCGGGCAGACAGTGACTCTGAGATCAGAATTTATCGGTGCGGGCCCGGCGACGGTCCTCACTGGCGAGGCGCCGCTGAGTCATCGTAGCAACTACTTCCTCGGCGCCGACCCCTCCGCCTGGCGCACCGATGTGCCGAGCTTCGAAGCGGTCACCTACCGAAATCTGTACCCGGGCGTCGATCTTCACCTCAACGGAGAACAAGGCGAGCTCCGATGCCGCTGGACATTTCGCGCCGGCGCCGATCGTTCGAAGATTGCCATTCGTCATGTAGGCAATACCCCCACCACGGAGTCCGGGGCCGGCGCACTCCAGGTGAAGACACCATGGGGGACCAATCCGATCATCGCCCTCGATCCACGCCACGGCGAGTCCGTCAGCATCCTCGGCGCGCCGACAGCCGCTGGTACTTCGGAGGCAAGCAGCACCAGTCTGGCGCTCGCCTACAGCACTTTCCTCGACGGGGGCTCCTTCGACGAGGGATATGGCGTCGCGGTTGATGACGCAGGAAATGTGTACGTCACCGGGCTCACCTCCTCATTGAACTACCCGACACAGGGCGCCTACGACGGATCTGCGAATGGCGGCAACGATGTCTTTATCACGAAGTTGTCCCCAACCGGAACCTCCCTTGTCTACAGCACCTTCGTTGGGGGCAGTTCCGACGATGCCGGCCGCGACATTGCCATTGATCCCGATGGAAATGCGTATGTCACGGGAGTTACCGAGTCATCCGATTTTCCCACTCAGAATGCCTATGATGCCGGTGCTAATGGCCTGGAGGACTTTTTCGTCCTTAAACTGAGTTCAGCGGGAAACGCGCTGGACTACAGTACCTATCTCGGCGGCGCAAACATTGAAGACAAGCCGGCACTCGCCGTGGACGCCGCCGGAAGTACTTACATCACGGGGCTAACATGGTCTTCCGACTACCCGTCATTCGACGGGTACGACGGAGCGCTGAGTGGTGCAATCGACGCGGTGGTCACGAAGCTGACGCCCTCCGGAAACACGCTTGACTACAGCACCTTTCTCGGAGGCGCGGGTCTGGACGAGGGATACGATATCGCGCTGAACGCTCTTGGGAACGCTTACATCACGGGGGTCACGCAATCCACCTCATTCCCGACCGTCAACCCCCACGATAACGAACTGACCGGCCCAACGGACCTCTTTGTCTCCAAACTGTCCGTCTCCGGCGCATCGCTGGTCTACAGCACGTTTCTCGGCGGATCAAGCGGTGAATACCAGGCGGCCATCGCGGTCGATGGATCAGGCAATGCGTACGTGACGGGGATGACCGCCTCCACTGATTTCCCGACGCAGAATCCATTTGACGCCACCTACACGGGCGGATTCTACGATCTCTTCGTGACCAAGTTGTCTGTCACTGGGAACGAGCTCATCTATAGTACATTCCTCGGCGGGAGCGATGAGGACCACGGTCGCACCATCGCCGTCGACGCCGCGGGAAGCGCGTATATCGCCGCCCTGACCTATTCGGCCGACTATCCCACAATCAACCCCTACGATGCCGGCCACAACGGAAACGTCGATGTTGTCATTACCAAACTGACACCCTCAGGCAGCGCGCTCTCGTACAGCACCTTCTTCGGTGGTTCGGTGACCGACGATCCCTATGGGATCGCCGTGGATGCCGCCGGCAGCACCTATGTGACCGGGCTGACCCACTCGGTGAATTTCCCAACACGCAACCCGATCGACGGGACCATCAACGGATCAAACGCCGCGTTTGTCTTCCGCCTCCTGCCCGCCTCCCCCTTCACGGTCACCAGTCTCGATAACAGCGGGCCCGGAACCCTCCGGGACATTCTCACCATCGCCAACGGCAACTCCGCACGGGACTCCGTGATTTTCGGCATCGCGGGAGTGATTAACCTGCTAAGCCCGCTCCCCGCCTGTTCCGATGCCGGTGGCGGTATTGTAATCGATGGATTCTCCGCCCCCGGCGATGTCATCCTGGACGGCGCCAGCGCCGGTTCGGGTCCCGGACTCGAATTCGGCAGCGAAGGCGGACAGGGAAACATCGTTCGCGGCCTGACAATCCAGAACTTCCCCGGCGCGGGTGTGTCGCTCCCGCAGATTGCCACCCGGACCACCGTCTCCGAGTGTCTCTTCCATGGCAATGCCGGTCCGCCGATCGACCTGTGGGGAGATGGATTCGTTCTCGCCAACGACCCCGGTGATGCCGACGCGGGCCCCAATACGCTGCTGAACTACCCCGGGATCGACACGGTGTTTCTGGTCGGGTCCGATACGTTTTACATCGCCGGGACTACCGCACCGAATGCGACTGTCGAGTTGTATCTCGCCGAACTCTACCTCGGCGGCGACACCGTGGCGCACGCCAACGACCACGGTGAGGCCTGGAGGCACCTCGGAACCCAGCCCGCCAGCGGCAGCGGCCACTTTGCCTTCCCCGAAGTGCCGGTCCGTGCCTGGTCGTACGTCACCGCGACCGCCACCGATGCCTCCGGCAACACCTCCGAGTTTGCGCTCAACCGGCTCTTGATCCCGGACTCGCTCACCATCACGGCATACTCCCCTGTGGTGCTCACCCTGATCTCGCCCAGCGGGCAGGACTCGATCGGCCGCGACATCATCACCGGCGGGTTTAACACCATTGGTCCAACTGCCACCTACGACTCACTGACCGACTACAGCGATCCGCCGGATGGCGATCCCGATGATCGCATCATCATCACCAACATCGAACCCGGCGAGTACACAATCCGTGTCACCACAAAGCCCGGCGATCCCGGCACGGGCTACGTACTGGGGATTCGCGTTGACGGGACCAACGAGGTCTATGCCAAGGCGTCCGGCGGCACCTCCACCGAACCGGAAACGATACCCGTCCCCGGCGCAGGAGAATCCGACACCTACTCATTCAAACCCTCCTCCTCGGAGCGCGGCGATTTGAATGCCGATGCTTTCCTCGATGCCGTCGATCTCGCCCTGATGATTGACATGGTGTTCTTCGGTCTGCCGCTGCCCCAGCCGCAGGACTTGGCGGATATCAATTGCGACACCTTTACCGACGCGGTCGATCTCGCCGTCATGATCGACGCCGTCTTCTTCGGCGGAAGCATCCCCTGCCGCTGACCTCATCCCGTAGGGTGGGTGCTTGCACCCACCACGGCGCGCGACTCGGGAATCCCCCTGTTTGATTTCCCCCTCCCAATCCCGCATCATTCCCCATGCCCGCGCCCCCGCGCAAAATCCTCATTACACGCACCGACCGTATCGGCGATGTCATCCTCTCCCTGCCGACAGTGCACGCCATCAAGCAGGCCCGGCCCGATGCCCATGTCACCTTTCTTGTCGCTGAGCCGGTCGCCCCGATTGTCCGCATGTGCCCGTGGGTTGATGACTACCTGACAACCGGACCGGGGGAGCCGGTGCGTTCGCTCGCCGCCCGTCTGCGCGCGGAGTCCTTCGACGCGGCCATCTGCCTGTACCCCCGGGCGGCCATCGCGCGCTCCCTGCGCGCCGCCGGGATCCCGCTTCGCGTGGGAACATCCCGCCGCTGGTACTCGCTTCTGTTCAACCGTCGAGTGCCCGTCTCCCGCGCTCAAGGACCACATCACGAGAGCGTGTACAACATGATGATTCTCAGCGGGTTGCCGATGCCGCTTGTGGCTCCGGTTAAACCGGTTTGCGAGCCCCCCGATGATGCGATGCGCGAGGCACGTATAATCTTGGGAGAGCACGGCATCGCGCCCGATGCGGATGGATTCGTGGTCGTTCACCCCGGCTGCGGCGGCTCGGCTCGCAACTGGGGATGGCACCGATACAGGGAGTTGATCGAGCGTTTACACATGGATGGCCGCCGGGTGGTAATCACCGGATCGTCTGCCGAGGCGCCCGCCGCCGACAAGTTGGCCGCCGGAATGGATGCGGGCGCCACGGTGCTGGCGGGCCGAACGGACCTGGAGACCCTGACGGCAATCCTGAAAATGGCGACCGTCTTTGTCGGACCGTCAACCGGCCCGATGCATCTTGCCGCCGCAGCGGGCACCCCGGTCGTTGCGCTCTTCGGACCGGTGCGCAACACCACACCCGACCGGTGGGGCCCGCTCGGCGACGGACACAAGGTCTTCATGCCCCCGGTTCCGGTCTGCGACTGCAAGGTGAACCAATGCCAACGCGGCGACTGCATGGACCTGATCAAAGTGGAGGAAGTCGCAAATACCGTCATCGAGAAGCTGACCGGGGATTTGGGGAAGTAGGTCATGGCAGAACACAACCTCAACGCTCGTCATCCTGAGGAGCGGAGCGACGAAGGACCTGCTGTTGCCGCGCGGCACCAAGCGAGAAAGCAGATCCTTCGCTTCGCTCAGGATGACGATCTCGGGGGTCACGGGCGTATTGGGTCAGAGACCCGACTATAATCTCTGAACATGCATGCGAATCCTTCCGATCAAATATGAGTGACACCGCGACCAAGGACGCCCTCGCCGTGAGCCAGCCCGAATTCAACCTGGCCGAGTTCATCATTCAGGTCGAATCCCTGAAGGCGAACATCGACATCACGCTCTTGCGCCGCGCCTACGAGTTCTCCGACCGTGCGCACAAAGGGCAAAGGCGCGAATCCGGCGAGCCCTACATCAACCACTGCCTCGCCGTCGGGATGATCCTCGCCGAACAGCGGCTGGACTCCGCGACCATCGCGGCGGGCCTGATCCATGACGTCGTCGAGGACACCACCTATGGCCTCGATGCGGTGCGCGCCGAATTCGGCGAGGAAATCGCCCTCCTGGTCGATGGCTGCTCCAAGATCTCCGGCGTGAAGTTTCAAAGCCGCGCCGAGCTCCAGGTCGAGTACTTCCGCAAGATGCTGGTCTCGATGGCGGTCGACATCCGTGTCATCATCATCAAGCTCGCCGACCGCCTGCACAACATGAGAACCTTAAGCGCGGTCCCCCCGGAAAAACAGCGCCGCATCGCCGAGGAGACTCGCGATGTCTATGCCCCCCTCGCGCACCGTTTCGGAATGGCCCGCATCAAGTGGGAGCTCGAGGACCTCGCGCTGAAGTATCTCCATCCGGGCGTCTACGATGAACTTGTGCGCAAAATCGACCTCTCGCGCGACGAGCGAAACGCCTACATCGACGAGGTCAAAATCCCGCTTGAAATCGCGCTCAAGCGCGAGGGGATCAACACCACCATTACCGGACGCGCGAAGCATTTCGACTCGATCTACCGCAAGATGGTCCGCCGCAATGTCCGCCTGGAGGACATCTACGATCTTCTGGCAATCCGTGTCATCACCGACACCGAACGCGACTGCTACCACGCCTTGGGCATTGTCCACGCCATGTGGACCCCGGTCGTTGACCGTTTCCACGATTACATCGCGACCCCGAAGACCAACATGTACCAGTCCCTGCACACCACGGTCATCGGGCCGCGCGGACGCATGGTCGAAATCCAGATCCGCACACAGGAAATGCACTACACCGCCGAGTACGGGATCGCGGCGCACTGGCTCTACAAGGAAGGCAAGCACCACCCGGACTCCACCGACCGCCAAATGGGCTGGCTGCGCGAAGTCCTCGAATGGCAGAAGGAAACCGCCGACCCGAAGGAGTTCCTCGACTTCTTCAAGACCGATCTCTTCCAGGAGGAGATCTACGTCTTCACCCCAAAAGGCGAACTGAAACCACTGCCGCGCGGCGCCACCCCGGTCGATTTCGCCTATGCCGTGCACTCCGAGGTCGGCCACCGCTGCGTCGGGGCGCGTGTCAATGGACGCATCGTTCCGCTCAGCCATGAACTGCGCTCCGGCGATGAGGTCCAGATCATCACCGGCCCGCGTCCGCACCCCTCGCAGGACTGGCTGGCGGTCGCGCACACCTCGCGCGCCCGAAGCAAGATCCGCTCCTATTTGCGCAAGACCGGCTTCGAGCAGTCGCTGGCCCTCGGACGCGAAATCTTAAACCGCGAACTCAAACGCCTGCGTCTGGAGTCGCCCTCGGAATCCGCCCTCACCGACCTGGCGATGGGCCTTTCGTACTCCGATTCTGACTCCATGCTCGCCGCGATCGGCTCCGGCACACTCTCGATTCTGAGCGTGATGCACCGTCTCGCCCCGCAAGCCGACACCCGTCAAAAGTCATCCGTTGTCCAGCGCATCGTCGAACGCGCCCGCCGCCCCCGCGGCGTCAAAATTCAGAACATGGACAACATGATGTTCCGCTTCGCCAACTGCTGCCAGCCGGTGCCGGGGGAGAGGGTGGTGGGGTACATCACGCGCGGACGCGGCGTCACGGTGCACCGCGCCGACTGCCCGAATGTGGCCTCGTTCATCGACCACCCCGAACGCCGCCTCGCGGTGGAGTGGGATGTCTCCGAAGGCCAGACCTTCCTGGTGCGGCTGGTCGCCAGCCTGGAAAACCGCAAAAACATGCTCCGCGACATATCACAGGCCATCTCCGAGACCGAAACCAACATCTGCTCGGCCAGCATCTCCGGCGACCGCTCGACCGGCATCGGCGAGTTCGTCGTCGAAGTGCGAAACCTCCGCCACCTCAATGACGTCGTCCGCAAGGTCCGCTCCGTCCCCGGCGTCATGGCCGTCGAACGCTCCTCCGAAACCCGCGACCACGAGGGAGGCAACGGTGATCTCCCCGCCTAGAAAAGCTCCTCA
>JBFMFQ010000018.1:0-26192 GCA_040752075.1 Candidatus Zixiibacteriota bacterium | reverse complement strand
GGGGGTGGGGGGGGCGCCGGATTCCTACGGCGTCGCAATCTGCCGAGTGTCATCGCGACGATAGCCGCGACTCCAGAAACTCCCGTATCCCGCGGACAATCCCCTTTGCGGTGCGGTCGATGAACTCCTCTGTCTTGATCATCTCCTCCTGCTCGGGGAGGATGATGAAGGCACATTCCAGCAGGACAGATGGATACTGGGTGGGGCGGATCACGGCGAAGTTGCCCTGCGTGAGGCCGTAGTCGGGAAGCCCGGTGCCCTCCAAGAGGCGGGTGTGGACATGACGCGCGAGGTCTCGTGAGAAGGGGTGATAGTAGTAGGTGCCGGTGCCGTTTCGGGTGAGCGGATTGATGCCATCCGGGACGGCGTTGTAATGGAGCGAGACATAAAGGTTCGCCTGGTTGGACACGGCGATCGCGGGACGTTCGTAGAGGGCAACTCCTTCGGTATCCTGCCGTGTCATCACGACTCTCGCACCGACATCCCGGAGTTCCTCTCTCACTTTCTTGGACATGAGGAGATTGGCGTCTTTTTCCATGAAGCCGGTCGGCCCGACGGCGCCCGGATCGGGCGAGTGGCCGGGATCGACGGCGATGGTGAGGCCCTCCAGCCCGTTTGTGATGACGGGCGGACGGATGAACTCAAGGAGGAAGCGTGTGCCCTCGTAGCGCGCATCGTAGCCCCACAGCGGCTTGCGCAGGCGTACGGTGACTTCGTAGAGACGCGGTTGAGTCTGAGTCCAGGTGACGCTTTCGATCAGGTCATCGGCCGGGTCCTGCTCGACCCAGTCGGTGTTGGTGGTCGCGCCGAAAAGCAGGACGCGCACGGTCTGGAGGTCCTCCTCCACTACGACCTTGAATGGCAGCCGCTCGCTGGTGCCGATGGAGAGGCCGACCGACTGCGGCGTGGCGCGGGTCCAGATGCGCGCGATATCCGATCCGGGCAGCGGTGTTCCCTCCGGCAGGAGTCGTGTCTTTTCGGTTTCGATCCAAGCCTCGTAGCCGGGCAGAGGCTGGAGGATGGTCCATGGCCCGGCCTCGCCCCACCAGCGGGCCCGGACGCCGAAGGGCTGGTGGATCGTGAGATACCCGAGGCGCGGCCCGAGACGGAGAATCTGAATGCTGTCTGTCAGCTCCACGACACGCGGGGCGCGATCATCCACGGGGAGCAATCTGCCGGGCGCGACGGCAACCGCTTGACCTTCTCGCGGCCGGGCCGGCGGAGGGGGCCCGTAGAGCGAGTCCGGGTACTTCACCGGCGCGGTCGCTCCGGGCACGGTTCCGCTTAACTCCACGAGCACGCGCAGGGATTCCGCCGGGAGCCCCTCGGGAACCTGCCAGATGCCCTGGTAGCGTCCACGGCTCGGCACTCTCTCCGCCTGCATCGGCGGCGAATCGTTTTCAAACAACTGGTCACGTCGGTAGGCACCGAAATCAAAGTAGGTCTCCGCCCGCAGTTCGGTCATCGGGAATGGCCCCAGTGTATCGGCGGGCGTGATGATCCGGAAACTCGCCTTGCCGCCGATTGTGCCGTCGAATCCAACGGCGATCTCGTCGCCTGCGCGAATCGTGCGCGGCCACTGCGGGCGTACGGAGTTCTCGCGGATCATGACGCCGCTGTCCGGGGGGATCGGTCGGGGGTCGGCGATGGTGACGTAGACGGACGCGGTGTCGACTCCGGCGCCTGTTTCGGCACGGAGCCGAAAACGGAAGGGGCCGGGTTGAACCGGGAGCCACGCGAGGAAACCGCCGGTCCGGTACACGTCAACTTTCTGACCGTTTATTCGCAGGCGGCTTCCGGGTGGAACGGATCCGAGGATGAATGTCGAGTCGACCGGGCCGATGGCCTGGCTGTCGCGCGGGTAAACCACGCGGATGAAGTCCGCGCCGGGGGCGAGCGGGATGGTTTGCGCTCTGCTGGATGGGCCGGACGCCGGGAGCAAGACCAAAAGCAGAAGGCCTGCCCGCTTCGCGGACTGGGCGGACGGGAATGTCCGCCCCACCGACGAGAGCATGGATGTGGTTGGCCGGCGGCTCATGTATTGAATGTCATACCCCGGTGCGGACGGCGCAATACCAGACAAAAGAAAACCGGCCCCCGTGCGATGCACGGAGGGCCGGTTTCGTGAGGTTGCTGGATTAGAATTCAAGACCGACGGTAAACCACTGGTTCGCGTCGAAGAATTCGTTGTTCGCCCACGCGTAGTCGAGGATCACCTTGCTGGCCCCCCAGTTGATCCGCAGACCGCCGCCCAGGGTGACATCGCTGATGTACTCGTCGAGATCCGACTGCACATAGCCGGCGCGCAGGAAGAAGGTCTGGTCCCAGGCATACTCACCGCCGATGCGGTACTCGTCGTTGGTGTAGTTGTTGCTCTGGAAGGAGCCGAACAGGCTGACCAGGTTTTTGTCCTGGTTGACCGCTTCGTAGGCGAGACCGAACTGAACATACGACGGCAGTTCGAAGGGCGCCGACTCGGTGCGGACGGTCTTGTCCGGGATTCCGGGGTCGACGTCGGGCAGCGGCACATCGGTGTCGAAGCCGTTGCCATCGAATTGCATGTCCGGGCCATAGTTCTTCATCACCGCGCCGAACTTGAGTCCGTAGATCTGCGGATCATAGGTGAATCCGAAGTCGAACGCGACGCCGTGGGAGCTGACTCGGTGGATGTCCTCGTTGATGTACATCCCGGTGGCGCCGAAGCTCACGCGGTCGGTCAGTTGGCGGGCAAAGGTCAGGCCCACCACGGTCATGGCCGGGGCGAAGAACTCGCCCGTGCCCTCCGGGTTTTCCCAGGTCGTAACCGGGATGTCGTCCATGGTCAGCGCCTTGACGGACACACCGAGGATGCCCAGGTCGCCGAGGCGTGTGGCCACCGCGCCGTTGTTGACCGCGATGTCCAGGAGGTAATCGAGATGGGTCACCTGGACCTGTGTGCCTTCGATCGCACTTAAGCCGGCGGGATTCCAGAAGACGGCATCCAGGCCACGGACACCGGCGATGCCCGCGCCCGCCATGGCAATGTTGCGGGTTCCCATCGGGATGCGCAGTTCGTGCGCTCCCGCCGTTCCAAACTGGTTGTCATTTTCGGCGTGCGCGGTCGTCGCGGCAATCAAGACGGCGAACGCCATCAGCAGTATCACAATTCGTTTCATGATAGTTCGCCCCCGTCCTCAGAATGTGTTGATCTGTTCCTTCTCGAGGAAGATCGCCAGTTTCCCGAAATGGGTCCCGATGCCGGGCGCCTCAACCATGTAGAGGTAGACACCGGGCGCGACCGGGAGGTTGTTTTCCGTCAATGTGTTCCAGTCGGTAAACGATGCGTCGCTGTCCTTGTCGATGGTCTGAATCAACTCGCCCATCAAATTGAAGATGCGGATCGTGCACTTCGCCGGCAGATTCTGGAACCGGATGATGTGATCGTTCTGGCCGATGTCATACGGCCCGTTGTTGTAGTACGGGTTCGGTACGACGTTGATCCGGTCCAGCCGGTCGGCGGCCAAGTCGAGATCGCCGACGATCGGCGCGGGCGTCATGACACGGAACGTGTCGCCCGGCGTGTTCACGAAATTCGGGATGAGCAGGAACTCGTCACCGGTGGCGAAAGGTGCGTTGCCGCGGCGCGCCACGGTTAGGAAGTACATGATCGGGAGCGGATTACCGATCGCCTCAACCATGTGATCCGGGTTTGGCGTCTCGGAGTAGTCGGTCGCGAAAATCCACAGCCACTCGCGCGGGCCGCCTCCATCGACGTTGTTCCCCGCGTCATTGGCCGGCGGCCAATACTTGCCGTCGACCAAGCCGCCCGCTGCGTTGTTCTCGAGATGTCCGAGTTCGAGGCGGCGGGGTGGATCGCTGGTCACGTCCCACGCTGACAGCGGAACGCTCTTGGTGAAGTCCTGGAAGGAGTACCCACCGACACGATTGATCATATACGGCTCGAATTCCGGCTTGGCCGGGTCGCCGGCGAACCCACGGCCGTAGCGGTACGCATACGAGACATTGGGGTCGCTTGTGCTGTAAGTTCCGTCGGTAGTGACATCGGCGAGTTTAAGCAGCACTTTCTTCACGCTGCCGGGCGGAACACCGGGGATGCCGCTGCCGAAGACGCTGGCAGGACTCGCCCAGCCGATGGCGCCGAGGAAGGCTTCGAAATGAAGCCCATCCGCGCCGCCGGCCCAGGTGAAGCGCCGGGTTCCGTTCGGAATGTCATATCCCCATTGATCCTCCGACTCGCCGGTAATGGGTCCACCTTCCTTCAAGCCGTTTGGCGCGCCGAAGACCTTGATCTGGATACCATCGAAGATCGGGTAGTCGTTGTCGCCGGTCTGATTGGCGTTGTCCACGACCACAAAACTGTCGGTGTCCATATCCCGCACGAACCAGATGAAACCGCCCTCGCCGTCTTCCTCGAATGTCACCTCGTATGTGTGGCCGGTGACATCCATGGGATGGACGGTGAACGCGACGACACGGCCGTCCGAGATGCCGGAGATTCGCTCATTGTCGAGAGTATCAGAGTTCGCGCTGAGAAACTCGTTTTCCGGAATCGGACGCTGCGGAATCAGGTTGACCCGTGTTTCCTGCTGCGGGTTTTCGAGCGTCTTGGGCGTGGCCAGCGGGTCGTACGAGTACGCCGTGACCGCGTAGAAGTAATCGGACATGTTGCGCAGCGGCCCGCCGAGGATCTTGTCATCCTTCGTCGAGAAGTGGCGCTTAATGCCCGAGTCGGTGCCGAACTGCACGGGCTTGTTGACGACCACACCGGATTCGAGATCGAACTGGTCATCGAAGATCACCGCGGCGCCGTCGATCACGTCATAGGTCGCGATACGTCGCCATGTCGAGCCGGTGGCCGACTGCCAGACATTGTAGCCCTGGAACGGGAAGTCGCCGGGGTTGACCTCGGATTCGGTGCCCCAGGAGAGAATGACCTCGCCGTTCTGGACTTCCGCCTGGACGACCGGCGGGGAGGGCGGCTGCGGCAGGTCGAAGTTCAGATCGAACGCGGTTTGCGCGAACTGGTCGTTGAACTTCAGCGCCGTGATCGAGGTCAGGCGGTCGGTGCCCTGGCCGACGATGATGCCGATCACCACTTCCTGCGTGTCGCCGGGGGACATGGTGAAGGGCCCCGAGGACTGCATGTAGCGGCGGTCGGCGGGGGTGTTGTCCAACCAGCCGGTGCCGGTTACCGGGTCACCATCGACGAAGTAGGTTGTTACCTGACCGGTGACTTCGTTGACAAGCGGGCTGCCGTCCGGGAGAAGCCCCTTCATGTAGTTGTAGATTTCCTCCGGGGAATCCGGGTCGGTGCCGTTGATGTACTTGTTAAACGACGTCATCCCCAGATTCATGTAATCCGGAACGGGTCGTCCTGAGACATACGCGGTGTCGCCCTCCGAGGGGACAATCGGCCCCTGGAAGAAGTCGTATCCCACGGCCGGCGGGTTTGACTTGTAGGCGTTGTCGGCGTTGGTCGAGTTGTAACAGTAGCCGAGGCTCAGGTCGACGTCGCAACCGACCAGGTCGTCCGCCGCGCCGCCCAGATCGGGGTCGGCCCAGCAGGAGATGTAGGTGTCCTCGAGCATGTTGGTGCCCTTGTTGATGATGAGGAACTTGGCGAAGATGCAATTGCCAAGGGCACCGGTGCGTGAGAATCCGAAGATGGTCTGCTGCACTTCGATGCCCAAAGGCAGGGTGGCGCCGCTGTTGTGGTTGGCGGCGTTGGCATCGTTGTACACGCACCACATGGTCTGATCACCGATCAGGAGCGGGTTGCCCTCCTCGTCGACCGGGGCGCCGTCCTGGACCGGCCAGTTCACGTAGTCATCCGACGAGGTGTCTCCCCGGCGGATCTTGTAGACGCGGAACCGTTCGTTGTCCGGAGAAGGCGCGCTGCCGATCATCGGTCCGGGTGTAAAATCTTGGGAGTACTCGGCCACCGCGACGCGAACTGCGTCGTTGACCAGTGCGCCCACCCAGATACCGCCGGCGTAGATCACCGAGGTGTTGTCACTCTTGTTGGGATCGCGGGCGGGGTAGTAGAGCCCGTCGTTCTTGCCGTAGAACCCGCCGTCGTCATACCCGAACGATCCGATGTTGGTCACAACCATGTTGAGGTTGTTCGCGTCAAACATCGCGATCAGGTCGAGGGCGGCGGGATCGACGGGTCGCATGATCTTCGTCGGCTTGGCGGGCCATGGTGCGGCCTCGCCAACCGGCGCGGCGATCAGCATCACCGTCAGACCAATTACAATGCAAAAGATCCGTTTCATTCATCCTCCCCCAGCCGGCAGGTCCGCCGGCCTGTGGCTGTCCATGCCCTACTTAAGTGCAGTCCCATGGCTTAAAAGTTCATCTTCACGCCAAAGCGCACCTGACGCGGCGTGTCATAGTTGAGCGGGTTCGACTCCTTGAGGCGGTAGAGCTCCTCGCCGGAGAGATCCGACTTCTCGGTCGGATCTTCGTTGTCGGCGATGAACGTCTGACCGTCCCCCGTGTTCAGCCAGCTCGTGGTGTTGGGGCGGCCGGTTGATTCGTAGACATCAACCACGTTGTCCCGATCGAACAAGTTGAGCACCCAGACATACAGATCCAGCTCCGTCCGTCCAACCGAGAACGACCGGTTGGCCTTGAGGTCGACCCGGTAGGTCCAGGGGCCGTAGGCGGAATTGATCGGCGAGCGGGGGTCGGGTGCTCCGGCGCTCTGGGCGATTTCGTTCCACGGTTCGACCAGGGTGTAAGGCACGCCCGAGCCGGCGGTGATGACCATGTTGACACCGGCGTTCTCCAGCGGATAGAAGTCACCCATGCGCGGGCCCTCTTTGGCGCCGGCGCGGACGTCCATCGAACCGGAGAATTTGTGCCGCTGGTCATAATCGAGCGGGTTGGCGTAGCGCGGGGAATTCTGGTTCTGCCAGACCACGTTGAATTGTGTCTGCGGGAATGACCCGGTCCCCTTCGCGTATTGGAGCGTGTAACTCCAATCCAACTGGATGCTGTGGTTGCGGCGCATCTTCACGCCGACTTCGAGGCCGCGAACGGAGCCGTAGTCCGCGTTTCGGAACGTGCCGAATGAAGTTGCCGACCCCTGACTAAAGGCATTCTGCTGATACGCCACGGTCAGGTCTTCGATGTCCTTGTGAAACGCGGTCAGGTCCAGCCGGGTGAAATCACCCATTTGCTGTGTGTAACCAACCTCGTACGCCGTGGTCTTCTCCGGCGCCAGATTGGGGTTGGCCAGGAGATTGAAGTATGGCGTCTGCTCCAGCATGCGGGCGAGGTAGTCGCGGCTCATGTAGAGGTTTTCGAGATCGGGACGCTGGAAGAAGCGGCCGAACGCCATGTGGAACGAAGCCCGGTCCGAAATCGGGAAGCCGATACCCAAGCGTGGCGAGAGGCGGGTTTCCGCCTCGGTCGATGTGAAGTCCGCATCGTCGAGGATATTTGCGGCTCCGAACTGCAACGGCGCGGTCGGGTCTTTCAGCCGGTCGGTGTTCGCATTGAAGTAGTCGAACCGGAGACCGGCGTTTACCACCAGGCCTTCCCACTCGAACTTGTCCTGCAGGTAGGCCGCAAAGGTCACGGGATTCTGCGCGTCCATCCCATCGGACAATGTGTCGGATTCGTTGTTGAAGAAGTCGTAACCGTAATGGTTGACGTCCTTGAATCCGTTGTTCACGATCGTGGTGTCCCCATTGGCCACGTTGACATCCCACCAGCCGTGCATCTGGTGCGGGAACACGCTGTTGTAGTAGCGCAGCGTGTGCCTCTGGAACTCAAGACCAAACTTCATTTCGTGCAGCCGGTGAACCTGGCTGGTCAGGTCGAGCTTGAATCCGTAGTAGGAGGATTTGCGGTGCAGGTAATCCTCCCAGACATGTCCCTCGTCGCCGCCGGTGACGGCCGTGAAGCCGCGGCCCCAGGTCGTGTCGACGCGGGTGACGAGTCCTTCGGCGTCAAATGTTGTGTCGTACGCCACAAACGGGACCAGGCCTTCATCCGGCAGATCCGAGTAGGCGATGACGTTCGGATCCGTGCTGCTGTCGATGATCGCCTCGACGATACCGTACTCCGTCGGCGTCTTGATGTACACGTGCTTCGGGTCCTGCGGCGTGGTGCGCACCGTATCGACCACCAGCACGGAGTCGCCCTCCATCTCGACATAGCTGGAGTCGAGCCGGGAGGGGTACATGTCGTCGTAGGTCCAGAACAGGTCGCCGGTGAAGAACTGCGGGTTGCTCACCGGACGCGCATATCCGAACAGATCGTCGAAGTACTTGCCGTCGCCCCGCTCACGCTCCGTCACGAAGTAGTTCGCGGAGACCGTGTAGAAGGTCTTCGGGTTGACGGTGTGGGTGAGCTGGGTAAACAGCGAGTTGTTCTTGTCTTTGTAGCGCGGGTTGTGCTCGCTGTTGAAGTAGTAGGAGTGGGTGTATTCGCTCCAGTTGTCGTAGGAACCGAGAATTCCGGTTCGCCACTTCATGCTGGGGGTCAGATCGAACGTGACCTTTCCCTGCCAGGAATACCCGGAGAGGGAATTGTTCGGGAGCCGGTTGTCGCCGAGCGCGCGCTCCGCGGTGGCGTGCGGGGAGCGGTCATCCTGCCAGCGGCGTTCGCCCGAGACGAAAAACGACCCCTTGTCCTTGCCGCCGATCCCCAGCGGTCCGGAGAAGTGGCCGGCGTAAACGTTGTAATCGTACGATTCCGACACGAGGTTGTCCGTGACCAGATCTATACCACCGCCGAACTTCGGGAAGCCCTCTTTGGTGGTCACGTTGACCGCGCCGGAGGAGACCCATCCATACTCGGCGTTGAACCCGCCGGTCGTGACCGCGATCTCCTGAATGGCGTTTTGGTTGATCTGTGTGGTTGACAGGCCGGTGACGGGATCCTGCTGCGAGAACCCGTCGATGAAGTACGCGACCTCGGAGCGGCGTCCGCCGCGGATCGAGAGCGTGGCGGTGTTGGTGTTCTCACGTCCGCCGCGCTGCCGGTTGCCCGGGTTGTCCTGGTATGAGACAACGCCCGCCTGCAGAGAGACCACGTCCTGGTAGCCGCGTGTCGGCAGGTTCTGGACATCCTCTTCGCGCACGATGCGCAGCGAGGAGGTCTGGTCCTGTATGACCAGCGGCCGCTGGGCCGTGACCGTGATCGGCTGCATTTCCACAGCCTCTTCCGTCAGATCGAAGTTTTCGTACGTCGTCAGGTCCACCGACACGCCGACATTGGTCAGACGCACCGCCGTGTAACCGACGATCGCTGCCTTCACCGTGTACGCGCCAACCGGAACGTTGAGAATGACGTAGCGTCCCTGATCATCCGTGAGCGCACCCAGCACCGTTCCCTCGACGGAGACAGCAACGCCGGGTAACGGCTGGCCGGTTTTGGCATCGGTAACCACTCCGGAGATCTTTCCGGTGGTCCCTGCGTAGGCCGTGACGGCCAGCAGGACCAGAAGCGCGGCTACCATCCACCCGCGATTTCCATGTGCACGCAAGTGAACCTCCTTTAAAAAGTGACTTCCTATCGTCCTTGTTGTAGGAGACTTCATTCGTTCCTCCCGATAGATGGGCGCCCGCCGGCGCCGGTTCTCATCGGTCCCCCTGAGATTCCAAATCATTCACCATGAGCAATCCACGCCTCCCTTCGCACTCCGACGGCGGGATGATTGCACGGGTATTCGGGTGTCTGAGGATGACAGCAAAAGCGGCAACGCAAGATATATCCGCCCGTCTGCCATCAATGGCTCGACATCCCGGTTTCACCACGGGCTCACCCCCTCTCAGGATTTTCGACAGTATTCAGTTTTCTTTAATGGGTTGCCGAAGGCGAGTTGACAAGAGCACTAGATCGACATCCTTGCCGATTCGCCCCCCAATGCGCGTGGAGCCACACCCTAATCCACGCCAACCCTACTTCCAATTTCGCGTGACCCAGAGAAGTGTCAAGAGAAAAAGAGAGGAATTCCGTCAGGAGATCAAGTCGCCCAAGAAGTTAGACATACTCCCGACAATCACGGGGGGCGGGGCTTCTCATCGACTTGCCCAGGCGGCCTTCAAAACGGCCTCGGGCCGGGTGAGGACCCGGCCCGAACAATTTCAACATATTGCCAATCAGTCAGTTACGGCTTATGCGCTAGAGATTCTTCACCCAGCCTGTAATCTGCTCGATGGCGTAGCTGATGTTTTCCACGGAGTTTGCGTAGGAGAAACGCAGGTATCCCTCGCCCATTCGCCCGAAGGAAGTGCCAGCCAGAGCCGCCACTCCGGCCTCGTTCAGGAGACGTTCCTCCGCTTCCTTGGAGGTCATCCCCAGCGCCGAGATGTTGGGGAAGACGTAGAAGGCACCGCTCGGTCTTTTGCAGGTAAAGCCGGGGATGGCATTGAGCCCATCAACGATTACATCGCGGCGGGTCTGGAATTCGCGCCGCATGGCTTCCACCTCGGTCTGCGGTCCGAACAAAGCCGGACCGATGACCTTCTGCGAGAACGTGGCGGTGCAGGAGTTGCAGTTGGTCTGCAGGCGCGAGACGGCGGCGGCCAGCTCGGGCTGCATGACGCCCCAACCCAAGCGCCAGCCGGTCATCGCGAACGTCTTGGACATGCCGTCGAGGAGAACCACCTGGTCGAGCGCCTCGGGGACCTCATGAAGGATTGAGCGGAATTCGCCCTCGTAGACGATGCGTGAGTAGATCTCATCGGCAAGAATGTAGATCCCGCGGTCCAGGGCGAGCCGGCCAACGACCTTTAGATCCTCCGCGGTCAGGATCCCGCCGGTGGGATTCTGCGGGCTGTTAATGATGATGAGCTTGGTCTTGTCGGTGACCAGGCTGAGCAGTTCCTCGATATCGAGGCGGAAGTCATTGCTCTCGCGCAGCGGGATCGGCAACGGACGCCCGCCGAAGAATCGGATGGCCGACTCATAGATGGGGAATCCGGGGTTGGGATAGATGACTTCGTCGCCGGACTCGATGAGCGCCAGAATCAGGAAAAACATGATCGGCTTGGCGCCGGGCGTGACCACGACACGCTCCGGACCAACCTCGACACCGCGTGTCTGGGAGACATGGCGGGCGATGGCGTCGCGTGTTTCCGGCAGACCGGCGGCCGGCCCGTAGTGCGTGGCGCCGTCACGGAGGGCTTTGACCGCTTCCTCGATGATGTGATTCGGAGTGGCAAAGTCCGGTTCGCCGATTTCCAGGTGAACGATGCGGCGTCCCTGCCGTTCCAGTTCCCGCGCCTTCGCCAGGACGACGAAAGCCGTCTCGGTGCCGAGGTCGGCCATCCGCGAGGCGAACCTTACACCCGTGTTGTGTTCTGTTGTCAGCATATGCCCTTCCCGTCGTTGGCCACCGCCCAAGGTTGAACCGGGCGGAACGATCTTAATAGACGCGCACACCCTTGCGGGCTATCACCCGATGGACCGCCCGGACGATATCCGGCGCTTTGAGCCCGAAGGCGGCCATGAGTTCATCGGGCTTGCCCGATTGACCGAATCGGTCATCGACGGCAACGAATTCCATCGGCACGGGCTGGGTCCGGACGATGACCTCGGCCACAGCGCCACCGAGGCCGCCGTTGATCTGGTGCTCCTCGGCCGTTACGATGGCGCCGCACTCCTGCGCCGCCAGCATCAGGATCTCACGGTCAATGGGTTTGATGGTGTGCAGATTGATTACGCGGGCCTCGATTCCCTCCGCGGCCAGTGTCTCGGCGGCGACCATCGCTTCGTACACCATGACCCCGCACGCGACGATCGCGATGTCCGCTCCCTCGCGCATTACCAGGCCCCGTCCGAACTCAAATGGAGTATCCCGGTCGGTGACCACCGGAACGTTCTCGCGTCCGAAGCGGATGTAGACCGGGCCCCAGATCTCGGCGGACGCCAATGTTGCCTTGCGCGCTTCATCGAAGTCGGCCGGAACCACGACTTTCATGTTGGGGAGAGAGCGCATCATGGCGATTTCTTCCATCGCCTGATGCGTGGCGCCGTCCGGACCAACCGATATCCCGCCGTGGGCGCCGCCGATCTTCACGTTCAGATTGGAGTAGCACACGGTCACCCGAATCTGATCGGCGCAGCGGCAGGAGGCGAAGGCGCCGTAGGTTGCCAGAAACGGAATCTTGCCAATCAGTGACAGGCCCGCCGCGGCGTTCATCATGTTCTGCTCCGCGACCCCCATCTCGATGAACCGATCCGGGAAGTCCTTCGCGAAAAAACTCACCATCGTCGAGTCGGTCAGGTCGCCCACGAGCACCACGACATCGGGATTGGAGCGGCCCAATTCCGCCAGCGCGCGTCCAAAGCCCTCCCTGGTCTTTTTCATTTCCGGCATAGTCATCCGTTCTGCGATAGCATCCTCATTGGGGCCGGGTCATCCATTCAGCAGGCGCGCCGACCAATCCTCGTAGGTGGTGCCCAACTCTGCGAGGGCACGGCGTCCCTCCTCCGGCTTGGGCGGTTTGCCGTGCCATTCGTAATTGTCGAGCATGAAGGAGACGGGCTGTCCCATGACCGTGCGCGCGAGGATGACCGTCGGCTTTCCCTTGGTGTTGCGCGCTTCCTCCAGCGCGGCGAGAATCGCATCCATGTCGTGTCCGTCGATTTCGATCACGTGCCAGCGAAACGCGCGGTATTTGTCCCCCAGGGGCGAGAGCCCCATGATGTCCTCGACATAGCCGTCTATCTGTATGTTGTTGTAATCGATGATCGCGCAGAGGTTGTCGAGCCCGTAGTGACCGGCGGACATGGCCGCTTCCCAGGTGCTTCCCTCCTGCTGTTCCCCGTCGGAGAGGAAGGCGTACACGCGGCGCGGATGCTTGTCCATCCGGGAACCGTAGGCGACTCCGAAAGCAATGGAGAGACCTTGGCCCAAAGAACCGGAGGAGACTTCCACTCCCGGTGTGTCGATGCTCGATGGGTGGCCCTGCAAATGCCCGTTGAACTTGCGAAACTTCATGAGGTCTTTCAACGGGTAGAATCCGGCTTCCGCGAGCGCGGAGTAGTGAACCGGGGTGACATGGCCCATGGACCAGAACCACATGTCACGGTCGGGCCATTTGGGCTGCTTGGGATCATAGACCAGCTCGTGGAAGTACATTGCCGCGGCGATGTCGGCGAAGTCCATCGGGCCGCCGGTGTGCCCGGATTGCGCCTCAACGAGCATCGTAATGATGTCCCGGCGGATGTCCAGCGCCTTGGCTTGCAGTTCGGGTATGGAGAGTCGATAAGGATTCTCTCGTTTCATTCCACCACCTGTCGGGTCGGGTTGTCTTCCGGGACGAGCATGCCCGGGATTACAGCCCGATCATGATAATAGTTTCATCCAGCAAAGTCTTGCCCGACCTTGGAGGACTGACAAGCTTGAGTCGTTTTTGACAATGCAATCGACCAGCCGGCGCCGTTCGGACCAGGGCATTTGCCAGCGCGACCGTTCCCGGAATTGCGCATCCGTCCAGCCTTTCCGCCTTGCCCGTTCCCGGCGTTCCGCCGCGGGGGCCCATACCCCGACGAGACAGTCCCAACGAACGCGCCCGATTCCCCACTCAGTGAGAAGCGCCGCGTCGATCACGACGGCCTGGTGCCTTTGCGAACGTCGGGCTTGGGCGACCTGCCGGTTGAGTTCGCGGATGAGGGGCGGGTGGACGATGCGATTGAGTCGTTGCAGTGATTCGCGACTGTTGAAGGCGAGCGCCGCCAAGCGGTCGCGGCGGATCTGCCCGCGTGATTCGATGTCGGTCCCGAAGGCCGCGATCAGCCGCCTGCGCACACGCGGGGAACTGTCGACGATGTCGTGGCCGATCCGGTCGCCCGAGACGACGACTCCTCCCCACTTCCGGAACAGACTGGCCACGGCCGTCTTACCGGACCCGATACCGCCCGTGATGCCGATGACCGGCAGGAGACGGCCTTTCCGAGTCCCGGTCCGCAGGCGCGCGCGCGGAGCCGACGGACGCGGTGTCAAGGACCCGTTCCTTCCTCCGCGGGTCTGGTCAATCCGATGGGCGGCCATGGAACCGGATCCCAGTGGATTTCATCCGATGTCAGCCGCCTTGCGAATTCGCCGATGGGTACCACGACGGTCTTCTGCTCATGGTGCCCATGTGCATGACCGGTTTCGCCGGCATCATGCTTGGGCTGACCGACGGAGATGGCCATTGCCCCCATCGCCGCTTCCAAGTGGGCCAATTCCTGCGCGACAGCGAGATAATCCCAATCACAATAATGATCGCAGCGGGTAAACTCAACCCAGTCGTCGCCGACGCCAAGTGACGCCAACAACACAGCGATTCGCGCCGCCGAAGCGTCGCGGGCCGGCACTTTCCCCCACATGCCCACATTGAACTGCCATCGCCCGTCGGGTGAGAGGACCCAGTGCTGCTCCGGCAGATTGGGAGACTCACCGGTGTCGAATTCGACCCGGACGTTCGGGATGGACGCGAGCTGGAGGATGGCGGACATGGCGAGGGCCTGCGAAGATCCGCGTCCGGCGCGTGTCCGGATGATGTCGTCGAACGTGACATCGAGAAGCTCATAGGACCAGAGGTAGCCCCAGGCCGTGCGGGTGGAATCGCTCGGGACATCCGGGCGAACACGGCGTCCGGCCAGATCGAGATAGTGTTCCTCGAGCACTGGAGTGCACTTGTCAAAGGCGGGACTCTCCACCGCCAGACCCGCAAGACGGGCGGCCGGGATGCTCAGTTGATTGGCGCGTCGAATCGCATCTCGGATCATCCCCGGAACAACGCCGAGGTGGGCGCCGGCCTCTTCGGCGGAGGGAAAGCACTCGCTCAGGGCGCTCTTGATGGATTCCTCGGTCACTCCGATGGCGCCGAGGGAGACCATGAGCGCGAATTGTTTCGCCTCCCCGCGTTTCAGAGAGGTCAGCGAGGCCAACCGATCGGCGCGTTTTCGTTCCGAGCCATCCAGCGCCGGATCTCCCGGGGGACCGAGCGTGGCAACGACCCGCGCCAGCGATGCAGAGGCCGTGCGATCATCCCGCTCCATCAGCGGGTAGAACGCGCACTCTTCATTGAATACGAGGGCGGGATTGATCCGTGCCGGATCGCCGGCGTCCGCCATTCCGGTCGACGCGGAGCGAATCACGCCGCCTTGTGACAGGTGTCCCTGTCCCCGGGTGTCCACGATGATGTACAGGCTATCCGCCGGAATTCCTCCCCGCCGGAGGGAGGTGTACCTCAACGCGGCGGCCTCGAGGGTCGTGAGGCGTTTGGAATCGGCACGCAGGAGCACGGCCGCCGATGGCAGCCGCGTGTCGAGCCAGGAGCGCCGGGGCCAGCCCTCATCGCTTATGCTGTCGATCGCCGGTTCCCAGTTCCGCCAACGAAACGGGGCGCCTTCCTGCTCTCCGCGCTGGAGCTTGCGGTACAGTTCGATGTCCCGCCGGTCCTGATCGCGGAAGGCGAACCGGCTGCCGGGCATGTTCTCAATGATTCCGGAGAAAAGCGAGTCCGCCAGGAGATAGACTTCGGGATGCGCGACCGCGATGGTCCGGTAGGCATAGAACGCAAACGCCGCGGCGGGATCGTAGGCCGCTTCATCAAGCATGCGGTCCCACGCGTCCTTATGAAGGGAATCTGCCACGTCCGCGGAGGATGCCGTGGACGCGAAGAGGGAAACTAGCACAATGCCCGGGAGAAACCAGTGGGTGATGGACCGGATGAGCACCGTTGACATTTGTCTTTTCAGGCTGCGCATGATGTGACTTGCTCCTTGGCAACGGGACGAGCGGATCACTTGGCGTCAAGCCAGTTCGGACCAACTCCGATCTGGACCAGCAGAGGAACCTGCAGGTCGACCACCGACTCCATCCGGGCTCTCACCATTTCCGTCAGCCACTCGATTTCCGATTCGTGGGCGTCAAAAACAAGTTCGTCGTGGACCTGAAGCGCCATCACCGACCGCCGCCCGCGCAATTCCCGGTCGATGTCGATCATGGCCTTTTTGATGATATCGGCGGCGGTGCCCTGCATTGGTGTGTTGACCGCGATTCGTTCGGCGAATTCGCGCCTTTGCCGGTTGGATGAGTTGATGTCCGGCAGAAACCGCCGGCGTCCGTGGAAGGTTCGCACCAACCCCGACTTTCGGGCCTCCTCGACGGTCTGGTCGATAAACCGGCGCACACCGGGATAGCGCTTGAAGTAAGTGTCGATGAATGTCTTGGCCTCGCCCACGCTGAGGTCGGATTGCTGGGAAAGGCCGAAGGCGGACACGCCGTAGATGATGCCGAAGTTGGCGGTCTTGGCGAGACGTCTTTGCTCCGGGGTGACGTCTTTTTCTTTCACACCGAAGATTTCCGCTGCGGTTCGGCTGTGAACATCGGCCGCATCACGGAATGCCTGCACGAGCGCGGCATCGCCGGAGAAGTGCGCCATCAGGCGGAGTTCGATCTGTGAATAGTCGGCGACCAGAAGTTGGAAATCACCGCCGCGCGGGATGAAGGCGCGGCGGATCTTTCTCCCTTCCTCGGTTCGGACAGGGATGTTCTGAAGATTGGGATCGGTGCTGGAGAGGCGTCCTGTGGCCGCCACGGTCTGATTGAACGATGTGTGCACCCGTCCGGTGAGAGGATGAACGAGCTTGACCAGCGCATCGGCATAGGTGGACTTGAGTTTCGCCAGCTGACGGTATTCCAGCATGAGGCGCGGCAGTTCGTGCTTTTCGGCCAATTTCTCCAGCACGGCCACATCGGTTGCGCGCTGGGAGGTCTTGGAGGTGCGCCGTTCGGAGGTCAGCTTCAGCACATCAAAGAGGACGTGCGCAAGCTGTGTGGGTGAGTTGAGGTTGAAGGGTTCGCCCGCCAGATCGTAGATCTGACCCGCGAGGTGGTCGATCTGATCGGCCATCCCGGCCGACAGATCGCGCAGGTAGGCGGTGTCCACTTTTATGCCGGCCGTCTCCATCCGTCCGAGAACGGGCGCCAGCGGCAGTTCGATCTCGTTGTAGAGATCCCCGACCCCGGCGGGGTCCAGTTGGGGGCTCAGGACTTCGAACAAACGATAGGTATAATCCGCGTCTTCAGCAGCGTAGTATGTCGCCTTGTCCACGGGCACCGCGTTAAACGTGATCTGGTTTTTCCCCGTTCCGATAAGCGCGTCGATCGGCTGCATCTGATGACTGCAGTGTTCGGCCGCCAGCGCATCGAGACCATGGGAGCGGACCGAGGGGTTGAGACAGTAGGAGGCGAGCATTGGGTCGAACCCGATGCGGGCCAATTCGAGGCCGTGACGGGCAAACACCTGCGCATCGAATTTGACGTTCTGGGCAATCAGGCGCGGCCCGGCGGCGCCGGACTCCGACAGGATCGGACGCAGCAAGTCGATGACTTCGCCGCGGGGAAGATTCGCATCTGGATCGTCGTGGCCGACCGGAATGTAACAGGCGACGCCGTGTTTGTGAGATAGAGAGATACCCACCAAGTCCGCCGTGAGCGTATCCAGCGAGGTTGTTTCCGTGTCGACGGCCAGCCATTTCGACTGGGCGAGCTCGTCGACCAGCGTCTGGAGTTCGGTCAGTGATGCGATGCAACGGTATTGCCCGGGCGTGTCTGACGGCTTCGCGGGTGAGGTCGATTCGCCTGATGGGGAGGCGGCGGCGACATCGGGGCCGAGCCACTTGATCAGTGACTTAAATCCGAGATCGGCGAGGGTGCGTGCCGCGACCGTTTCATCGAATGAATCCGCGCGAAGGCTCTCGGGGTCCCAATCGATGGGACAGTTGAGATCGAGTGTGACCAGATCGAGAGAGAACCGGGCCTGGTCGGCAAACTTGATGAGTTTCTCGCGAAGCGATTTGCGTGAGATTCCGGGGGCGGCCTTAAGCACCGATTCGAGATCACCGTATTCGCGGACCAGTTCCACCGCGGTCTTTGGTCCGATTCCGGGGACACCGGGGACATTGTCGGAGGTGTCCCCCATGAGGGCGAGCACATCGCGGACACGGTTGGGCGGGACCCCGAACTTCTCGACCACGCCCGCGGGATCCAAGCGCTCGATTTCGGCGCCGCCCTTGCGGGGATTGTAAATGGTCACCCGCTCGTTGACCAATTGCATGAGGTCTTTGTCGCCGGTCACGATTACGACATCCAGACCGTGATCGACCGCCCTGACCGCGAGTGTGCCGATCAGATCATCCGCCTCGTAGCCCGGCATTTCGACCAGACGGCAGCCGAGGATACCGGCCAGCTCTTTGACCTTGGGCAATTGCTCGAAGAAGTCATCGGGCGCCTTGACACGCGTGGCCTTGTATTCTTTGTGCTTCTCGTGACGGAACGTGGGCTCGGGCCGATCGAATGCGAAAGCCCAGTACTCCGGCCTCTCTTCGCGGCGGATCTTCAAGAGGGAGTTGGCGACACCAAAGATGGCGGAGGTGTTCTCCCCTTTCGCGTTGCGGAGCGGATTGTGGATAAAGGCGTAGTAGGCGCGAAACGCGAGAGCGGCTCCGTCAATCAGGTATAGTCGCGGTCGTTCGCTCATGGGTTGTGATCAGGTCACGGCCTGCATGCGCCGGAGCATCTCCTCGGGTCCCACGTACCCCTGGATGACATCGCGAACCTGCCCGCTGGAGTCCAGCAGGAGGACGGTAGGCAGGGAATACTGTTTCAGGCCGAACACCTCCAGGAATTTGCGGGTCTCTGGCGAATCGCTCTTTTCCAACTGCAGTTTGAGCGGCACGAAGCGTCGCGCCTCCGCCGCCACCTGGTCATCCGACCATGTGTTCTCATCGAGCTTGTAGCAATTGGCGCACCAGGTCGCCCAGGTGTCGATTACCGTCGGACGTCCGCTGCTGCGCGCTTCGGCGAGCCCGGAATCCATTTCTGTCCGCCACTCGATCTTTTCGCGGTGCGCCCCGCCTGTCAATGACGAGGCCTCGAAATTCACGGGGGGCCAGATGAAACCATTGGTCACCAGATAACCCGCCATGAGATAGATGCCAAGGATGGTGCAAAGAATACCGAACGCCTTCTTCAAGCGCGGGAAGAACGTGGCTTCGGATGTCAGCCGGTCGAACCCGCCCCCGAACACCCCGGCGGCCAGGAAGAGCAGCGCGGCGAGAAGCGCGGTGATCCCGGTCGAGAGCAGCGTACGGGCGAAGTAGAGGGCCATCAAAAGCAGAATGAATCCGAAGAACTTCTTTACGGATTCCATCCAGACCCCGGCATTGGGCAACGCCTGGATCGCCGATGAGAAGGTCCCGATGAGCACGAACAGCGTGCCGAGTCCGAGAGCGAAGGTGAAGAGAATGAGAAAACCGAGGATGGTGGAACCGGTGGTGGCGATGTAGAGCATAATGCCGGCGACAAAGGGTCCCACGCAGGGCGAGATCACCAGCGCGGCAATGGCGCCGAGGACAATCGCGCCACCCATGCCCGACCCTCCCTTGCCGGCCATCTTGTTGCGCAGGGCAGCCGGGACCTGAAGTTCATAGAGCCCGAACATGGACAGTGCGAAGACGATGAACACGGCGACGATCACGCCGACGACGGCCGGGTGTGCCAGCCACGCACCGAAGACACCGCCGACCGTGGCCACGATGGCCCCCATGACACCGTAGATGAGCGCCATGGTGAGCACGTAGAGGATCGAGAGCGCGAAGCCGCGTCCGGCGCCGCGCGCCTGGCCGGCGAAGATCGAGACCGTGATCGGGATCATTGGGTAGGTGCACGGCGAAAACGAGAGCAGAAACCCGGTTCCAAACGCCACCAGCAAGGCCAGAACGTATCCCCAGTTCCCGTGCTCGGCGACCAGCCGCTCCAGTTCGTTGTCGGTCTTGGGAATGGCGGCGGCGGTGACGGCGGTGGCAGGCTGAGTGATCTGCGTTGCGGAAAACACTTCGGGGTGGAGGAGCGCGCTTGTCTCCGGGCCGACCTCGATCGTCCACGTCAGTTCGGCCTCCGCGGCCGCCACACAGGAGACATTATTGCAGGCTTGGTAGTGGAGGACACCTTTAATCGTTCGCGCTCCATGGGATGCGTCCGGCGACACGGCAATGGGGACACGGATCACATCCCCGCTTTCGTAAACCGACATGTCCTCGCCCAGGAGCGGGATTCGGTCCCCCGCCGGATAGTCGATCGTGCCCGCCGTCAGACCATCGGCCAAGACCAGTTCCAGCCGTGTTGGGATGAGATAATCCTGAAGTGGAGTCGCCGAATTGATATGCCACTCGTCGGCCAATTCGAGCCGAACTGCCAGGGAGACGCTCTGCCCCGGTGCGACCGATTCATGCGACACCAGCGGCCGGACAGACAGAATCTGCACGTCGTCTGTGGCCGGATCTCCGAATTGTGCGAATGCAACAATCGGCACAGATAAGAGCATCAAGGCGGCGAGCCAGAATCGCCGGATGAGTGATGTCATTGTTTCGGTCCCCGCAGGTTCATGGCGTTCATTCCGTTACACTGCGGCAAGGTCGCTTGTTCCAGGCAATTTGTCAAACCCGGACGGTGGGTTCCGGTCCGGTTTGCGGAAGGCGATGCAACTGAGTGAGCTAGGCGATGGGGAGAGATGTTTCGGCGAGCGCCTTTTCGACCATCCGGCGCAACTCGTTCCGGTCGAGGCGGGAGAGCAAATCCGAAGCGAGCCGACCACTGATGCGTTCGGCGAGGGCGTCGAGATCCTGTTCGGAGAGCCCGGCCTGGGGGGCAGACGGACGGGATTCGATCGGCTTTGAAGTCGGCGGCGCCGGTGCGGGTGGAGCGGTACGCGGGGCCACGCCGGGGAAAGCCGGCGGGGTCTGGACCTGCCTGGCGGAGGGAAATGGGATCGTCTCCGCCGGGCGACGTGGCGCGGCCGGCTGATTCGGACGGGTTCTGGTTTTGCCGCTGTCGGCAAAGATGCTGAGGGCGTCTTCGATGTTGTTCTCGCCCGGTGTCCAGATGGGCTCATCGAGGGGCTCGGCGGTCGGACCAGGCGGGGGCGGCGCTCCCACGGGCGGAATGCGTCCGATCAGCTTGTTGATCGCTGTTTTCAGGTCATCGAGACTCGGGAGTTTCGGCAAGTACATCCCGGGGCGGTACTCTTCGACGACTTTTCGCATTTCGGGGAGAATGCCGTCGCCGATCCAGAGGATCGGAGCGAGCGCCAGATCATGGTCGCGTCCCACCTCGACCAACCAGGAGTTGATGGAAAGTGCGTTGCGCGCCAGATCGAAGATGACGACATCGATCGGGCGGCCCTTGACCACACGAATGAGTGTGGGGATATCCGACGCGAAATGAGCGTCGATTCCCGAGTCGGTCAACAGCGCCCGGTACTGCCTGGCGGCCGCGGTGTCACGCACGGCGATCGCAATCGTGATCATTCCCGATCCCACCATAAGCTAGGGCGAATCCGCCTTAGTACTAGGATCGGCGGATTGGGGATGAAACCTGATCCAGCGGGTGAGAATTTAGCTCTGGCTCTTCTCGGTGGAGAGCTTTCGTGAGGCGCGTTCGAGAGTCTCTTTTTCGTCGGAGGTCAATTGGTCGTAACCGACCTCATTGATGCGATCCAGAACTCTGTCAACAGCTTCCATCAGGGCGCGCTGGTCGTCCCACTTCTGCTTGAGAGCCTTGGCTTTGCGACGGGCGCGCCAGCGCCCGAGAAACGCCAGCGGGCGTGGAAAGCGGATGCGGCGACCGCCCCAGCGAAGATAGAGAAAGCCGATGGCGAGACCGCCCAGATGGGTGAAGTGGCCGATCCCATCGGAGCTGTATTGCAGCGAGGAGACCAGTTCGAGAAGTCCGAAGAGGACCACGAAGTACTTGGCGGGAATCGGGATAACGAACATCAAGTATACCAAGCGGTTGGGAAAGAGCATGCCATAGGCCAGAAGGATGCCATAGACCGCTCCCGACGCCCCGATCGTGGGAACGTTGCTGCCCCACAACGCCGCAACCGTGACCAAGCCGGCGCCCACGCCGCAGATCAGGTAGTACTTGAGGAACTCGCGTGATCCCCATGCCTGTTCGATGTCGCGACCGAACATCCAGAGACCGAACATGTTGAAAAGGATGTGCATGAAGCCGCCGTGCAGGAACATGTATGTGAAGATTTGCCAGACGGCGCCGCCGGTTACCATGGCGGGAGTCAAGCCGAGATAACGAACGAGGGCGCTGTTCGCCATCATCTGGAGCAAGAACATCACGCCATTGGCGATCAAGAGCATCTTGATCGCGGGCGGGATCGCACCATCCATAGACGGGGCGGTGTTCCAGACTCCTTCTCGGTCAGTGTATCGCATTTTGAATAACCGTCGGCTCTCTCGTTTCCTTATCGACCTGCCGGCTGTCATGGTCCATCGCGGCCGCGGGCATTTCCCGTGCCCTAACCCCCTATACGCCAAGATCGTAGAAGTTGTTCGCGGATGCTACTTCGCGGCCCTCGCCGAGGGCTCCAAAATCCAGCGTGTGGTGACCTTGGCGGTTTGTCTGATCATCGCGAGAACGGAGCAGTATTTTCCGACCGATAACTCGATCGCCCAGCGGACATCTTCATCGCTGAGATCGGGCCCCCGGAGGCGGTACTCGAGGATGACTTCCTTGAAGACGGCGGGTTCGGAGGCGGCGCGCCTGCCGGTGACATGGACGTTCATCGACTCAACAGTGCGGCGCTTTTTCTGCAGGAACGCGACAACATCCATGGCGGTGCATCCGCCGAGGGCGCAGGCGACCATTTCCATCGGGCGGGGGCCGGAGTTTTGGCCCCCGTCCTCGGGCGAAGCATCGAGGGTAAGAAAGTGATGCGAGTCTGTTCTGGCGGCGAACGCCATCCCGCCTTCCCAGACGACGTCCGCCTCGATGACTGGAGTGGTGCCCATGGTTGCCTGCGCGTGGATTGCGGCCGCTCATGGCGCGGTGCGCCTGTTACTTGAGGACCTTGTCGATCTTTTCGACGAAGCTCTGTTTGGGCATCGCGCCGATGATCTGATCCACCTTCTCCCCATTCTTGAAGAAGAGGAGACTGGGGATGCTCATGATGCGAAACTGCATCGCGGTCTGGTTGTTGCTGTCGACATCGACCTTGGCCACTTTCAGACGGCCGTCATACTCCTCGGCGAGTTCGGTCAGCACGGGGGCGATCATCTTGCACGGGCCGCACCAAGTGGCCCAGAAATCGACAAGAACCGGCACATCGGATTTCAAGACTTCCGCCTCAAAAGTTGCATCTGTCACTTCGACTGGCTTGGCCATATATCCTCCTTACGGGGTGCCAACGGTAAATTCTCAACTTCACAAAGTCAATCACCGATCACTCACGGCGCTCCGTGACAAACACCGGGGACCCGCTTCAGGTTCCCGGCCATTCGCAATTATCGATGGCCCGCGGAGCGGAGCGCTGTCAAAATGTCGGCCCAACGGAGATGCTGGCGCGGCCTGGGGGACTCCTGCTTTGGCAGCAGCAGGTGTTTGGGAATCAACTCGCCCACCAGGTAGTGCGAGCCGACCACCGCGGAGAGCCCGGCTTTGGCCGTCATCTCCCGCATGATCCGATACGCGTCCTGAGCCGAGTCCCGCCATTCGAAGGGCGTGCCGGTGCTTCGGGCGAGCGATTCCATCTCGGCGCGCGGTATCCCGGGCGAATGCGGCAGCGGGCATCCGATCCACCGGGAGGCGACCGGCGCGAGGCTGCGCCACATTTCGGAGTAGCCCTTGTCGTCTTTCGCGGTGAAAAGCAAAACCCCTTTTTTGCCAGCAAACAGGGCGCGCCAGGTCTTCGCAAACGCGGCGGCGCCGGACGGGTTGTGGGCCACGTCATACACCACCCGCGGCGTCGTCGATTCAAACTGAAATCGTCCCGGCCAGTGAACCCGGCGGGCGGCGTGGCGCAAGGTCGCCGGATCAGGTTCCACCCCCATGCCCTGCAGGAGCGCGACCGATGCAAGCGCAATCCCCAGGTTTGCAATCTGGTGCGTTCCGAACAGGGGCAACTGCCACGCGGCGGCCACGAACCCCCGCTTGGGTGGTGACGGGAGTGTTCGGAGAACATCGCGCGCGTCGAAAAGCGGTGCTTGCCTCTCACGAGCGATTCGCTCGAGGACGGAACGCACCTCCTGGGTGACCGGCCCGACCAGGACCGGGCGGCCTGTCTTGATAATTCCGGACTTCTCGAAGGCGATCTTCCCAAGGGTCCGCCCGAGGATGCGTTCGTGGTCGAAGTCGATCTGCGTGATGATGCTCACGGCCGGGTCGATGATGTTCGTCGCATCGAAGCGTCCGCCGAGGCCGACTTCGATGACGCCCACCTCCACCCCGGCGCGTGCAAAGGCGTCGAAGGCCAGCGCCGTCACCACCTCGAAATAGGAATAGCGCCGGCGGCGAATGAGCGGCCAGTGTTGCGCCACAAACTCAGTCACGGCAACGCGGCCGACCATGCGGCCGTTGATTTCAATTCGTTCGCGGAAGTCCCTCAGGTGCGGGGACGTGTAGCGGCCGACACGCCAGCCGTCGCGCCGCAGCATTTCCGCCACCAGGGCGGTGACGGTCCCCTTCCCGTTGGTTCCGGCGATGTGCACCGAGAGAAACTGCTGCTGGGGATCACCGAGCCGCCGGCAGAAATCCCGGATATTGTCCAGGCCGAGCTTTATGCCGGTCTGTTCAAGGGAATACAGCCGTGCAACGGCCTCTTGGTATGTCATGGACGTGCGGTCAAGACGACACCGAGTCATCGACGAGCGCATCCGGACGCGCGATTGTCAGGGCGGTCCGCTCATCCACGCCCGATGCCGGGCCGGAAAGGAAGGTCAGCAGTTCCGAGAGTGTCGATTTCAACTCGGTGCGCTTGACAATCCGATCGAGAAATCCGTGCTCGAGGAAAAACTCCGAGCTTTGGAACCCGGGCGGGAGTTCCTGCCGGATCGTGTCGCGGATGACACGCGGTCCGGCAAATCCCAGTTGCGCCCTTGGCTCGGCCACGATCACATCGCCGAGGGAGGCGTAGGAGGCCATCACCCCGGCGGTGGTCGGGTTGGTGAGCACCGAGATGTACGGAATCCGGGCCTCGGCCAACTCGGACAGCAGAAAACTGGTCTTGGCCATTTGCATCAGGGAAAGGATTCCTTCCTGCATCCGGGCTCCTCCGGAGCAGCTGACAAGCACGAGGGGCATTCGGCGCGTCAGCGCGCGCTCAATGGCCCGCGCCACCTTCTCGCCCACCACCGACCCCATGCTGCCGCCGATGAACCCGAACTCCATCACGCCGAACGACACCGAACGATTGTTGATTTTGCCGATTCCGCACACGACCGCATCGGCCAGGCCGGTCTTCTGCTGCGCCTCGGCGATACGCTCGGGGTACTTCTTTTTGTCGCGGAACTTCAGCGGGTCGAGGGAGACCAGGCCACGGTCGTATTCCTCGAGAACACCATCGTCAAGGAGCAACCGGATGTAGTCAGAGTGGCTGATGCGGAAGTGGTACTCGCAGGACGGGCAAACCCAGGAGCGTCGTTCCAATTCCCGGGCGTAGATGATCTCGCCGCACCCGCCGCATTTGGTCCAGAGCCCGTCGGGAATGTCCTGTCTGGTTTGACGGGTGAGTCCGGCCTTCGCTTTTCGGAACCACTCCATTATCGCTTCTCCGTTGAATTCACCGAGACCGGTTCATTGCTGTCGAGAAACTTAAACAGCACGAGCGCATCACAGACCGGCTGGCGGTAATACCGGCGACGCCGTCCGATCCGCCGGTACCCAAGCCGTCCGTACATGGCCAGGGCCGGAGCGTTGGTGATGCGGACTTCAAGCACCGAGCAGACCGCATCCTTGGTACGCGCGTACTCCTCGGCCGTCGCCAGAAGCCGCCGTCCGAGTCCGGCACGCCGGTATTCGGGGGCCACGGCGACATTGTGCACTTGAAGCTCATCCGCGATCACCTGCGAACAGAAATACCCCGCCAGTGTGTTCTCCCCATCGACCGCGACCAGATTATAGGCATTTGTCGAGCCCAGCGCCTCGTGAAAACCGCTTTCCGGCCAGGGATCCGAGAAGACCTTCGATTCGAGGGCGGCCACCTTGGGCACATCCTCGACGGTCATGCTTCGGATGGTGAACTTTGTTGCCGTCATCTCGCTTTCCGGAAAGAGGGGGGCAGGCCGTAGTCCAGCGGTGATTCCGTCAGGTTCAGTGCTCGTCCTGTGGCAATGTCCTCGAGTCCCCACAAGGCCAGTTGATTTCCGCCGACGATGGCCTCGTCGCG
>JBFMFQ010000179.1:0-7252 GCA_040752075.1 Candidatus Zixiibacteriota bacterium | reverse complement strand
CTAAACGGGGTGGAGCCTTGCTACTGGCAGGAGATTGTACAGGGATCACATGGCAACGCGCCGCCGAAGTAGACATAGTCGATGTAGATCGCCACATCCAGGACATCGGTCAGGCAATCGCAGTTAATGTCATTGTCCACCGTTGGGCAAAACGGCGAGATCGTGCCGAACTCGCCGAAATAGACCACTTGGATCATGATCGCCAAATCGACGGCATTCTGGAGACCATCGCATTTGGTGTCCGCCCAGCAGGCACAGATGCAGTTCGACGGGGTGACATTGATGCGGATCGTGCCCTCGTTGGAGGTGTCGAATCCGTCGAACGCCGTGAACTTGATCGAGTCGGGACCGAAGTACCCGAGGTTCGGCGTGTAGGTGAAATCGCCTGTCACCGGGTTGAACCCCGTGAAACTGCCATTGAACGGCCCCCCTGTGTTCGCGTAGGTCGGGGGACCGCCATCCGGGTCTGTCGAGAAGAAGCGCCCCGCAACTGGTGTGTCCAAGATCGTCGTTAAGGCGGAGTCGCGCGCGACCGGCGGGTCATTGATCGGGTTCACGGTGATTCGGACGAGAGCGACATTTGAGTTCAGCGGGCCGTCGTCCAGCTGGAAGTAAATGGAGTCTGGACCGGAGTAGTTGAGCTGCGGGGTATATGTGAAGACCCCCGTGGATGGATTGAACCCCGTGAACGTCCCCTTAAAGGGACCGGTGAGGCGAACATAGGTAAAGACTGGCGTATCAATATCATACCCCTGGAAGTTGCCGACAACCGGGGTGTCCTCATCGGTGCTGATTGCGGTATCCAGCGCGACTGGCGGATCATTCACTGAGGTCACGGTGATTCGCACTTTGGCGATGTTCGACGGGAATGTGCCGTCGTTTGCCTGGAAACTCAGGGAATCGGGTCCGGTGTAATTCGGATCGGGGGTGTAGGTATAGGCCCCGGTGTTCGGATTGAAACCGGTCACATCGCCATTGAATGGCCCGTCGGTGATGGCAAATGTCAGCGGATCCAAATCTAGGTCATAGGCCGGCAGGAACGCGACGTTCTTGCTGCCGTCCTCGGCCACACTCCAAGAGGTATCGCGCGCGATCGGCGGATTGCCGACGGCGAATAGCCCCCTGGTGAAGTCCGGAGCGAATGAATTGTTGTTGGCGGCATTGATAAAGAGGAGATGGTTTGCGGGGTTGGCACAGCTTGTGTCCACCTCGAAGTACCCCTGGTTGGTGTTGACATCGACCGTGACGACGATGGATCCCGTGGCATCGGCGCCGGGGGCCAGGGTCGCGCCGCCAATCCTTACACGGGAGGCCAGAATGCCCACCGGAGAGGAGGCGACAGGGTGCGGCATGGTGTCGCTGAAGGCGATCGTCCCGAAGCCGCCCGGCTGGCCGCCCTTGCAGGTGCCATCCTCGGTCAGGAAGATGTTGTTGATGATGAGGTCTGAGAGCGGCTGACCGCTGCCGGTGGGCAGGCGGTCGGCGAATGAGATCTTCAACGAGGTAATGAAAGCCCCTCCCGACACCGTTCGGACAACAAACGGGGCCACGACGGTTCGCAGTGTGACGTCGTTGGTCAACAATGCCCGGATTTGTACCCCGGTCTGGCCGGGGCTGAGATTGGCCGATGGAATGATGACGGTGTTGGCCGCGTCGGCCGATGCCCACCAGCCGATCGACCCGATCAATGCACAGACAAACCACAGCGTGCGCAAGCCGCGTTTCATTGCGTCCCCTCCCTGAGTACGTCTAGATTTTAGGCACCGCTATGTGATGACACACGATGAGACAAGACGGCAGGCCGCCCGTCGACACCGGGCGAATGGCACAGCCGTCCATAAAGATGCACCGCCTCGCGGTAATGTCAAGCCCGCCTGATGCGGATTTTTCCCGGGATTTACCCCGGAGGCGAAATCGGGGGAACAATTGTCCTGTTCGCCCGGTTGATCCGCATATCCGGGGTCGAACGCCGTTTTCGGCGGGGAGAACCCGAGTTGGGCTCGGATCGGATTCCCGGGCACAAACCGCACACACATCAGGATTCACCGGAAGGTGCCGGGATCGACCGGAAGGAGGTCTCATGTTGCAGCGTTTTCTGAGTTCTGTGATACTGGGCGGGTTATTGACGGGCGTCCCATTGCTCAGGGCCGAGGCCGATCCGGCCACGTTTCACCTCGTCATGATCAACGAGTTGTACTCAAACGCGGATGGGACCAAGCAGTTTGTCGAGCTGATCTCGATTGCCAGCGGACAGACTCAGATGCAGTTCGCGCGGGTAAACGCGCTCAATCCCAGCGGGACCGTGACGACGCTGGTTCATGACTTCACGAGCACGTTCAGTTGGGGGTTAAACGACAAGATGCTTCTGGCCACGCAGGCGGTGGCCGATGAACTTGGTTTTGCGCCCGACTTCATCATCCCGGATGGCGCGATCTCCATCACCGACGGGCGGGTCATCTTCGCGCAGGACCCGAGTTCAACGATCGATGCCTTGGCGTACGGGGATTACACCGGCAGCACGACGGGCTTCGGCACGCCGGCGGCGGCGCTGCCGTCCGACGGCGTCCTTTCGCTGCACCGTACCCGGTGGAGTTTTATCGGGCAAGACAACTCACAGGACTTTACCATCGCGACCAACACCCCCACCAACCGTGCGGGGCAGACCGGCGAATTGGGTCAGGTCGCCATGCCGCCGGTTCTCGATCCGATCGGGCCGCAGAACACCGCGGAAGGGATGGCCCTGAATGTGCCGGTCAGCGCATCCGACCCGAACGGCCCGGCGCCCGACCTCTTCGCCGAGGATCTCCCCGCTGGGGCGAGTTTCGTCGATCACAATGACGGGACTGGGGATCTGGACTGGACTCCGACGTTTCTGCAGGGCGGGTCCATGTACGATGTCCGGTTCATCGCGAGCGATGGGGATTCGGCCGATACGGAGATGGTGACGATCACGGTCGCCGAGGTGACTGACCCGCCGGTGGCGCGGGACACGGTGTTTGATCCTTCGGAGGATGTACCGCTCTCGAAGATTCTGCCGGCCAGCGACCCCGACTTGGACGCGCTTTTGTACACGATCACCGCGGGTCCATTTCACGGGGGGATTTCCGGTTTTGATCAGAACACGGGAGCGTTCACGTATCAGTCGGACCTGAATTTCAATGGGCCTGATTCGCTCTTCTTCGAGGTGTTTGATGGTGCGGCGACGTCCGCCACCGCGCTGGTGCGTCTGCCGGTGACCCCGGTCAACGATCCGCCGGTCGCCGCGTCGAACAGCCACAGCACCAGCGAGGACACGCCGCTGGCGATCGGCGCCATGCCGGTCACGGATGTTGATGATGTCGCCTGGACGATTTCCCACACCGGCGGGCCGTTCAACGGGAGCGTTTCGGATTTCAACGCCTCCGACGGGAGCTTCACATACACGCCGAATCTCTCCTATGTCGGGCCCGACTCGGTCTTTTACCAGGCGAATGACGGCGAGGCGCCCTCCAACGTCGCGATTGTCCGCATCAGTGTCATTCAGGGGTGCCTCTGCATGTTCCAGGCTGATTTGGACGCGAGCGGTTCGGTTGACGCGACTGACCTGGCCATCGAGATCGATATCATCTTCTTCGGCGCTTCCGACGTACAAGATGGAAGTTGTCCGCGATCGAGGGCGGACTTCAACGCGGACGGAGTCAGCGATTCCGTCGATCTTGCGCTTTTGATCGACCATGTCTTTTTCGGCGGCCCGGGACCGAACGATCCCTGCAGTTGAGTTCGTGCGGGGTTGCCTGTCATCCTGATCGGGAGGGGATTATCATGACACGCAAAACCGTTGTTGCCGGTCTGATCGTATTGGGGCTCGCGGCGTCGCTTGCGCCGGAGCCGGCCACGGCCACCGTTGGGCGGGAGTTGTACAAAAGCGAGTTTAGCGCGCCGGTGTTTGTGGCCTCACCGCCTTACGACAGCAGCCGGGTTATGGTTGTTCAGCTGGGCGGGCTCATCATCCTGGTCAAGAATGATGCGGTGCAGGCCAAGCCGTTTCTGGACGCCAGCGGTCTTTTGGTCGCCGGGGGGGAGCGGGGGTTGCTCGGGCTGGCGTTTCATCCCAACTATTCGTCCAACGGCCAGTTCTACATCAACTACACGCGCGCCTCAGACGGCGCGACGGTGATCTCGCAGTTTCTCGTCGGCCCCGGCGGGGACACAGCGATCCCGACGAGCGAGGTCATCCTCAAGACGATTGGACAACCGGAGTCCAACCACAACGGCGGGTGCCTTCAGTTCGGTCCGGACGGAATGCTTTATTGCGGCATGGGCGATGGCGGCGGGGCCAATGACCAGCACGGCGCGACCGGCAACGCCCAGAATCCGCTGACTCTTTTGGGGAAGATGATTCGTCTCGATGTCGACAATCCCCCCACCTACGTGCCGGCGGACAACCCCTGGGCCGGTGTTCAGGCGGGAATCGACACGCTGGATGAGATCTGGGCGTTTGGATTGCGCAACCCATGGCGTTTCAGTTTCGATCGCGGCACCGGCGATATGTACATCGGCGATGTCGGTCAGGGCGCGCGTGAAGAGGTTAGCTATGAGGCGGCCGGCAGTCCCGGCGGACTCAATTACGGATGGCGGTGCATGGAGGGGTACAACTGCACCGGGCTGACCGGGTGCACCTGCGGGACGGGACTGACCGACCCGATTACGGACTATCCGAATCCGGGATCGAATTGCGCGGTCACGGGCGGGTATGTCTATCGGGGATGCCGGGTGCCCGAGCTGATCGGGGCGTATATCTACGCGGACTATTGCTCCGCGCGGTTCTGGTCCTTCCGTTACGACGGAGCGTCGAAGACCGATTCTACCGAACTCACCGGTCTGGTGAACAACGGAGCCATCGGACTTGTGTCGTCATTTGGCGAGGATGCCGCTGGGGAGATATACATCTGCGATTATTCCGACGGAGAGATTTACCGGATCACCTCCGACTCCCCGAGTTTGTGCGCATGCGCTTGTCCCCACCAGTCCGACTTTGATGACAATGGGTTTGTCGATGCGACGGATCTTGCCTTCGTCATCGATGTGGTCTTCTTTGGGGTCGCCGACCAGCAGGACCCGGATTGCCCGAGCAGCCGCGGGGACTTCAATTGCGACACATTGACCGATGCGGTCGATCTGGCCGAGTTGATTGATCATGTCTTCTTTGGGCAGCCGGGGCCCTGCAATCCCTGCGCGCCGTAGTTTCCTCTTCGCGAGCGTATTGACGATTCGCGGGCGACTGGTATATTTATGCCGGACGTCTTGTAGACGGCCGCAAGGTTGTCAACCCCGCAGGAGCGCTCGTGGAATCCCTGAGTCGTCTGGTTCTTCACAACGGTTCCCTCTGCCTGCTCTTCTTCATGACGACAGGATCGGGGGCATTCGCAGGTGAGATCGGCGATATCGCGGTGATCTACGATCAGGCGTGGGTTGAGTATGATGTGACCGTCGACACGGCGCCAACGCTCGCCTTGGGTAACACCAACCTTGGAATCTGGGTCGATCCGACCGCCATAACACCCGGAAACATCGGCGGGTTCGACTTCCTACTTTGCGCGGCTGTCAACTCGATGGAATTGTTGTATGTCGAACCGGGGCCGGACCTCCCATCCGGCTGGGAGTACCTGACCTATCGCAAGGGTCCGGCCGCCGGGGGCTGCGCCGAGGCGTGCGATGGCATGCAGATTCGCATCCGTGGAATCGCCAATCTCGACAATGGGGTTTTGCCGCCGCCGGAGACTTACCGGCCATCGGGGTGTATTGCGCGGATGGTGTTTTCCATTTCCGGAAACTGGGCCTTCATGGGCCAGTGTCATCCGGTGGCGTTCTGCTCCGCGGAGTGCCATGACAATGTCCTCACCTCGGTCGGTGGTGACACGCTTTACCTCGCGACATCGGGAATGGGTCTTGAGCCAGGATTCGACCCGATGGCATGCGCGGGAGCCATACCCAATCTAACAGTGGTCCCGTCGTTTTCGGTTTCCACTGGGTACATCTGCGTACTTGATCCGGACCCTCCCATGGACATGAACTTAAATGGCATTGGTAATGAAGTGGGCGACTACGTGCTCTTTTCAAACTTCATGAGGTACGGGCCGATCGTCTGGACACCTCCATACCAAGCAACCCAAGTGCAATCGAGTGATTACAATAACGACGGTGTCCTCCTTACGCCCGCCGACCTGTTTATCCTGCGATGGTACCTCACCGGCACCTGGCTCCAATTCCCTCATCCACCCGAGTTTGGTTGGTAGGGCCGCTCTCGCTGGTTGCTTCTCACTGAGGGGCATGGCAGAACCTTGCTCGCGCACGACTTTGCAGGGGATTCTGCCTCCCCCCGGACGTATCCTTCGGGCATTGGCGGATGTCGCGTTTGAGGGATGCCGCCGGGACTGCCACTGGTGGACTGGTATCACTACATCGCGCTGATCGCGGCCGGCTTGGCGGCCGGGTTCATCAACACGGTCGCGGGGAGCGGTTCTCTGATCACGCTGCCTTTGCTCATCTGGCTGGGCCTCCCGGCGAATGTCGCGAATGGGACCAATCGCATCGGGATTCTTTTTCAGTCGCTTGTCGGGGTCGGGAGCTTTCACCGCCAGGGACAACTGGAGTGGCGTCAGGCCCTGATTCCGACCATTCCAGCGGTCGTCGGCGCCATTGTCGGGGCGCAGATCGCGGTTGATCTCGATGAGACGGTGATGCGGCGTGTCATCGGCGCGCTCATGGTCTTCATGCTGGTGCTGATGATTGTCAACCCCGACCGGTGGCTGCGCGAGGCGGCAGAAACACGGCGCATTCACTCCGGTTGGCTGGGGTGGATCGTCATGTTCGGGGTTGGACTTTATGGCGGTTTCATTCAAGTGGGGATCGGCGTCATTTTGCTGGCCGGGTTGGTGCTCGGATCGGGATACGATCTCGTTCGCGCCAATGCGGTGAAACTCCTGATCGTGCTTTGCTACACGCCGTTTGCGATTGCGGTGTTCATCCGCGGCGGCCAGGTGGCATGGCTCCCGGGCCTGATCCTCGCGATCGGGAGCATGGCCGGCGCATGGATCGCCGCGCACATGGCGGTGCGGCGCGGGGTTCGGTTCGTGCGTTTGCTCTTGATCGCGGTGGTGATTGCCAGCGCGGTGGATTTGTTGGGAATCGGGGCGATGGTAAAGCGGTGGATCGGAGTATGAGCAGGGGCAACCAGTTGCTGGTCGCATCGTAGGGGCGGGTCTCAGACCCG
>JBFMFQ010000178.1:0-7268 GCA_040752075.1 Candidatus Zixiibacteriota bacterium | reverse complement strand
CCCGGCGCCGGTCCCTTCACGCGGGAGGATTTCCCCATGGTGAAATCCGGCCTGACGAGAGCACGCACAATCATGGATACATCCGCTGTTCGGCGGGCGATCGATCGCATCGCCCATGAAATACTGGAACGCAACGCCGGGGTGAAAGAACTCCGCCTGATTGGAATCCGGACCCGGGGTGCGCCGCTGGCCGAGCGCATCGCCGAGGCGATACAACGAATCGAGGGTGTCTCGGTTCCTGTTGGCTATCTCGACATCTCCTTTTATCGCGATGACTTTCAGGATTCGCGCGCACAACCCGTCATTCAGAAAACCGAGATCCTCTTCGACATCAACGGCAAGACGGTCGTGCTTGTCGATGATGTGCTCTACACCGGTCGCACGATTCGCGCGGCGCTCGATGCCCTGATTGACCTGGGACGTCCACGCGCCATCCAACTCGCCGTCCTGATTGACCGCGGGCACCGCGAACTGCCGATCCGGGCTGACTATGTCGGAAAAAACCTTCCCACGGCGCCCGGTGAACAGGTGGTGGTGTCGCTGCGCGAACTCGACGGCGCGGACTCGGTCACGGTCGGCCGTCCGACCGTCAAGCGCGGCGAAAAGGCGGAAGGAACACTCGATTTCGAACTGGAATAGGATTCATTTGAAATTGCCTACTTAAGGAACCGAATTCCCATGCCCAATTCCCGAGCCAAACAGACCGTCGAATCGGCCGACCCGACAGCCGGGCACAGTCCCGGCGCGCCGCGCCCGCCGGAGAACGGCGGGCGACTGCAGATCCGGCATCTTCTCGGCCTCGAAGGAGTCTGCCGCGAGGACATCGAACGGATCCTGACCACGGCGGAGTCTTTCAAGGAGGTGCTCGATCGTCCGATCAAGAAGGTCCCGCCTCTGCGGGGACAGACGGTGGTCAATCTGTTCTATGAGCCTTCAACGCGGACGCGCATCTCATTCGAACTGGCCGAGAAGCGGCTGTCCGCCGACGTGGTCAACTTCACCGCCTCCGCCTCCTCGGTGCAGAAAGGCGAATCGCTGCGGGATACGGTGAAAAATATCCTCGCGATGAAGACCGACGTGATCGTGATTCGTCACCCGTCGCCGGGGGCGCCGCACTTCCTGACCCGTGCGACAGACGCCATTATCCTCAACGCGGGAGATGGGGCGCACGAGCACCCCACCCAGGGGCTTTTGGACATCTACACACTTTGGGAACGCTGGCGCGGACTGGACGACAAGCGGGTCCTTATTGTCGGGGACATCCTTCATTCCCGTGTGGCCCGCTCGAACATCTGGGGGCTTTTGACCATGGGCGCCAAGGTGGCAATTTGCGGTCCCTCCACGCTTGTGCCGCAATTTTTCCGCGAGCTCGGGATCGATGTGTTCACCGACATCGACCGGGCGCTGGCGGGCGGGGTCGACGCGATCAATGTCCTGCGCATTCAGCGGGAACGGCAGAGTTCGGCCTTCCTGCCATCGCTTCGCGAGTACTCCCGTTTGTTCGGAATCGATGCACAGCGCGCCGGTTACCTGCGCGAAGGCGGCATGATCATGCATCCGGGGCCAATGAACCGCGGCGTCGAGATAACGTCGGAGGTTGCTGACGGAAAACGCTCCGTCATCCTGGATCAGGTCACCAACGGATTGGCGGTGCGAATGGCGGTCTTGTACCTCCTCTGTGGCGGGCAGGCGCTCAGCAGCCGGGAGGGGGAGTGATGGAACAGAAGAGACTTTCCGCCTCCAGTCAGTGGCCGTCCATCCGGGCGATCACCGGCGGCCGGATCATCGACCCGAAATCCGGTTTTGACGGGATCGGAACCGTCTGGATCAATGGCGAACGCATTGAGCGGATTGAGCCGGGAACGGGCGGATCCATTCCGTCCGGCGCCGATGTCCTCGATGCCCGCGGGATGATCGTCGCACCCGGGTTCATCGATCTTCACGTTCACCTGCGCGAGCCGGGCCGTGAAGATGAAGAAACGGTCGAAACGGGCTCTGCGGCCGGTGTCCGCGGCGGCTTCACCTCGGTCTGCTGCATGCCGAACACCGAGCCCGCCATCGCCGATCAGGGAACCGTGCGCTTCGTTCTGGACCGGGCGTTGACCGCGCCCGGCCGGGTGTTTCCCATCGGAGCAATCACGCGCGACCGCAAGGGCGAGACGCTGGCGGAAATCTCCGAGATGGTGATTGCCGGCGCGGTCGCATTTTCCGACGACGGGTCGCCGGTGGTGAACGCCGGCCTGCTCCGCCGCGCCATGGAGTACGCCCGGATGTTCGATGTCCCGATCGTTTCGCACTGCGAGATGATGGACCTTTCGCGCGACGGTGTCATGAACGAGGGTCTTGTCTCCGCCAAGTTGGGCCTGCGCGGCATCCCGGCGATTTCCGAGGAAATTTGCATCTCGCGCGATATCGCCCTGGCGCGGATGAGCGGTGCGCGTCTGCACATCTGCCATGTCTCCACCGCGGGAGCGGTCGAAATCATCCGGGCCGCCAAGGCGGAGGGAGTCCGGGTGACCGCCGAAGTGACGCCTCACCACCTGACATTGACCGACGATCTCATTGCCCGGGAATTCGATCCGCTGTACAAAGTGAATCCCCCCCTGCGCACCCAGCGCGATGTCGACGCCCTGCGGCGGGCGCTGGTCGACGGCACGATCGACTGCATCGCCACGGATCACGCGCCGCACGCCTGGCAGGAAAAGGACGGCGAATTCGATCAGGCCGCCTTTGGCATGGTGGGTCTGGAAACCGCGCTGGGTGTCTGTCACCGCGCGATGATCGAAAGCGGGCTTATGGGCTGGCCCGAATTGGTGGACTGCCTGACGCGCCGGCCCGCGAAGGTGTTCGGATTGCCGCTTGGTTCCCTCGAGCCGGGCGCCCAAGCCGACATCGCCTGCCTCGATCCGGATTCGGAGTGGACCGTCACGCTGGACACGCTTCATTCACGTTCCAAGAACTCACCGTTTTTTGGCTGGACCTTGAAGGGCACCGTACGATCGACGCTGGTCGGCGGACGCCTCGTGCACGAGAATGGCCACTCCGGCATGCCCGGGCGCACACAGGGTTCAACGTTTGCATCCCATCCAGCCGGGGTATAAGGACAACATGACCACAGCACAGATCAGTAAATCCCCATCGAAGGATCACAAAGTGAATGTTCCGTTTCTGGATCTGAAAGCCCAATACGCGTCGATCAAAAACGAGGTGGACGCGGCCATTCTGAAAGTGCTGCAGGATTGCGCGTTTGTTCTCGGCCCGGCCGTCAAGGAGTTCGAGGACAACTTCGCCAGGTACTGCGGAACGAAGCACTGTGTCGCGGTCAACACGGGCACCTCGGCTTTGCACCTCGCGCTCCTGGCCTATGGCATCAAGCCGGGTGACGAGGTCATTACCGCGGCCAACACCTTTATCGCCACCTGCGAAGCCATCTCCTACACCGGCGCAACGCCTGTTCTGGTTGATGCGGATGAACACACGTACACGCTCGATCCCGCGAAGTTGAAAGCGGCGATCACGAAGAAGACGAAGGCGGTAATCCCGGTCCATCTCTATGGCCGTCCGGCGGCCATGGACCCGATTCTCGCGATCGCACGCGATGCCGGGTTGACCGTGATCGAGGATGCCTGCCAGGCGCATGGCGCCACGTACAAAGGCAAGCCGGCCGGTTCCCTCGCGGATGCCGGGTGCTTCTCTTTTTATCCGGGAAAGAATCTCGGCGCCTATGGCGAGGGCGGCGCGATCACGACCAACGATGATCAAGTCGCGGCCGACATCAGGCGACTGCGCGACCACGGCTCGAATCAGAAATACCACCATGATGTCGTCGGCTACAACTTCCGCCTCGAGGGAATCCAGGGCGCCGTGCTCAACACCAAACTGAAGCACCTCCCCGGCTGGAACAGGGCCCGGCGCGCCCACGCCGACCAGTACCGTCGGCTGCTGTCGGACGCCAATCTCGTGCTGCCCCCGGCCGACGATGATTCCCAGTCGGTCTATCACCTTTATGTCGTGCAGGTCGATGACCGGTCGCGATTCCAGGAGGACCTGCAAGAGGAGGGGGTCGGGACGCTGATCCATTATCCAATCCCGGTGCATCGGCAGAAGGCGTATGCGGACCGGACATGGCCCAGTTTCCCGGTGACCGAGCGTTTGTCGGGACGGATCGTCTCCCTGCCGATGTTCGCCGAGTTGACCGAGGAGCAAATCGCGCATGTCGCGGCGGCCGCGCGACGGTCCGTCGACTTGTAATATGGCTTCCCGGCGACAACCTCAAAGGACCGGCAAGGCGCACGAAGGCGCACCCCTGCGGTCGACGCATTCCGGTACCCCGCGCAACATCGCGAAGTCGCTGGATGACCCGCGTGTTCGTTACGCGCTGGTCTTTTTGGTTTTGGCGCTCGCCTGCCTGTTTCGGTTTGTGCACCTCGGGGCGGACCCGGCGCTCGATGTGTCCTGGAGCCAGGATCTGTTCACCGATCCCCCCCAGTACACCTCCTATGCGCGCAACGCGCATCTCTTTGGCGACTGGAATCCGCTGAATGACGAACGGCTGGTGTTCTTTCTGAAGAATGTCACCGGATTCGTGGCCTGGCTCGTGTTCTTCATCACCGGACCGAGCGTCGCCGCCGGGCAGATCGTGGCCGTGCTCCTCAACCTGATTGGAGTGGCTTGCCTGGCCTGGGTGTGCGGACGCGCTTTCGGGTTTGTCGCCGGGATCTCCACCGGGTTTCTGCTGGCGATCCAATACCTCTTTGTCCACTACGGACGTTTACCATTCCTGGAAGTGGCCTCGAATGCCCTGCTGGCCGCTTCACTCCTTGCATTGGTTCTGGGAATCAGAACATGGTGGTGGAGCATCCTCGCCGGCGCCCTCGCCGGTTTGAGCGCATTCTTCGGCAAGGTGACCGCCCTGCACGCCGCTCCGGTTTTCGCGCTTGCTACGGCGTTGGCCGGTTTCCAGGCCAAAGAAGACTCTCCCGTCAAACGATGGGGCCGTCCGGCGGGCTTCGCCGGCGGCATGCTGGCGATCTACATCTTCTGGTATCTCTTCGCCTACATGCCCGCGTCGGATGCAGTCCTGGCGTACCTGAAAGAGCAGTCGCTATCGCTCTACGGCACGCCTGTCGGACTCACCTCCATCAAGGGCTTCCTGCTGCAATGGTTTTCATTCGGGACGGACACCGGAATCCTGACATGGGGAGTGACACTCTCGATTCTGGGGTTTCTCGGGATGGCGTTGATGCTGGTCCATGCCTGCATCGAAGGCTCCTGGCGCGATGTGCTGGCGCGCATTCCGGTCCCCGCCTTTGCCGTCGTTGGCTGGTTTTGGAGTGCATGGGCGGCGTTCATGCCCTTCAATTACCGACCGGTTCGATATCAAATTGTGCTGCTCTATCCGATGGCCGCCGCGGCGGGTTGGTTCGTTGCCCGTCTTGTGTCTCGTCCGGCGACGGACAAACCATCCCGAACGGCCTGGTACGCCCTTCCCCTTCTGGCGATTCTGCTGGCGACCGGGCTTCAGAATTTGGTCATGCCGCGCCTCTTCGATCAAAGGCAGGCCGAGATGGTCTCCGGGATATGGCTCGCTGTCATACTCGGATTGCTCGTTGCCGGCGGGTGGATCGCATGGCGACGGAGGCTGCCGGGCGCGGAGAACCGCCGCGATCGGAAAGCGCCTCGATTGGGTCCGGTGCTCGCGGCCCTGGCGCTGACTGTCGCCCTGGTCAATCAGGGTCGGCACTTCATCAATTGGTGGTCAATAGCCCAGCACACGATCGAAGACGCGAACCGTGATTTGCGAGCCATCCTTTCCAGCGATGCCATCGCAACTGGCGGCTACGGGACCACACTAACGCAGGGCGGCGCGATTGGGAACTTCCCGGCCATGTTCGGTGTCTCCACCCCGGACACCGCCTTCTTTGCGCGGTTTCCGGTGACTCATGTGATCGATGTCGATCAACCCGGGCAGCCGTTCTTCAAGAACTACCCTGAAATCGCTGCCCAGGCCGCGCGTGTCGCCTCCTACACGATTCGCAACCTCGGCATCAGCGTGTTCCGTGTCTCCGGCGCCGGCGGAAATCCTCAGGCGGCCCGGTATGTGCCCTCCGCTTTTGAGCGGAAACGGGCGGAGATGCCCAGCGCACCGACCGACACGCTGCTTGCCTACCTGGCCGGGTGGGTGGCCGACTCGGCCAACCACTTCTCGGGATGGCGCTGGCTGGGGGATGCCTACTTCGTCCGGGGTGATCTGCCCAACGCCTTGAATGCTTACTCGCGCGCCGCCGAGTTCTTCCCCAGCGATTTCTTCTTGTGGGCCCAGATCGGGGATGTTTCTTGGGAAATGTTCCGGACCGGATCGTCGAGCGAGTATCGCGACCGGGCCGCTCAAGCCTGGTCACGGGCGGCGCAGTTCAACCCACGGAACCCCCAGTTGATGGAACGATTGAGCCGGGTGAACGCAAGATGAGACGCGAGCGGGAGCGCCCGTACCAAAGCGGATCGGTGGATGTCTCGATTGTCGTTCCCGCGCACAACGAGGAAGGCAACATCCTTCCCCTCATGGATCAGTTCGGCGAACTGGCCCGACGGGCGCGGTTTTCGTTTGAGGTTGTTGCCGTTGACGACGGCTCGCGGGACCGGACGCTTCCACGTCTGGTCGATGCCCAGCGTGTACACCGGTTCATCCGTATCGTTTCGCTTCCCCGTCGCCGCGGCCTGACCGAGGCGCTGCAGGCGGGATTCGCGGCGTCGCGCGGCCACACAATCGTCTTCTATCCCGCCGACCGCCAGTTCCACCCCAACGATATTCCGCGTATGGTCGAGCGGTTGCGGGACGGCTACGATCTGGTCACCGGGCGCAAGATCGGCCAGTACAACAAGCGGGTCGTCTCCGGGCTCTACAATCGCCTCTCCCGCTGGTTGTTTCCCTCGATCAACGTTACCGATTTGAATTCAGTGAAGGCCTTCCGGCGGGAGTTGATCGATGTGTTCGACTACCGCCACGACTGGCACCGGTTCTGGGTCGCAATTGCGGCCGAGGCGGGATATCGAATCGGCGAGGTGGATGTAACGCTCTACCAGCGCACAACCGGCACCTCGAAGTTCGGGTGGTGGCGGATACCCGGTGGCGTTTTGGATCTGCTGGCGGTCAAATTCCAATACCACACAATGCGCCGTCCGCTGTGGTATTTCGGGATGACCGGAACGGTGCTCTTCGCCATTGCCGTGCTCATCGGCGGTTGGGCCGTCTATTTGCGATTCGTCAT
>JBFMFQ010000177.1:0-7336 GCA_040752075.1 Candidatus Zixiibacteriota bacterium | reverse complement strand
CACTGGCGTCTCCGTGAACTCCGGGATGGAAGTCTGATCGGACCCGCCGTAGGTCGTGTACCACGCGCCGCCTGGGCGCTTCTGGTGCTTGGTCTTCTTCATGTCTGGGTCACCGATGTGCTGATGGTGAGTGGAGCGGTGATCGATCCGCCGAACAGTTCATGAGCGGGATCGTTGGTTGGGATGTTGCCGACTTCCGGAGCGAAAGCCTGATCGTGCCCGAGCAATTCGCCGTAGGCGTTCGGGCTCGATGACGTGAGCAGGAAGACAATGATCGCATCGAGCATGATCAGAACATCGTTGTAATTGGCACGGGGCTTGAAGTCGGACGACCAGTAGGTGATCCTCACGCCGTACACCATGTCGAAGGCCAGCGTCGGGTGGGAAACTCCGACCAGGACGGGCTTGATGCTCTCCAGTTCCAGGGAGATCGATGGCCCTCCCGCCCCCTCGACATAGGAGGGCCAGTCGTCAATCGATCTCAATCCCCAGTCCGCCTGTTTGGTGGCGAGATGGGTTTTCATCGCGGTCAGCGCGGGATGGATTTGGGTGCCGGCCATTATGTCGCCCCCTTGACGCCGCCCTTGGCCTGCATGCCGATGATGTGCGTGCGGACGAATCGAGTGAGCGTGTTGAGGTCATCTGGCAGCACCATGCCCATGAATCCACGGCGAAGCGGCTGCCCGTCCTTGCGACGGCGCTGAGTCGTCTGGTGGAACAACGGGTAGACTTCGGGCGAATCGATCCCCCAAATCATGCTCACCGGCGTCGCATGGTAGATTGACCAGGGCGCCTGAAACACAGTCAGTGCCCGCCGCATGACCCCGGTGAAGTACAGGATTCGCGCCTGAGTTCCGGATGGCTTCCGGCTCTTATGCTTTTCTGTCAGCGGTGTCCATGGCTGGCCCGTGATCGGGTCCGTCATCGTGTCCATCGTGCGCCGATGCCGCATGCGCAGCGTCCCGCGAAACCGCTCAAACACCGGCCGCAGATCCGTGACCGCAGTCCTAGTCATGGTCAAGGTTTGCCTGACGGCGCGCTGTTCGGCAGTCGGCCAATCGAAGGAGACGCGCATCATTCCCTTGTCCCCCCAAAGCCCAGGAGCGTTGTGAATTCGACAGCCGCGGTGCCGATGTCTCCCGCTCCAGTCCGCAACGATTCACCATCGAGGATGATGTCCCGCCCGTCGACCGGCTCATTCTTGCCGAGCGGGACGATCTGATCGAGCAGGGCATCGGCCTCTGATTTCCAGAGCGTCACCGATGCCGGTAGGTTGTCGCGCGTCCGCTGGGGATGCAGCGCAAGCCACACAGCGTAAGCGCCGTAGCGGGTCGCGATGTCCTTCAGAAGTTCAACCGTACGATCAGAAGTCAGTGCCAGGGGCACGACATAGAAGCGGCTGAGGCGGTTGACGATGATCGCCTCCTGCCTGGTCCGCCAATTGTCGATGGTCGTCCGAGACAGGTCATACTCATTCGTGGCGGCATCGGGCTCTTCATCCCCGACCTTGATGCCCGGGGTGACGGTCCGTAGCAGTTCCTCGATACTCGCGATGTTTGTCAGGTCTGCCATTTGCCGCCCCATTCAATCCCGGGCCGGTGTGGCTAACCGGCCCGGGACCCTCGGAATGAAGGAACTGCCAACTACACCGTACCGTCAGACGCCGCCGCGCGACGGGGGTCGCCGTTTGCGGTGGCGCACTTGCACGCGATCTTGACCGCGACCACTTCCTTGCGGAACACGCCGTCCGAGTCTTCGCCCATCTGATCGGTGAAGGTCGGGGGCACGTCGACGACCAAGAGGAACGGAGCATCCGCACCCTTGGCGATGAGGTGCCACTCGGTAGTGGTCGTGAGGAACGGAGTGATGACCAGGTTCACGTCGCCCTTGTTGACGTTGGTGTCTGTCCCAAGGACCTCCGCGTTGAGCATCTTGCGCGCGGTGAAGCGGTTGTTCGTGTGGACAACCAGATCGGTCGGGACATAGCCCAGCGGCACGCCGTGATCGCCCTGGGCCGTGTTGATGGCAGCCCAGAGCGCATTGTAGGCCACGCCGTCCGAATTCAGGACGGCCGTGTCCACGTTGTCATAGGCGGCCGAATTGCCGAATGTGTGGCTGGCCGAATAGAAGGCCACACCGTCGAAGGACAGCGAGACGAACGCGCCAGACATCTGCGCGAAGATCTGCTGATCGTAGTACAGCATCGCCTGCTCGGAGATGTTGGCGATGAAAGCCGTGATCTCCGAGAGCGGGTTGTACCGCAGCGAGTCCTTCTCGATTTCGACGATGACGCCGCGCCGGGTCGGGGTCACGCTGTAGGAATGCGTGAACGCCTCGCCGACTTCATAGGTGCCCTGGAATGTCCGCATGGTCGGGGCCTGGCCAAGACCGAAGAACTGGACGGTCTTCCGGTCATTGGCATCGACTTCCCTTGCCACGCGGTTCCATTGGACCGGCGCCTCTGACCGCTTCTGCTCGAAAACGGCCTCGAACTGGGTCAGGACACCGGAGATGAAATCGTTGCTGACAATCATGGTTTGACTCCTGATGTGATCCGTTGTCGGTTTCCCTCACCCAGACTTAGGATGAGACCACGTTCACGCCGGGCTCGACCTTCACCCATGCGACGGACGCCGAGACGTACTCCACCATGACGCCGGCGGCCACGTCGTTTGACGCGGTGCCCTTGTCGGTGAGCGTCTGATCGTCCGAGATGTAGAGGATCGAGCCAACGTCGGCCTGATCCACGGAAGTCACGGCGCACTTCACTTCGCGCCCGAGCGCGCCGGTCTCGACCTTGACTTCGACGTCACCGGCCGATCCGGCGGAGTTGTCGCATTGCTCGACACAGACCCCGACATACTTGCAGGAGGCGGTATCGGCGCCGGCCACGGCGTAGCCGTTTGTGTCGATCATGATGAACGCGCCCTTGTAGAGCACGTCCACGCCGGCCTTGAAATGGGTGATGGACGGTTCCCCACGAAACGTGAGTTCCTTGTCCGCTGTCAATGCAGCCATTGAATTCGTCCTTTCTCAGTCTCGTTGATCGTGAGTGACAGCGGTCTATCAGTCCGCGGTCACGCCCTGCTCGGCCCGCTGTCCCCGCTTCTGGCGCGCCAACTTCAGGAACTCGGGCTTGATGCCCGCGTTCTTCGCGTTGCGGTCCAGCGCGGCTTTGGCATCGGGCGGCAGATTCGGCTCATCGGCATCATCATCCGAGCCGTTTCCGCCGTCCTGCGGACCCCCGCCGGGATTCGAACGCTTCGCGTTCTTGAGCATGTTGTGGCGCTGAAGCGCGATGGTCGCGGCCCGGTTCTTCGGGTTCGGGTTCTCCAGAAGAATGGGCTCCAGGATGTCCTGGGTCTCCTGGTCGAGCCCGCTGGCCGCCAGTTCTGCCTTCACGTCCTTCTCGCGTTGGAGCGACACCAGCTTGTCGGCGTTCTCCTTGTTTTGCTTTTCGAGCGCGGCGATGCGCTCCTCGTACTTCTGCTTTTCGTCCATGGTGAGTTCGTCTCCGTTTCCGTTGCGTGACGCGGCCACGCGCCCGCGGGCAACCGCACGGCTGAAGGCGGGATCGTCAACGAAGTCCTGGGCGTCGATGCGCTCGAACCTCTCGATGATCTCGCTGTATTCCTTGCCGTTGGCTTCGCCGCGACGCTTGAACGCCGACTCGCTGAATACCGAAGTCCCGATGACCGGGACCTTGTATTCGAGCCCCATGTCCAGCGCCTCGGCCACGTCCTTGCCGTCAATGGTGTTGAAGACGACAACGGTCCCAATAGCATCGAGCCCGTTGCCTGGGTTTTTCTCCGCCCTGACTGTCCCTGGGACAACCAGCGCGCAGGCGATTTCGGATGTGCGTTTTCCGGTGTCCGGGTCCGGGTGTGACAAGTAACTCCGCGCGCCGTCCCACAGACCCGCCGCAACGGCGTCGCGGATGCAGTTGTCGGTGACGAACCGACCGTCTTCCGTTTCCCCTGACTGGCAGAGGAGCATTTCGTATTTCGGATTGCCCTTGGAGTCTTCGCCCTTCTTGCTCAGGACGATGGCCTTGCCCTTGATGCGCACCTTGCAGCGGGACATCTGCATCGCATCGGGGTCAGGCGTTGGTTCCGGCGTCGGCTCGGTGTCGCCACCGTCGCCGCCCTCGACCTTCTGGTAAGTCACCTCGTACTCTTCGGGATCCCCGAAGGTGACCGAGGTGCCGTCATCCGTGAAGGCGATCTTGTAGGTCTCCTGAGTCTTGTAGTCCTGTGCGATGATGAAATCGGTGTAGGTCTCCAGGACCCCGAAGTCGAACGTCGCGCCCGGATTGTCCCAAGCATTCCAGCCCTTGGCGCGCATGGCGGACCACACACGGTCCATCAGGCCCTCCATGGACTCGGACGGCTTGGGCGCCTCGGGATTCTCGGGCGCCCCGGCCATGCCCTCCTCGAAAGCCACGCGCCGATGAATGGGCGTGACCTTCTTGGCCAGGGCAATGCGCCCGACCCGGTAGTCGGCGAACGCCTTGCCTTCGGTCGAATCCAACCAGAGGCGCACGGCCTTCTCGGTCGGGAATCGCTCTGCGCTCAACACGAGCGGCGGCTCGAAATGGCTGACGCGCCACCCCTCTTTGGTTCTCTCAACGGTCTTCATTCTCGCCGCCCCTCTCAGTTCACGCGACCACGATCTGCGGTCGCAACGGTGTCGCTTTGTCGATTATCTGGCGGGCTATGTCCTCGGGGTTGATCTTCCCCGCCGCCGCCCGCCTGTCGTGTTCGAGTTTCTCTTTGCGATGCTCCAGCGCCCTCCATGCGGCCTTCATGGCGTAGGGCAGGGATCCGTAGCGTCTCAGGTTGTTGTTGTAGGTGACCAGGTAGTCACGCTGGCAGGCCAGCGGGTACTGACGCACGCGGTCAGGCAACTCGCTCAACTCGGTGAGATAGACGCGGCTGGTGTAGCGGTCGAACTTGTTGAAAGTCAAGCCCTGCCCGCCTGTCACCAGGTTGATCTTGTCGCGCGTTCTGGATTGTGCTGTCGCTCTGTCCATGTCTCTCTCGCCCGTCTGCAAAAAGGCCCCGCGTTCTCCGGTCACCGAGGTGGGACCGGAGGCGCAGGGCCTCGGATTTTGCAGTGCTCACACCCCCCCGTCGGGGAGCGGCATGTCGGTTAGGTCAGATCATTTAACGCCCTTGCGGCAGACGCGTATCCAAACGCTCGGCTGTATGGCTGGGAGCGCGGAAGCGGAGAGCGTGACCACCAGCCCACGCACAATGAACGCGGCGTATCGGTATCCAGGCCACGCGGCATCCACGAATTTGGTATTGGTCACCGTGTCTGTGATTGCAATCGAATCGACCAGAACCCATCGCCTGTTGTTGTAGTTCGATCCCACCAGGTAGACCGTGACGTCCGATGAGTCCCGCCTTGCCGCGTGGCAAGTATCGCACTCGATTTCACGCCAGCACTCCAGTGCAATGCGATCCCATAGGAAGGCGTTGTAGGTGTCCGACGTGTCAAGGTCGGCATTGCCGACATGGAACGTGCTGTCATTGGTCGAGTCATCCTCGACTGTCCAGTCATTGACATCGACCCCGTTGTACGACTGAGGCAACTGCGCTTCGGCATTGTGAAACAAGCCGACTCCAACGAGCGCCACCAGCCCGGCAAACGCGATGATCTTTAGTGCTTTCATTTCCTACCCCTCCTCTTCGCGGTCACGCCGCGACTGGTTCAAGATTGCATCGGCAACTGCCGTTGCACTCCGTGTTTGCCTGCGCCGGGATGCCCGGCAGCGTGGCCGCTGTGTATGGACTTCCTGCCGCGTATGCCAGGCACGTCGGACAGTGCTCGGCTCCCGGCTCCAATACCCAATTGATTGACATCTCCCCTTGCTCGATCACGTCGAGCCGCCCGATCTGAAATCCCTGCCACGAGGCGGAGTCCGCTGCGAGTTCCAGCCGGTACTGCGCGTGCTCGAGTTCCAAGTCGATCAACTCCTGCGTGATCTGCACGTCGTCTTGCGCAAAGGCAGACATCGCCTCTTTCATCATGTCCCCTGCGATGCGCTCCGCATTCGACTCGAAGCGAGCGGTGACGATTGTGCGGAATCGGTCGGCTCTGGGCATTCATCACGCTGCTATACTTTCTGCGCCGACCTTCTCGCCCTTGTCGATGGCGGAGTTGAGGTCGGCCCGCAGTAGGTTCACACACTTCACGTACGCCTTCAGCATCGCCTCACGGTCGCCCTTGGTTGCAACCAGCTCCTTCGCGAACGCCTTCAGCGCCTTGTCGCCGGCGCTCTCGATCTTCGCGGCGACACCCTGAGTCTCATCGCGACCGCCGGTGTACGACGCCACGAACTTGGACAGTTCCTCCTGAGCCTTGTCCGGCAATTCGGTTGACCCGAACAGCCCTTGAGGTTTCGTCTCCAGCCCGTTCGCCTTCTCATCCAGCCGCTGAGTCTTCGTGTCTTCCCAGTCGAGGCCGACCATCTGCGCGGCCTGCTGACGTGACGTCCAGCCCGCGTTGACCGCCGATGTCAGCGCAGCGGCCAGCGTCGCAATGTTCGGAGCGAGCACGTCGGGTGCGAGTATGTCGATCCAATCGACGACATGACTCTTACCCTTGGGCGCCTTCAGCCCTTTCATCTTCCCCGCGTCAATCATCCAGTCGAACGCCTTGCGGAGAATTCGCCGATGCGCCCGGATGATCTTCTGCTGGTGCGCCTGCAGGAGCCGGAAGAACGGCGCGTTCTGAGATTCGGACGATGCGAGATTCGAGTAGTTGCCGTCGGACAGCGTGAACTCGGGAAGCCCCAGCGCCGTCGCCGCCATGAGCAAGAGACGGCGCATTTCCGAATCGAACGATCCGGCGGTCATGCTCGGGTTCATCTGGCTGATCTCGACATCCTTGCCGGTCACCAGTGTCTGCCCTGCCGCCGTGGACTTGTAGACCTGCCCAGTTGCGTCTTCACGGTCGATCAGGATGTTTGTCTCGATGTCATTGCGCAGCTTCAGCACCTGGTCGTAGTTGCCGGGAACCTTGATGTGATTCCCGAACATCGACCGAGCCACTGAGTAGGCCCAGACGTTATCGAGCACCCGGTGGTACAGCGTCGCCCAGTAGATCGCGGCCTCGAACATCGACACACCGCGCAGGTCCTGCGCACCACGATTCATCGAGAAGTGCACCATCTCAGCGGCGAGAATGTCCTGCTCGTAAATCTTGACCTTCGCGTCTTTGACCCTCTGGAACTCGTGGCGCTCGGCATTGGGCTCGGTGTACTCCCGGTCTTCCCAGCGGCGAGTGTAATACTCCGGGCGACCGTCCTTGGTCGCGATCCGGTGTATCT
>JBFMFQ010000176.1:0-7375 GCA_040752075.1 Candidatus Zixiibacteriota bacterium | reverse complement strand
GCTCGGCGGGAGCCTCGCCCTCCCCGCGAGAGCCTCGCCCTCCCCGCGGGAGCCTCGCCCTCCCTGCGTGGACAGATTGGAAAGGTGTGAGGACGATTGCCGAGACGCGCTGACATTGAGACGATTTTGGTGATCGGGTCGGGGCCGATTGTGATCGGGCAGGCTTGCGAGTTCGACTATTCCGGGACGCAGGCGGTGCGGGCATTGCGCGGCGATGGGTACCGTGTGGTGCTGGTGAATTCGAATCCGGCAACGATCATGACCGATCCGGAGCTGGCGGACCGTACCTACATCGAGCCGCTTAACCTGCGGACCCTGACACGCATCATCGAACGTGAGCAGCCGGATGTCATACTGCCCACGGTCGGCGGGCAGACCGCGCTCAATCTCGCGGTCCAGCTTTCGGACGCCGGGATTCTCAAGGATTTCGGCGTGAAGCTGATCGGGGCGCGTTTGGAGACGATCCGTGTCGCGGAGGACCGTCGGTTGTTTGCGGCGGCCATGGAGGAGATCGGGCTGGCGACACCGCGTGGATTCCAGGTGACCTCGGTGGCCGATGCGCTGGCGGTGTTCGAACGAATCGGCTCGCCCGCCATCATTCGTCCATCGTTCACGCTCGGCGGCGCGGGCAGCGGTATCGCCTACAACCGCGAGGAGGTCGAGCGCATTGTGCGTCATGGGCTCGATGCCTCGCCAATTCACGAAGTTTTGATGGAGGAGTCCATCCTCGGGTGGAAGGAATACGAACTCGAAGTGATGCGCGACTCCGCCGACAATTTCGTGGTGGTCTGCTCGATTGAGAATGTGGACCCGGTCGGGGTGCACACCGGCGATTCGATCACGGTGGCGCCGGCATTGACCCTGACCGACCGTGAGTACCAGAACCTGCGCGACCAGGCCCGGAGAATACTGACACGTGTCGGGGTTGAGACCGGCGGGGCGAATGTCCAGTTTGCGGTGCATCCGGAGGACGGGCGGGTGCTGGTGATCGAGATGAACCCGCGTGTGTCGCGCTCCTCGGCTTTGGCATCGAAGGCGACGGGATTCCCCATCGCCAAAATCGCGGCCAAACTGGCGGTCGGGTACACGCTCGATGAAATCCCCAACGACATCACGAAGAAGACGCCGGCGTCATTCGAGCCAACAATCGATTACCATGTGGTGAAAATCCCCCGTTTCGCCTTCGAGAAATTCCCGGGCAGCGCCGATTCGCTGGGGACTCAGATGAAGAGTGTCGGCGAGACGATGGCGATCGGGCGGACGTTCAAGGAGGCGCTGCAAAAGGGACTGCGCTCATTGGAGACAGGGCGTTACGGGTTGCACCCGCCGAAGCCGGTCATGTTTACACCGGAAGAACTCCGGCACGACCTGGTAGCACCGAATTCGCGCCGTCTGGATGCGATTGTCGCCGCCCTCGAAACGGGGATGAGCATCGACGACATCCATGCGCTCTGCCACATCGACCGGTGGTTTTTGCATGAGATTGACGATTTGCTGGAAATGGAGAAGGGCATACAATCGGCCACCTCTCCCCTGCCGGAAGACTTGCTAACGGCGGCCAAGCGCGCGGGTTTTTCCGACCGGCGACTGGCGCAACTGACCGGCTCGACCGAGGATGAAACTCGGGCATCGCGGTTGGCCGCGCGTGTGACACCGGTGTACAAGGCGGTGGACACCTGCGGCGGCGAGTTCCCCGCCGAGACGCCATACCTTTACTCCACGTACGAAGACGAAAACGAGTCCCGCCGGAGTTCGCGGCGCAAGATTCTCATTTTGGGCGGGGGGCCGAACCGGATTGGGCAGGGGATCGAGTTCGACTACTGTTGTGTGCATGCTTCGCTGGCGCTGCGCGAGGAGGGGTTTGAGACCATCATGCTCAACAACAACCCGGAGACGGTCTCGACCGATTACGACATCTCAAGCAAGCTGTACTTTGAGCCCCTCACACTCGAGGATGTGCTCAATGTCATCGACATGGAACGTCCCGAGGGGGTGATTGTCCAGTTCGGCGGCCAGACGCCGCTCAAACTGGCGCTCGATCTGCAACGTCATGGTGTGCCGATCATGGGGACATCGCCGGACTCCATCGATCTGGCGGAGGACCGCAAGCGGTTCGGACGGCTTCTCGACGAGTTGGGGGTGCGCTGCCCGGCCAATGGGATTGCCAGGACGCTGGAGGAGGCCAAGTCCATCGCCGCGGCGATCGGGTATCCGGTGCTCGTACGGCCGTCGTATGTGCTGGGCGGGCGCGCGATGGTGGTGGTGTACGACGATGAAGAGATGACCCGTTACTTCGCGCACGCCATCGAGGCATCGGATCAGGGGTCGCTTCTGGTCGACCGGTACCTCGAAGACGCGTTCGAAGTCGATGTCGATGCTCTGTGCGATGGGACCGAGGTGGTGATCGGCGGGATCATGCAGCACATCGAGGAGGCCGGGGTGCACTCCGGCGACTCGAGCTGTGTGCTGCCCAGTTACCTCATTCCGGATGCGGCGCTGGATACGATGCGTGAGCAAACGAAGCGCATCGCGCTCGCGCTTAATGTGCGCGGGTTGGTGAACATCCAGTTTGCACTCAAAGACAATGTGACTTACGTGCTTGAGGTCAATCCGAGGGCATCGCGCACGATTCCGTTCGTGTCGAAGGCGACGGGAGTCCCGCTTGCCAAGATGGCGGCGAGGATCATGGCGGGACGCACTCTGCGGGAGTTGGGGCTGATCAAGGAGCCGATGCCGCCGGGGTATTTTGTCAAGGCGAGCGTGTTTCCGTTCAAGAAATTCCCCGGGGTGGACACCCTGCTCGGCCCGGAGATGCGTTCGACCGGCGAAGTGATGGGCGCGGCGCCGTCGTTTGGAGTCGCCTTTGCCAAGAGTCAGCAGGGTGCGGGTTTTGCGGTGCCGCTGCGCGGCGCGGTGTACATGACGGTCAATGACCGTGACAAACCCAACATTCTGCCGCTGGCGCAGGGATTTGCCGAGGCGGGATTCTCGATTCTCGCAACAAAAGGGACGGCGGAGTTCTTGCGGAGCCACGGAATCCCGGCCCGGCTGGTGAACAAGATCAAGGAGGGACGTCCCCACGCGCTTGATCACTTGAAAAACGGCGATATCGACATTGTCATCAACACGCCGTACGGGCGCGAGAGTTTCCGTGATGACATGCTGATGCGTCGTGAATGCCACGCCCAGAATGTTCTTCTGCTCACCACCATGTCGGCGGCGCGTGCAACATTGGAGGCAATCCGCGCGTTGCGCGCGGATGCGCAATCACCGGTGGCATTGCAGGATTTGCACGCCGTCCCTCCGCGGGCCAGCGTCGCGACCCTTGCCGCCGACGAAATTCGCGTTAATTAGGATTGGAGTTGAGGCTCCCCGGCCGTCGGAGCTGTCGCGGCGGCCGTTTCTGTTAATGAGGCTGCCCGATTTTCCTCTTGTAATCTTCGACTTTCTGAGGATTGATCCGCCGGATCGTCAGGGAATTGGCATGCCCCGACTCGCGCTTCAGCCAGCGGTGAAGCACGGACGCCCCTCCGGGAACCGATTCCGACAAGAAGTAGGCCGATGAATAGAAGTCGCTCGGCAGGCTGTAGAGGGAGTCGGTCACCGCAAGGTAGATGCCCATCTGGTGGTGCCAGGCAGAGTCCGCGCTGCCGTGATCGCCGCTAAGACGAAGGCGCAGTTCGATGGTCGCGCGGTCGAGTGCGGGATCGGTGGCGATCCAGCGGTCGGATGTCTGGAGGCCATAGAACGCGAATGGCGCACCGGGGAACGGTTCGGGCCAGCCATAGGCGACAACCGGCCAGTTGTACGAGCTGACGGAGCCACCCTCAGTTCGTGTTTGTTGCAGGCGGGCCAACGCTTCGGGAAAGGCCGCAGGCAATCTCAGATGGTGCCATGATCCGGCCGATCCGCCATGCACGACAGCCATCGCGGCGAGTGCGACCAAGCCGGCAAGTGCCGTCCGCATGGCGCTCGAGAATCGGGCCAGAGCGTCCGCGCAACGCCGGACAAGCCCACCAAGGCCAATTCCCGCAGGAATGGCAAGCAGCGGAAGAAAGACCGCGAAAAACCGAAGCGCTTTGAGCACGCCGAAAAGGGAATAGAACGCGATCGGCACGAGAGCGAGAATCAGGGCATACGTTACGGCCCGCTTCTTCTCGCAATCCAATGTGGGAACGCGCGGGCCACGCCAGATCAACCCCGCTGCCCCGACGAGCAACATGGGGAATGCGCCGAAGATTGCGAGGAAATACAGGATGATTGCGGATGGCGCAAACAGGATCAGGTCGCTGTGGGGAAAGACATACTCAGAGAGGAAACGGGCGTATGGTCTGTGCAGGAGCATGGCCAAGCCTATCGCTGCGATGGCGACAAGACCGGCGAGGATCACCTGGACGGCCCGGTCTTTGAGCGGGCGAGCCCGTTCCCCGAAAAGTTCCACCGCCGTGAACGCCAATCCCGCGGGAACCGCCCATTTGAAGTCGATGAACGCGATCAGTCCGATGCAGAGACCGGTCAGGAGAAATCGTCGCCGCAAGGCCACAACCCAGAGAAGTGCGAATGCAAACGCGGCTTCCATGGTCGGATCGACCTCAGTCAGGTACTTGCCGAACATGGGAGAAACCGAGAGGAAGCCAACGGCAATGACCGCGTCCAGAAATCCGAAGCGGCGGAGGACTTCGTAGCCGACAAGCACGATGGTCGCCAGCCATAGCAGGGTTGAGAGGTACATCGGGCCGTTGGACCCTGCCAGTGCCACCGATGCGGCCAGTGGGATGCCATAGCCGAGTTTGGCCGGGGCGTAGCGCACCTGGCCCTTCTGGTAGTCGCTGAAGATCGATGCAGGAACGCGTGCATCGAGGGCGTAGATGCCCTCATCGGCATAACGGGGGTAGAAGGATGCCGGGTAATTAATCGCAACCTGCAACAGCGCGTAGGCGACCAGAGCCAATAGGACAACGGTCGTCGCCCGCTCGACGGCGGAGGATTCTCGCCATTCGGTCTGAATGCTCCTTCGGGGAATGACCCTCTTTGGACTTTCGGGCTTGCGTTTAGGCATACGGCGGTCGTGATCAGATGGGAAATCGCCCTCGCTGCGAGGTCGCGGTCGCAATCTGCAACCGTCGAGGAATCAACGCAAGCGAGTTTGGGATTGCGAGATCAGCGACCCTTTTTGCGGAAGCGAAGGCGGATGGGGACGCCTTCGAATCCGAAATGCTCACGGAGCCGGTTGGCAATGAAGCGCTCGTAGGTCTCGCCCACCAGATCGGGGTGGTTGCAGAAGAAGATGAAGGTCGGCGGCGGATCGGCCGATTGGGTGACGAAGTTGATCTTAATGAATCGGCCCTTGGTTGCCGGCGGCGGTTTGCGCTCGATGTCGACCAGGATGGTGCGCGACAGTTCGGGTGTTGTGATGTGCCGCAGACGCTGGGCCTGAATTTCCTGCGCCATGGAGAGGACCTTGGCGGCGCGCTGGCCGCTTTTGGCGGAGATGAAGACCACCGGCGCCCAGGCGATGGTGCGTGCACGGTCCTGAAGATCGTGGACGTAGGCGCCCGCGGTGTCGGTGTCCTTTTCGATCAGGTCCCACTTGTTGACCACGAAGAGGAGGCCGGTGCCGGCTTCGATGGCGGCGTCGGCGATGCGAAAGTCCTGAACCGAGAGTTCCTGGCTGGCATCAAGCAGGAGGCAGACGATATCGGCGCGGTTGATGGCGCGGGTGGTCCGGAGCGTGGTGTAGTATTCGATGTGATCTTCCACCCGCGCCTTCTTGCGCAGGCCGGCGGTGTCGATCAGGGTATACCTTTGGCCCTCAAATTCGAGCGGGGTGTCGATCGAATCGCGCGTGGTGCCGGGAATGTCGGTCACGATCATGCGCGGTTCGCCCAAGAGCCGGTTGACGAGGGAGGACTTGCCGACATTGGGCCGTCCCACGATGGCGATCTTGAGACGGTCGGGCTCGGTTTCGGCCTCGATGTCCGGAATATTTTCGATGATGCGGTCGAGCAGATCGCCAATGACGCGTCCGCCGAGCGCGGAGATGCCAATCGGATCCGGAAGGCCGAGACGCGCGAAATCGTAAACGTTTGGCTCGTCCTGGGCCTCGTCGATTTTGTTGACCACCAGCACCACGGGCTTCCTGGCGCGGCGGATGCGTTCGGCGATGGCCGCATCCTCCGGGTGGCTGCCGGTCTTGCCATCCACGAGGAAGATGACCAAGTCGCTCTGTTCCATGGCCAGTTGCGACTGGATGGTGATGTGACGCTGCATCTCCTCTTCGGACTGATCGACGAGGCCGCCGGTGTCGACGAGGACAAATTCGCGGCCGTTCCAGTTGGCCACGGCATCATGGCGGTCGCGGGTCACCCCGGCGACCGGATCGACGACGGCCATGCGTCGCCGCAGGATGCGGTTAAAGAGGGTGGACTTCCCGACATTGGGGCGTCCGATGATGGAAACAATGGGCAGCGACATGGCCAGCTCCGCTCCGTCACGATGGAGCGGGGGGAGTATATCGCCGCTTTGTGGTCCAGGTCACGCGGGATTATGGGGCAATCTCGGGCGCGGGGGCGTTTCCTTCGGAGTCCGTCTTGATCAGGTAGACATCCTTGCCGCCGTAACCGATGGAGCGTGTCGAGCCGGCGAGGATGAATCCGCTGTCGGCGGCCTGTAGGAGGTCATAGGCCTCATCGAAGGACTGCGCGCCATAGCGGCGATCCCAGAGGGTCTGGCCATTGGGATCGCATTTCATCAGGTAGGCATCGGTGGCCTGCGCCCCGAACGAGGCGGTCGATCCGGCGACGACAATGCTGCCATCCATGGCAACGATCACGGCATTGGCCTGATCGGCCCAGCGTCCGCCATGGACTTTCGACCATGCCAGTTGGCCGAGGGCATCGGTTCTTGCCAGGAAGATGTCGGGATCGCCGCTGCCCGTCGTGTCGGCCCAGCCGGCGATGACGATCGAACCATCCTGGTCAAGCGCAAGGGCGTTGAGCATGCTGGAGCCCACGCTGGAGTAAGTCTGGCGCCAGAGAACGGCGCCCAAGGTGTCCATGCAGGTCAGCCGGGCATCGGTCCGGCTTGACCCCGTGTCGCCGACGGCCCCGGCGATGAGGATCGTGTTTTCGGGCGTGAGGAGCGCGCGGCTTACGAGGTCATTGTGTGGTTCGCGGACGACATGCTGATGGAGGACTTGTCCGGAGGAGTCAAACCGAACCAGGAATCCCCCCGTGGAACTGTCCACGTCGTTCTGAGTCGTCCCAACCATGAACCCGCCGCCATCACCGACGGGCAGAATCACCACCCCCGCATCATTGTAGGCGCCCCGGAATCGGCGCTCGAAGTGAACTGTACGGATGACTTCCCCAGTCAG
>JBFMFQ010000175.1:0-7433 GCA_040752075.1 Candidatus Zixiibacteriota bacterium | reverse complement strand
GTGCGGGTTCAGTTCCGCACGGGCGCTGTCCTTGGTGAGTGCTGGTTTGTGCTATCTGGAGGGGCCGCCGAGGGTCGGGCCATCATCGGTGCGCGGCGGCTGCGGCGTACGCTGGCTGCCGGGAGGCAGTTGCTCACAGAACGCGGACTCGGGCACGCAGACCGGGTCGACGCAGCAGGAGTTGACGATGCAAATGTAGCCCGGCGGACAGTTGCCGTCGACGCACGGGAAGAGGGAGGCGCAGGGGGTCGAACCTTCGACACACACGCCGCCGCCTGCCGAAGTTGTGGCGCAGACCGGGTCGCTGCAATCGTTGGGCTCGTTGCACGGGAGATAGGAGCCGCAGACGGAACCACTGCATTCGGGATTGGGACCGCTGCAGACATTGCACGGCGCTTCGCGTCCATTGAAAATCATGTCGATGAGAATCACCACGTCGACGAGGTTGCAGCGGCCATCGCAGTTGATGTCTCCGGCATGGATCAGCGGGCAACCCGGATCGGAGTACGGAGTGGGGCCCCCCTGGAAGGCAAAATCGACGAGCGCGGCCAGATCCGAAACATCGACGAACGTGTCCCCGGTCAAATCACCGGGGGCGTGGCAGGTACAATCCTGGGCGTTGGACAGGCTCCAGCCGCCCAAGATGACCGCAACCAAGAACAGTGCTCCCAACAGCTTGCGCATTCGACTCCTCCTCCAAGAAAACGATCGATGGTGTCCGGCTTTCGACTCGACTGTAAACCCATAATGAACAACAAGGCAGGTCAATCACGCCTAACAGCAATCTAGGGTGCGGCCCCTGAAGGCGCAATGGCTTACGAGGCGGTTTTTGCGGAAATCGCTGATTCGGCTGATGTCCGGGACTACCACCAGTAGAGACGCGGCAGTCGGTCGCGAGTTTCGGCGTTTACGCGTTGACAAATCGGCTTGCAATTTGTCCGGATTTCGGTAAGATTATGATCAAGGATTCAGCGATGACCGTTGGCTCTCAGCGGCATCGTCAACCCCGTGGCAGTCCCGCCGCCGCTCAATTGCGGTTCCGGATCGGGCATGACGGGGTATCAGAGGTGGTGCGACGATCGTCCCCGGTCGTCGCAATCGAGATTCTTCATATTTGAGATAGCGCCTCATCGTGGGCGCAGGGCGAGGGCCCGAACATGACGATCAGGGCTTGGGTTCTGGCGGTGTTGACTATGCTGCCCGCAACGCGTTGGGCGGCAGCGGCCAACTCGGTGGTGGTGGAATCAAAGACTGTTGCGCTGGGCGAACAAGACATCACAATCGGCATCCGGGTGACCAATGACGTGACACTCTCGGGGGTGGCCGTGCCGCTTGCCTTGCGCACGGTTTCGGGCGATGCCTTCATCACCACGCTTCAGATGTCGTTCGCGGAGCGGCTCGCGCCGGCGGGCGTGCTGGACAGCCGGGACCGAAATCTCTATGCGGCGGAGGACGGCACCTGTCACGCCGGGCCGGGCGGGTTCGGCACGATCAGTTTTTCCGGCGGGCTCCCGTTCCCGGTGGCGGCATCGCCCGAGGGAGTGCTCATGGTGGCTGTCAAGGTCGGCGGCAGCGCGCTGGCTCCGGGATCCGATGCGACGGGCTCCATGGTGCTCACCGCTGACATCCGTTCGGAAAACGGGACATTCGAGATCGATACGACATGCACCAACCCGAACAACCACCTCGGATTCGTCGAGGACGGGGTGTTCACCTTGTTTCCTCCGGCGTTCACCACCGGACTGATCGCCGTGGGCAGCACGGTGGTGACGAATCTTAACGATGCGGGCCCGGGATCGCTTCGTGCGGCGCTGTCCTACGCGGACACGTCGAGCGCGGCCGACACGATTCTGTTTGCCGTTGCGGGCGTGATCCCGGTGCTGACGCCGTTGCCGCCGGTGGCCGACACGGCCTTCCCGATGCTGATCGACGGATTCAGCGCCCCGGGCGCCGGGCCGGGCCTGCGACCGACCGTGATCATCGACGGCTCGCTTTGCCCCACGGGACCGGGGTTCGAGGTGTTCACCACCAGCAACGTGATTCGGGGGCTGACGATCCGGGAGTTTCCCGGCGCCGGCGTCCTGGTTTCCTCGGGGGCCTTCAACATCATTTCGGAATGCCGCATTCACAGCAATGGCGGAATCGGCATTGATCTGATCGGGGGACCCGGGGTGGACCCGAACGATCCGGGTGATGCTGACCTGGGCTCGAATTTCCTCGCGAATTACCCGACCATCGATACGGCGCTCCTGTTGGGGCCGGATTCGTTCTATGTGGCGGGAGCCACGTCGCCGTACGCGATGGTCGAGTTGTACTTGGCCGAATTGTATCTCGGGGGACAACCGGCGCATCCCAGCGGCCACGGGGACGCGTGGGATCACGTCGGCACCACGATGGCCAGTCCGGCCGGGCACTTCGCCTTTCCGGCGCTGAAGACACGCGCGTGGTCTTATCTGACCGCCATCACCATTGACACCGCGGGCAACACGTCGGAGTTCGCCGCCAACCGTCAACTTGTGCCCGATTCGCTGATCGTCACCGGCTACTCGCCGGTTGTGCTGACCGTGATTACGCCCGACGGCCTGGACTCGATCGGTCGAGACATCATCACCGGGGGGTTCAACACGATTGGGCCGACCGCCATTTACGATTCACTCACGGACTACAGCGATCCCCTGGATGGCGACCCGGACGATCGCGTGATCATTACCAACATCGAACCGGGGGAATACACGATCCGGGTGACGACCAAACCGGGTGGCGAGGGTGAGGGTTATGTGCTCGGCATCCGGGTTGACGGCACCAACGAGGCGTACGCGGCGGTCAGCGGCGGGATGAGTTCGACGCCGGTCGAAAACCCGGTGCCGCTGCCGGGGGAATCGGACACATTTACCTTCGCGGCCGAGCCCGCCGCGCGCGGCGATCTTGACGGCAGCGGATTTCTGGATGCGGTCGATCTTGCCATCCTGATTGATCTGGTCTTCTTCGGGGCGAATCCGCCCAATCCGGCGGACCTGGCGGACATCAACTGCGACACCTTTCCGGATGCGGTTGATTTGGCGCTCCTGATTGACTTTGTGTTTTTTGGCGGGGCAGCGCCTTGCCCGTGAGGATGTGTGAAAACTCTGAATCTGCCGGGTTTGTTCGATCCAGGAGACGTTTCTCTGGGCGGAGATTTGTCTTGACTTATTGAACCGAGAGTGCAATAAGTAGACTCAGTTCTTGGCTTTACCGACCGAATCACAACATTGCTTTGTCTGCCCGCGCTCGGCCGGCGATACGTTCCTACACGTTGTTGGAGTGCCCGATGGGAGATGGCCCTTGGTGGGACGGGGCGCCTCATCGAGGAGGTGGAGTACCTGACATGAACGGACTGCCGTTATAGCCGGCGGCGGTTCGGGGACGGAATTGCGGCCCTGAGCGACAACCCGCGGGAGGTGTCCCGTTTGGGTCGTCGTCCGTCTGCGACCTAGCGGTGTGGACATGAGTTCGAGGAGAAAAGTCGCCGTGCAGGCGGATCCGGCGCGCAACGACGGCTTGTGGCTGCGCGAGGCCGGCGTGCTGGTTGTGCTGATCCTGATCGCCTGGCAATTCGTCCGTCTGCGCTATCGTTTCAACATCGAACTGCCCCTGGCCACACTGGAAGACTTGGCGGCGGGGCGGGCCTATCGGCCGTTTCAGTTTCGCCTGCTGGTTCCGTTGTTGGCCTCCGGCCTGCGGTCGATTGGCTGGGGACCGCTTGTGTATTGTTATCAGACGATTGACTTCGCGGCGGTGATCGGGCTCTACTATTCCTTCCGTTATTTCCTTTCCTCGTACTTCCAGCCGGGGAGTTCCCGAATTCTGTCGTTTGTGGTGTTCTACGCGCTGGTCTGGAACTACCTTTTGGCCCAGGACATACCGATTCTCCTGCCGTACGATCTGCCCGGCGTGGCCTTCTTCACGCTGGGACTGGCGCTGTTGCAGCGGCGCCGGTGGGCGTGGTTTTATCCCGTGTTCGTGGTGGGGTGCCTCAATCGTGAGACGATGATCTTTCTCACGCTGGCCCTGGTGGCGGTGGAGTTCGGCCGGCGACCGGTCAAGGATTGGATCGCTCATGCCGCCGTGCAGGCGGTCATCTGGATCGCTGTCAAGGCCGTTGTCGGGTATGTCTACCGGGGAAATCCCGGTTCGCCTTTCGAGTTCTATCACGTGGGCACGCGAATTTCCCACCTCCAGACCAATCTTGAAATGTTTGCCCACCCCATGAATCTGCTTTTGGTCCTCAGCAACTTCGGCTTCGCCTGGGTCGTGATGTTGGTCGGCCGCCGCCGAATAGCCAGCCCGTTCTTGCGCCGCGCCCTTTGGATCATCCCCCCGTTTCTGCTGACGCTCCTGCTGGGCACGAACATCAACGAGAATCGTTTGTACGGCGAGTTGATTCCGCTGGTGATGACCGTGAGTCTCTTGGTCGTGTCGCACACCCTGCGCGCGCTGGCGCCGACCACCACGCCTGTTTCGGCGCCGCGGACGTTGTGATTTACGGACACGGGTCGGCGGGGGGATTTCCGCCGAAGAAGACGTGGTCGATGAGGAATGCCAAGTCAACGGCGTCGGCTGTTGAATCGGCATTGAAATCGGCGCGCGTGGCCGGGCAGGAGGGATCCTGAATGTCGGCTCCGCCGAAGAAGACGATGTCGATCTCCAGCGCGAGATCGACGGCATCGATGGCGCCGCTGCCGTCCAGGTCGCCCTGGTGCGCGCAGGGGCAGGGCGGGATGACACGCAGGGTGGCGCCCTGCCAGACCGGTTGGAAAACCGCGGCATTCCCGATGTGTTTCAGCGAGTAGGTCGACAAAGGCGGGGTTGAGATATACGAGGTGTCGCCGGGGACCGCGAACGGGCGGACGCGGAAGTGCACGCGGGCAACGGGACCATGGCCGGGCGGTAGCGGCGGGGAGCCACCGCCGGCATCGGCCCGCAGGCGAACCGCCAGCTGGCCGGAGAACTTGTTGTCAAACACGGCCTGATTTGACTCGAACCCGGCGGCGCGTGTTCCAACGACACTGATTGAATCCAGGAAAAACAGGTTCATGACATTGGTCATCGTGATCGGGATCACGATTTCGTGCAGGGGAATCGCGTTGGTCCCGATCAGTTCCCAATAGCCCGCGGTGTTGGGCTCGACCTCAAGTTCGGGCGCGACCAGGGTGTCGGCCCAGACTTCGATGTAGTCCTCCTCGACCACGACACGATCGCCCCAGTTGGTGGTTACACGGAGGGTGATATCGTAAGCGCCGGGACCGTAGGAATGCGTCGGGCTTTGGGTCGCCACGGAATCGCCATCGCCGAAATTCCAGAACCACTGGTTGGCCGGGAGCGGGGAGTTGTAAGTAAACGTGGTGGTCAGGGCCAAAGGCGCGTTGCGCGGGGTGGCAACGAACGCGGGCGGCATGTAGGGCGCGAACGACGCCAGCGCCGCCTCTGAACAGACCGCGCAGAAAAACGGTGTCTGGTCGCGCATCATGCAGAAGAACTCGGGGCGGTAGCAACTGCAGTGGTAGTAGTCGGCGCCCTCGAAGAGGCCAACGGTTCTCTGCGGGAAGTAGTTCGAACGCGAGTCGCACTGCTCACAGTTATACACCGTCGTGGTGGGAATCGGGGTTTCGGGGAGAATCAGGTCATTCCATTTGATCAATTCACGCACGGTCTCGATGGTGACATTCGGCGCCGAGGGCTCGTAGGCGGGGTGATAATCCTGCTCGGTGTCGATCCCGCATCCCGCCCAGTATTCGTACTCGTCGGCGAGGCCGAAGGCGGAGTGGCCGAGTTCGTGGATGACGGTGCTCTGCCAGCCGGAGGTGACCGAGACCACGGAGATCCCGCCGCCCGAGCCGCCATAGACATTGCTGTTGACCAGAACAACGGCCTGGTCCCAGTAGGGAATGGCGGCATCGAGGGCATCATACACCAGCCAGTCATCGACGATTACGAGCCGTTCGATTTCCGCATTGCAGAAGGAGCCGTTGAAGTAGGTGTTGACGTACGATTCGGGCAGACTGCAGCCGGGGTTCATATCCGCGCCGGAATCGTTGGAGGCGACATTGAAGCGCCAGATGTTGATGGTCGGCTGGAGCGTGTCGAAGGGCGGAAACACGAAAAGGTCTTCAATCAGTTGAGTGACGAGGAAGTCGAAGCGCGCTTGCTGATCGGCGGTGAACCCTTCGGCGACCACGACGAGGGTCCAGCGCTCGTTGTCGGGTCCGTGGTCGACCACCTTGGTGGCGCCAAGGATTGTGCCGTCACCGGGCCCGCCAAAGGCGCAGGGGCCGCCCACCAGAATGAGCAGGACGCTCAGGACAACGATGAAGGCGACGTTTTGCGACATGGCTCTATTCGCGCCCGGGTCAATTACCGGAGCGCCAGCCGTCCGATTTCCATGGACGGCAGTGTACGGTTCTTGGCGGCATCGGCCGGGCCGTAGAACATGAGATAGGCGGCGTCGGCGCGCGCCGGGACCAGGACCGAAAAGGTTCGCCCGGCGACCACCGCCTCTTCGCGTTTCAGGCGGGTGGGATTGTCGGGCGAACGGTACTCGACATAGCGGACATTCGGCGCGGTCATGAGCCGCCGGTAGAGCACTTCGCCGGTGGCGGTTTGCACCTCGAACCAATTGCCACGCACGTCGCCGGTCTTCCCCGGCAGGGCAACGGTGGCCGGGAGAATCTTGGTCATCGGGGTCCGGCGGAGGATTTCGTAGGACCCGTCGTGGTAGCGGATGACCAGACGCTCGGCGCCTGGCCCGATGGGCGCGGTGGTGTTGAGCGCCAGCGTGGCGGGCAAGAGAATCGCCAGCGCGATCAGGCCCATCAATAGCGCCCGTGCGGGACGGCCAAACAGAGACTGCATAAGCAGGTTCAAGGCACTCGCCTTTCGTTCACTCTCCCTCAAATATAACCGCCGGTCCATTCTCGTGGAGGTTCGGGCGCGGGTTTCTTCGGCGTTTTGTCAAATTGTGGGGCGGACAATCGCGGTTGACAGCCCCCGTTGCCGGTCCGATCATTCGCGCCAAGCCGGCAAGGGGGGGTAATGCAAAACAGCAAAGACAAGATTGAGGAACTTCTCAGGCGGGCGGAGGGGATGTCGGCCGAGGTGGCGTCGCTGGTGGCCAGTTCTCCCGACTATGACCTTCAGCGGTTGCTGAAGAAGATCGACGCGGACCTGATGGATGTGCGGCACAATCTGAATCTGGCCAGGCGGTTGATCGGGGGGATGGAGTGACGGACCAAGAGGGCGGCGGCGAGGTTGACCTGCAGTTTGCGGGGTTGATTGTATCGCTGCAGGCGGGGGCGATGGCGGCCTTGGGATTGTCGCCATCGGCCGAGGCCGGCAAGACTGAGAAGAACCTGGACCAGGCGAGGCAGATCATCGACCTGTTGGCGATGCTGGAGGTG
>JBFMFQ010000174.1:0-7506 GCA_040752075.1 Candidatus Zixiibacteriota bacterium | reverse complement strand
GAGGCCTGCAAAGTCATCGAACGTGTGCCCACATAAACCAGCGAGGGCGTGTAAAAGAGGATGGTCCCGCCCCGGTTGTCGGTCTCCTGACCATGCTTCAGATTCCGGCCCAGCCAGTTTCCATTGAACTGATTGACCCATTCGAGATTGCGGTTCAGCCGGTAGGACAGGTACGCCGCAGAGATGACTTCATCACCCCACTCGTAGTGGTGGATGTTTTCCTGGGAAGAGATGCGCAGCACGGTGCTGGCGCCCCATCCCAACCGGAAATAGCGCTGGTGGTAGAGCAACCCGACAATCGGATCCATCGTGCCGGTGCCCAGCTGCAAGTCATCAGGCAGGCGTTCGCCGTTTTCATCCACCGCGTCGGTGCCGCCGGTGGGCAAACGCACCCCCAGGGCCAGCGCAAAGGTCGGCCCCTGCCGCCGTCCCGCGTACATCTCCGGCGAGTCCGAAATGTAATCGTCGTAACCGTCATCGCCGCTCGGGTAGTATTCGTCGCCGAAGCGGACCAAATCGCCGAAGCGAATCCGCAGATACGACATCACGATCATGTCCCCCAGCCCGCTTTTGCCGCGTCGCTGGTCGAACAGGATGCCCTCGGTGCCGGAGACAAGCGATGAATCGACCGTGCGGGTGTTGTGAATGTACTTGTAGGGCACGATCGCATTGAGCGTGATGTTCTCCGAGAGACCATAAGTCAAGTCCAGGGCAAAGGTGCTGTTGAGCGTAAACGAGTTCTCGCTGTTGGGCACCACCTTGTCGCCGGAGAAGGCGTCTTCGAGGATTTCGTATTCGTACGACAGCGCCGCCACCCAGTTGCCGGAGGGGACCGTCAGATACGCTTCCTTGGCGAGGTTCTCGGCCGGGAGGGTCATGCGTCTGGGGCCGATCTCCGCGGCCGGGGTGGGTGCGGCAAACGCGGACACGATGGCCGCGCAAAGGACGATCTCCATGATGCGTCGCTTCATATTCATCTCCTGAAGTGTTCGCGGGACGGCCCGCCTGCGGGCCGTGCCCCAACACAACGGATTATCGGCTTTGTCCCATACTCCTTGAATCCCCCCGGGACATGGGAGAGCGAGGCTCCCGTCGTCGATCCCGTGAAACGGGGCCGAGTCCTGCAGAACGATCGGAAATCGCGCAATATCCATGTTCCCCAAGCAGCCTTCCCTCGCTCTGTAGCCCGACCCCTTGTGGGTCGGGTCGGTCTTGACGGCTACTGCCACCCGGGCCACGAGGGCATATTGAAAAACCTTGATGGGGCACGCGCAGGGTCCGGCTCTTAGCCGGCCCCGGTGCGGCCAAGAGTCGCACCTACGCGAGGTGATGTGACCGACACTGAGCGGCATCGGGCGAGTGTCGTTTGGTCGCTCGGGTTTTCAACAGGCCGCTTGTGGCTCGGGTCGCAGTTGTCGTCAATGGCGATGTGGGCGCTCTGCAAAGACTGGCGCCGGTGTGAGATCGGTGTATATTCGCTCGCGTGACTCCCGACCTCTTCAATCAGCAGAATCCGACGCAACAGGCCTATCCCATCGACCTCGCCAGCGCCTGGGTCGGCACCGACGAGGCGGGGAAGGGGGATTATTTCGGGCCCCTGGTTATTGCCGCGGTTTGCGCCGATGAAATCAGCGCCTCGCGCATGCAGGAATGGGGGATTACCGACTCAAAGAAGGTCTCGGACGGCCGTGCCGCGTCGCTGGCAAGTCAGATTGTCGCCGCCGGCATTCCACACGCCGTGATCGCTATCGGCCCGGCGAAATACAATGAACTCTACGCCAAAATGCGCAATCTGAACCGGCTATTGGCTTGGGGGCATGCGCGCGCCATTGAAAACGTGCTCGACAAGGCGCCTGCTCAGAAGGTTGTCACCGACCAATTCGGCGATCCTTCTCTGGTGGAAAACGCCCTCATGCAGAAGGGCCGCACCATCAACCTTATCCAGATGCACCGCGGCGAAGCCGACATTGCCGTGGCCGCTGCATCGATCCTGGCCCGGGCCGAGTTCCTCCGCCGTCTCGACCAGTTAGGCAAGACAGTGGGCTATTCGCTTCACAAAGGCGCCGGAGCGCCCGTCGATGAAGTCGCGGCGCGCATTCTCAAGGAGAAAGGGCTGGATACCCTCCTGACCGTCGCCAAACACCACTTCAAGAACACCGAGAAGGCCACACGCCTGGCCGGGAGAACCAAGGCGCACTAAGCCCGGAGCGGTGGCTTGGCATCCCTTCACTCCGCCAAACGCGAATCACTGCGACGCGCCTTTCGCCGTCTCTGGTCCGATCGTCGCTCCGGCAGCAGTTATCTCGCGTTGCGTGCGGCGCGCATGCTGCGCAATGCTTTGGCAGGACGCACCCCGGCGCCGCCCTTCGACATTCGCCACTTCGCCCGCCGTAGCGCCGCCGCATTCCCCACCATGGGATTGCTCGCAACACTGGACGAGCGTTTGCAGCGCGCGCTGGGATCCAGCCGGGCCTGGGATGAGCCGGCGCTGACTCGCACACGAGAGGCGCTCGAGTCCTTCATATCGGAGATCGCCGATGCGCGAAACCGTGCGGCCGTCACCTTTGTCCGGGCCGCCGGTAAACGCCGCCGGTTTCTGACATTGAGCATGTCGGGAAGCGTGATTGACGCGCTGTCCCAACTTGCGAAGACGCGGCGAATCGAGGTCGTGGTCTGCGAGTCTCGCCCCGCATTCGAGGGACGATTGACCGCTTCGCGCCTGCGGAAAGCGGGGTGTCGCACATCGTTGATTCACGATGCCGCGATGGGCAGTTACCTCATGGAGGTCGATGCGGTCGTCCTCGGGGCGGACTGGGTTGATCACGATGGATTCATCAACAAGACCGGCTCTCTGGCCCTGTCGCTTCTGGCGGGCGGTGCCGGGATACCAGTGTTTGTGATCGCCGATTCGCTTCGCTGCCCATCCCGCCCGAGACCCGCCCGGACCGGGCGCAATCCGATCTTTGAGTTCGTGCCCTGGTCATCGCACCATCGACTGATCACCGAAACCCCAGCCGCGCGACGGCCACGATGACGACGGAGTCCGTTGTCCGTCGTCACAATCCAAGCGCGACAGCGATATCGAGCACAACTTTATAAGACTTGCGAAACACGCTGATTGTCAACCGGTTACCTGCTATGGGTCCGGTCCTCCACAAGCGGGAGCGGGGTTAAGTTTCTGCCGGTCAAGCCGATGCCTTGTAATGAGGTATCGCAATCTCATCAAGGCTAAGCGCCAGATGGAAAAAGATCGTCACGGACGGCAGGAAGTTGACATCGGAAGCCAGCGAGAACCGCGGAGCATCTATCTGTCTTCGGTTTTCGGTGGAGTTGGCTCAGCGATGGGAGCGCTCGGCGCAGGTTCGCCGAACGCCGCCGTCGCATCCTGGGGGGGAGGACTCACCATGTTCAGTCAGATCCTTTGCTGGGGCGCGCTCGTCATCGGCATTTCTCAGTTGGGGATGACGCTCACCGCACGGACCCGCGCGCGTCTTCATTCGGGACGCGATGGGGCTCTTTTTCTCACCGCGGGGACAATGGCGATCCTGGCCTATCTCGATTCCGGTCCGCGCTCGACTTATCTGGCCCTGAACTTTCCACTTCTGCTCACCGCCGCCGCCGGCATTCTGACCATGTTCTCAGCCGGCCTGCGCGAACGCCGCATGGCGCGGCGTCTCGAAGTCCCCGGAGCGGAAACGACCACCCTGTGGGAATCCGTGGGGCGCGCGCTGACCGAATCGCCTTCGCTTGACCGCATGCTCCTCGGTGTGGCCGCCTCGCTGCGCGAGGCAACGCGCGCGACTTCCGCGGTCGTCTTTAAACTGGCGCGTCACGGAACCGAGCCGATTCTCGTCGGGCGCTCCGCCGACGTGTTCACGACAGAGAATCAGACCGTGGCAACAGGCGATCTGGCGTCGCTGGCCGCGCATGCCGCGACGGACCCGCGTGTGGCCGAGTATCACCATGCCGGCGCGCGTCCGGATCCCTATGCCGACAGCGGCAACTGGGGACTGGTTCCCGTGGCCGCGGGCAATGACGCTCTCGGCGCGATCCTGCTTGAGGATCCGCAGGTGACGTTGACTTCGCCGCCGACTTCAACCACGCTCGCCGGTGTCGGCCAACTGACCGGTCGTGCGGTCAAGGATTGGGTGAAGACCGCTGCCGGGACCGTGTCGGAATCCCTGATGGACCGTCTCCCGGCACTGGCCGCCGCGCTGGCGACGCAAACGCGCTTCGAACGCGGGATCATTCCAGTTTCCGATGCGCTTAAGGGTTTGGTTGATGCCGAGTACATCTCCATGACCTGGATGGATCGCGCGCAAAGCCACGAGGACCGTGCCGCGATGATCGTGGGCGACTCACAAATTCGCGACAACCGCCGTCGCTGGCCCATCTGGGATGGCCCCACGGCGCTTGTCCTGAATGCGGAGCGTCCGCATATTACCCCGGATCTCAACGAAATTGACCTGCAGGATTACGGAGACAATGTCCCGGTTGAGCGCCGTTTGGGATACCGAACCCGGATGATAGTTCCGGTGCGGGACACCGATGGGCTCATCGGCAGCATGACGATTGCTCATCGCGAGCCGGCGTACTACGACGAGGATGACGCGCTTGTCATGCGAGCGGTTGCGGGTGTCTACGGCGCCTGGCTGCGGCGGCTGGAGGAAAGACGCCGCGTGGAGCAGTACTCGCGCACCATCCGTCTGGCCACGCAACTCGAAGACAACCCCGGAGTCTGGGCGTCGGATCGCGCGCTGCTTGAGGCCGTGCTCCCGAGCATCAACACCACCGGGCTGACTCTCTGGCGGATGGATTCTGCCGAACAACGTCTCACCCAAACCGCGCAGGTGGGCCGCCGGGATGATCTGGCCGGCGACTCCAACGTTCACGGCGACAGACCCGAGCTCACACAGGCGCCCTGGCATCGCTGGGCGATGACGGAAAAGGCCCCTCGGTACGTGGACCAGAGTGATCCGGAACTCCTGATGAGCCAGATCGAGGCCGGGATGACAATGGGAGTGCGCGTCAAGACCGGCTGGATCGTGCCAATTTGCTGGGGCGACCAGACCCTTGGCTTCCTGGACGCAACGGAAACCCGCAGTCCCGACCGGCATCACCTCGGCGAGACCGAGCGGTTCCTCCTGAGCGTTGTCGCTCGTGCATTCGCCCGCCGTTGGATGGAAACCGCCCCGCAGTCCGCGCCCTTGGACTGGCACTACCGCATGTCCAACCTGAATGGCGCGCTGATCAATCCCATCACGGGCATTTATGGCGCCGTGGATCTGGTCCGCCACCGTCAGGAAAACCTGACTCCGGATTCACTCAAGTATTTGAACCTGATTGAGCAATCGGCGCGCCGAATCCACGAGGCGGTGACCACCGCCCTCGGTGATCTCACCATGCAGTCACGCACCCAGGCCGAACCGCAGCGGGAAGACGCGGTTGTCATGGAGCGCCCCCGGCTGGCCCTTGGCGCCACACCCGAAACCGCGGCGCCGATGGAACGTGTCCGGCTGGGCACGCACAATCGACTCACAACTGTTCCGGTCGGCTCCATTGAGATGCCTGGCTGACCGATACTAGAGATGACCATGGCGACCGCAGCGAGCAAGACCATGCCCGATGTGAGGGAGAAGACCAACTTGGCGGACTCCGCGATGCAGTCCATGGCGACCGGTGAGGGCCGGGCGTCCAACCACAGTGCCATTCTTCACGATGCCGTGCGTCTTCTCCAGGCCGGCCCGCGTGACCTGACACGTGTCGAGCGCCTCCTGAGCCTGGTGGTGGCCGACTTGTCGGCCGAGTCCGCGACGGCTTACGAGTTCGACCGCGGCGCCGGTCTTCTCCGGCCTGTTGTGACCACCGCCACCGACAACCGGGCCCGCATCATGGCGGAGTCGCTGCCTTCTGACAGCGGCCTTCCCGCCGAAGTCATTCAGTATCTGAAGCCATGTGTCTCTCCCGCCGTCAACGGCGAACGCCGGACCGTGGCAGCGCCACTGCTTTGTTCAGAAGAAGTCGCGGGCGTTTTGCTTCTTGAGGGTGTCGGGAAAGAGCTACAGGGGGAAGGTGAGGACCTGCTGGCGCTTTGCGCCGCGCACACCGCCTGCTTCCTCCACGAGATGCGCATGCAGGAGGACCTGTCACAATCCCGGGTCAATCTGCGTGAGCAGTTCATGCGGGCCGAAAAGATGCGCGCGATGGGCGAGATGGCCTCCGGCGTCTTCCATGACTTCAACAACATCCTCGGCGCCATCATGGGACGCATTCAACTCATGCAACTGAAGGCGACCGACGAGGAAATCAAGAAGGCACTGACCCAGATCGAACGGATCGCCCTGCAGGGGGCCGAGACCGTCAAGCGCCTGCAAGCCTTCGCGCGACTGCGCAGCGATGAAGCCGCCCAATCGACCGACTTGAATCTGGTTGTCGAAGATGCGCTCGAAGTCACGCGCCACCGCTGGGAATCGCAGGCCCAGAGGCGCGGGGTCACCTACAACGTCAACCGCCGGCTCGGGAAGGAGTGCCATGTCAATGGGCTCCACTCCCAGCTGGTGGATGCGGTGGCCAATCTGATTCTGAATGCCGTGGACGCGATGGAAATGGGCGGGCAGTTGACGCTTGAGACATCCCGTGTCGGGGAAACCTGCCGCCTGATCGTCAGCGATGACGGCATCGGAATGACTCCCGAACAGGTCAAGAATGTCTTCTCGCCCTTCTATACAACCAAAGGCCAGAAGGGGACCGGGCTCGGGCTCACCGTGGTCCACGACATCATCGTCTCCCACAACGGCAGCGTCCGCGTGCAATCGCAGCCCAGCCAGGGTGCGACATTCATCATCGATCTGCCCATCTTCCGTGATGCCTCAACGTCTGTCCCCGAAAAGCCCGTCTCCGATGAACCCCAGGGCTTGCGGCTCCTGGTCGTCGATGACGACAACATCATCCTCGATGTCGTCACCGAAGCCCTCGAGGACGCCGGGCATCGGGTCGATTGCTTCAGCCGTGGCGGAGAGGCCATCGATGCCATCGGCCGCTCCCAATACGATGTCGTGGTCACCGATCTGGGCATGCCCGATGTCACTGGCTGGGAAGTTGCCCGGGCGGCGAAACTCCATCAGCCCCGCCTGCCGGTCGTGGTCATTTCCGGCTGGGGGGCGCAGTTCTCCGATGAGCAATTGACAGATTCGGGTGTCGATGCCATGCTCGCCAAGCCGTTTCATCTCCAAGTTCTCCGCGACACGATCGAGAAACTCGCCAAGGGCGAGGCCGTTTCGGCAAAGTAATCCCCGTTTGACGCTCATACCGAATTCGGCGGATCGCCCATGTACCCCTACCGTGTGGCCGGGACCCCGGAACGTGTTGAAAAACCTTGTTGACCGGTAGTTCACCGGCTTGGGTCGGGATTGCTTCGCTTCGCTCGCAATGACTACCAACTCCAAGTCATTGCGAGGATCCCGCGCGGCGGAGCCGCAGCGGGAGACGAAGCAATCCCGTGCCGAG
>JBFMFQ010000173.1:0-7690 GCA_040752075.1 Candidatus Zixiibacteriota bacterium | reverse complement strand
TTCGAGTTCCTGATCGAGGGTGCAGGCCTGGTAGATGTCGCGCTGGACCCAGCGTTCGTCCATTGGGTTTTTTCTCAGGATTTCCTCGAGTTCGTGGCCGGAGGCGACATCATAGATTGATACGCTGCCATGGTGGCCGTGGAAGCCCCAATGCTGGACCAGCGTGCCCTTCTTCTTCAACTGCTGCAGGTAAGTGAGCCACTCGGTCAGACCGTTCATCAAGCCGCCGAGATCATTGATGGGCTCGTCGTTTCCCTTGCGGCGCTCGTAGACTAAGAAATACATGTCTGTACCCTCCTGATGCTGGCATCCAGTCTACAATACGGCATCCGGGGCCGGAGATCACGGTTCTCAGCCCATGTCCTGACAAACAGGACACCTTTGTGACAGTTTTCAAGGTCCGGGGGACGTGCAGCGCCATGACCGGCCGTTACCGGCCATGAGCGGTGGTGCCGGCGGTCACCCGCCCGTCGACCATTTCCTGAGCGAGTTGTCTCCAGGAGGGGATTCGGCTGGAGAGACCAAGCGCCTCCACGAAGACAGGATCCAATCGGCTCTCCGGCGGGGACTGGAGATCGCGGCTAAGGGCCTCGTCGATCAGCGCGTCGGCGATGTGGACGGTGGCGAGCACATCCGCGCCCCCGGTCGCGTCCATTTCGGCGGGCGTGTGGCAATACGCCACCGCGATCACGATGGGAAACGGCAATCCCCATAAACCGAGCAGGTACGCTCCAACCTGGCCATGGTGGAATCCCAACTGGGCCGCCTCGGTCTGGTGGCGGAGCGCGTCTCCGGCGGCGAGCCGGCGCTGGGCCTCGCTGAAGACCTGCGGATTCGTGATAGCGAGCACAATCTGCCCAAGGTCGCGCAGGAGCGCGGCGGTGAAGGCGGAGGACCGGGTCAGCGAATCGGGAATCAGCCGGCCCGCCAGGCGGGCGCCGAGGACGGCCCGCTGCTGCAGGTTATCCCAGGAGAAGCCGGCCACGCGTGCATCATCGGCCATCATGAACATGCGTGCGGTCAGGGCGAGCATCTTCATGGTTTCGACGCCCAGGTAGGTGACTGCCTCCACGATCGAGGATGTCTCGCGCGCCAGCCCGAAGTACGCCGAATTGACCAGCTGCAAAACCTTCACTGAGAGCGCGGGATCGGATTCGATGATTTCCGCGATGGCGCGGCTGGCGACGGTGGGGTTTTCGATTGCCCCGACCAGCCGCCCGAAGATCTCGGGCGCCGACGGGAGGCGGTCCAGTTTCCCAATCAGCCGGCGGATGTCGGAGTTTCGCAGAATCGAGCGCAGGGTCAGCCCGTTGGACAGGACCTGCGAGAGCCGATCGCCCTCGCACGGCTTGCTCAGGAATTGATGCGACACCGGCAGCGTGCGGAGGACCGATTCGCGCTCGGCGTATCCGGACAGGACGATCCGAATCGCGTCCGGGTATCTCTCGCGAATCTTCAAAAGCAACGTCGCGCCGTCCATCGACGGCATCCTCATGTCGGAGACGACCACGTCGAAGGGATTTTTGTCGAACTCGGCCAGCGCCGTCTCGCCATCGGGGGCAAAGACCATTTCCCAGTCACGGCGTCGGCGGTAGAGGGAGTTGCGAAGCCCCTGAAGAATCTGGGGATCGTCATCAACGAACAGGATTCTCGGGCGACTCATGCAACGGTCTCCGCGGCCACGGGTTTCGGACCCTCGATCGGCAGTCGCAGGATGAAGGTTGTTCCCTTCCCTTCTTCGGTGACGAAATCGATGGATCCCTTGTGCTTGTCCACGATAATCGAGCGGGCGAGGTACAAACCCTGCCCGGTCCCCTGCCCCACATCCTTGGTGGTGAAAAACGGGTCGAAGATCCGGCTTTGGACCGATTCCGGGATTCCGGTCCCGGAATCCTGAATTTCGATGACCGCGTCGGTGTCATCCCGCCGCGTTCTCACACGGATCATGCCCCGGTTGTCGGTACCCTTAACCGCCGCGCCGATCGCATGGGCGGCGTTGACGACGATATTGAGGATGGCCTGGTTGACTTCACCGCCGAAGCAGGTCACGAGCGGCACGTCGCCGAAGTCGGTCGCAACGTCCGCCACGTATTTGTACTCATTGCGTGCGATGGTCAAAGTGCTTTGGATGGCGCGGTTGATGTCCACCGGTATCATGTCGCGGTGGTCGGGATGGGCGAATTCCTTCATCGTCCCGACGATCGTCGCGATCCGTCCCAACCCCTCCATCGCGCTGCTGAGCGCGGCCGGAATGTTTTCGGTCAGATACGGCAGATCGGCCCGCTCCTGCTCAGAGAGCGCCTCCCGCGCTTCGTCCGGCAGCGGCCGTCCCTCAACGGCGCCGCGGGCGACGTCATTGAGGAGCCCAATCACACGAAAGACATCGGCCACCGCCTCCCGTGTGAAGTTCACACTGTCGGACACGAACTGGACCGGGGTGTTGATCTCGTGGGCGATCCCGGCGGCCAGCCGCCCGACGGCCTCCAGTTTGTGCGTCTGGCGCAACTGGATCTCGCTGTTGCGAAGGGCGGATTCCGCCGCTTTGCGCGCGGTGATGTCGGTCGCGACGATCAGCGTCTGGCGTGCCGGCCCATCCTCTCCCGTCAGCGGGCAGGACATGACTTGCATCCAGAGTTGCTGCCCATGGGTGTCGGTAACTTCCACCTCCGGAAGGAAGGCCGCCCGGCCAACCAGGTCCTCTCCGGCGGAGAGGAGTTTGACCGTGCGTTCCGCCGACAGGCCCATCAAGTCCTCGACCGTGGTGCCGAGAAACTGCGCGGTCGCCTTGTTGGCCAGGGCAAAGCGCGCCTGGTCGTCCAGGACACAAATCAAGGAAGGATCGGTGTCGATGATCTGGCGGAGGAAGCTTCGCTGTTGCTCCAGGGATTCCTCGGCGCGTCTGCGCTCACCCACCTCCAACTGCAATTCCCGTGTGCGATCGCGGACCCGTTCTTCCAGCTGACGGTTGACCTGGCTGAGTTCGCTTCTGGCGGCTTCGAGTCCCGCCACCATACCGTTGAACGCCGCGGCGAGCCGTCCGATTTCATCCCCTGAAGCCACCGTTGCGCGCCGTGAGAGGTCGCCGCGCCCGATGTCCCGGGTGACCTCGACGAAATCGCGGAGCGGACGGGTAAACCAGGTGCTGATGACGAACACCGCGATCACGCCCGCCAGGAAGAGAATCCCGCAGACGATCCCCATGGTCGCGCGTGTCCGGCTCAGGTGGGTGCTCAATTGCGCGAGCGACAGGGTCAGGTGGACCGTGCCGACGTTTTGTCCGGCGAACTCGACGGGAACGGAGATGCGTCTGGCGTCACCGTTTTCCGGCCTGTCCGCCGGAGAGAATCTGGCCGGGGAAGCGACGGGTCGGTGGGATGCGACGACCGCGCCCGAGCGGGCCACGACGCCGACTTCGAGCACGTCGGGGAATTGATCCACCCCAATGAGCAATTCGTGCGCCGCGAGGGAATCCTCGAAATAGAGCGCGGGCGCAACCGCGAACGCGGTCATGTTGGCGATGGCCAGGCCCTTGTCCATGAGGGCGTCAGTGGCGCGGCGGTTGCTCTGCGCCGGGAAGTAGAGAAACGCCCCCAGGGCCAGGCCGCCGATGACCAGGGATACGGCGCCGGCAAGTTTCGTGCGGAATGCGAGGTTCTGAAATGGGAGGTGTGAGATGGTCACTCGTCGCCCCCCTTTGACACAACGCGCGCGAGTTTCAAGAGCTGGGAGGAGAAGTCCGCACCCGCCTCCCTCGCGCTGTCTATGTTTATGATGATTTCGGGGCGATCGCCGCGTGACCCGATGCCGACCGCGACTCCGCTTTTCATGTATTCGGGAACACCGGTGCAGGTGAGCGAGCCGCTTGAGTCGGCGGCGGCGATAATGGCCCCCACGTCCACGGATCGGAGCGGGGTAATGTAGCACACGCGGACCTTACGCTTTGCCAATTCGGAGGCCAGAGCGTCGAGCTTTTCCAGCCGCACCGGCTCAATCGTGACGGGCATCGCGGTCGATCCGGAGACCTGGGCGTCGGCGGCGAGGCGGGTGAATTCCGACATGGTGGCCGAGGACTCGCGATTATTGTCCTGGAACACGACCCCGATCACGAGGGAGCGCCCGGCGCGCCCGGGGAGCGCGCGGTCGGCGCTGAGGATCTTCATCAGGAGCGGAACCTGAATGTCAACGGGAACCGGCATCTCGTTGCCGGCGTGCAGCGGCGCCGGCCGGACCAGCAATTGGAGGAGTAATCCGACCAGGAGCCACGCGCCCGGGGGCCGGCGGAGACGGGGATCCACGTACCCGATCGGACGCTTGATATAAGACTGATCGTTGGACATCAAGATTGCCATTCGTGAACACCAATTCCCCGTCAGAGTTCAAGCGTCAGGCGCGCCACCACGCTCCGCCCCTCCTGTGGAATGCCGGCCTGTCGATGTTCGGTTCCTCCCGGCAGTTTGTAATCGGAATCGAACACGTTGTAGACCGACACGCTGGCGGCGACCCGATGGAGCAAGTTGGCCGAGTGATTCGCACAGTGATTGCCCGGCTCGATGCGCAGGGTCAGGTTCGTCAGCATGAACGCATCGGTGTACGTGTCGTATACCGTTTTCCGCCGGGACTCGATTTGCTGCCGTACGGACACTCGGGCGATGCGCGTGACGGGCGCGGAAACACCGAGCTTGAACACGTGACGGGGCGAGTTGGTCAGAATCTCTTCTGAGGGTTCCTCATCCGCCTCTTGCAGCGTATAGCTGATGTCGCCATCAAAGGCGCCGAGATCCCGCCAGTTGACCTCGAATTCGAGCCCATCCGCATGCGCATTCCCCGAATTCCGGAACACAGAACCCTCGCCGTCTTCGATGGGGACTTCTTCGATCAGGTTATGGACGCTGTAACGGAAGGCGGAGGCAGCATACCAGATGGCCTCGCTCAGCCGGCGTTCCCACGCCAGCTCGTAGGCCCGGATGCGCTCCGGGGCCAAGTCGGAACCCCGCAAAACGCCCATCCCATCCCCCAGTTCCCGCTCAAACACATTGGCGGATCGGAAGGCCTCGCCATACAGGAGCTTGAGCACGCTCTGGTCCTTGGGAAAGACCAAAAGACCGGTGCGCGGAGTGAGCGTCGAGCGGCTGGTCGAGTTGAAATCAACGCGCACACCGGTGGTCAGCGCGAGAAACGATGCCGCCTGCCACTCATCCTGCACATATATCGCCCCGAGGCGGGAGGGGAAATTCTCAAGGAAGTAGACACTCTCGTCGCTCCAGTATTTGTAGTTGGCGTCGACGTGTTCCTGAAACTCGGCGCCCGCGATCAGGCGGTGGGCGGCCGATGGATCCCAGCGCATGGTCCCCTCGAGGCCGACCCAGTTTCCGTCGGAGCGGTCGTATTCCACCACGTCGTACGGCCAGGTTCCCTCGTACAGATAATTGTCAAAAAACGCGCGCATGCTGGTCATTAGAGCATGTGAGTGTTGAATCCGGTACGAGGCTTCGATGAACCCCCGCTGCTCCGTCGTTTGCGAGTGGGGATTGTTGAAGTCGGTGTCGTACGCGCCGGTGGGCACGCTCTTTTCGCGGTGCGCGGCCATTCCGTGCACCCGCCATGGTCCGCGCGAGAGCGAAAACACGCCGCCGGCGGAGCGGTCCCAGTCGCGGGCGGCCGAGACACCGTAGTTGGACGTCAGGTCGTCGAACTCGCGGTAATACAGCGTGGCGCCGCGCTTGTCGTACCATGAGACGAGCCCGGAAAGATCCAGTCCGGAGCCGGTGGCCGTGCCGAATTCGATGGAGGTGGCGACACGTCCCTGGTCGCCCGCCTCTGCCGCGACCGACACGCCGTCCACGGTGATACCGTCTTCGGTCACCACATTGATGACCGCAAACATGGCGTTGGTGCCATAGAGGGCGGAGCCGGGGCCGCGAACGATCTCGATGCGGGCGACGTTGTCGAGGCTCCACCCGAGCTCCGTGCCGATCAGCGCGGAGCCGTAGACGTTCTCGTTGAGCGAATGCCCATTCAGCAATAGCAGGATCCGGTCGTTGTAATCGGTGGGCCGGCTGAAGCCGCGCACGCCGAGGTAGGCATAGGTGCGGTCGTTGCTGGTGTAGAAACCCCGCACGCTCGCGAGCGCTTCCTCCAGTGTGCGATAGCCGTAGCGGCGGATGTCCTCCGCTGAGATCACGGTGATCGTGGCGGCGGCATCGCGGGCCCGCTGGGAGTACTTGGCCGCGGAAGAGATTTCGAGGTTCATGAGGGAATCCAGCGACAGATCCTCGTCGCCGTGCGTCTGCGCGAACGCGGCGTCCGATGAGAGCGGCAAGACCACTGCCGAGACCGCCGCCAGCAACAACAGGGTTCGCATTTTCATGTGCCTCATCTCCGGGGGGGTTGGAATCCCATTTGAGACAACTCACTACTTATTGTGATCGGCAGGGCGCCAGAGGTAAATCACCCATGGCGCCGGCCGGGAGGGCAAAGACCGAACCGAGCCAAGTGCTTGGCGGCAATTAGAGTGGAAACCGGACCGTCACGGTCCGGCTAACGGGATTGACCGGAGTCGGCCGCTGCATCGCCGGGCTGGTCCACTGCCGCGGGAATGGTGTGTTCGCCGAATTCGCGGGCGAGGCGTTCCTGCTCGGCCAGCGCATCGGGTGTGCGGAACTCGCTGACGCGGACATGTTGGGAGAAAGACGAAATGGCGCCGAGGATGAAGACCGGCGCGACTTCGGACACATGGAGAAGGATGGAGAATCCGAGGGCGGTGTCCTTGGGAACCCCGAAGAAACCCAGCCCGACGATGCAGGCGAACTGGAAGGTGCCGATGTTGCCCGGGGTCACCGGGATCATGATCGCGAGTGTGTTGACAATCAGGATGACCAGCGCCACCCACAGTTCGAAATCGAATCCGAAGGCATGCAGGAGAAAGAGCACCAAAAGCGCATGGGCCAGCCAGGAGACCATTGAGAGCAGCCCGACCACCAGCAGGTGGCGGGCCGAACGGAGCATGTTGAGTCCGGCCAGAAACGATGTGCGCACATTGTCCCACTCATGGACGAGTTTCTCCGGCGCATGCCGCCTGAGCCATGAGTCCGCCTTGCCCGGACGGCGGCCATGGTGGAGGGCCAGGTAAAAAAATCCAAAGAAGAGCACACAGGTGATGAAAATGGCGACCTCTCCCCTGACCATCCATGGGGGCATGACGATCAGGAAAGACGCCCCGAAGATGAACATGAGCAGGGTGATGCCATCGAAGAGCACCTCGAGCATGACCATGGTAAAGGCGAAGGTTTTGGTCACCCCGAGGGTGCGCGAGAAGAGGACCACGCGGCCGACCTGGCCGGTCAGGGCGGGCAGGATCTGGTTTAAGAACTGGCCGACGTTATAAATCGCGAAAAGACGGCGCTGGGAGACTTTGTGTTCGAGATCGAGGATGTACTTCAGCCGCAGTGACCGGGCGATCGGCATGCCGACAATGCCGAGCAGCACCGGGAGGAGATAGATCGGGCGCATGTTGCGAAACGCGCCCAGGACGGCCTTCGGGTCGATGCCCCAGAAGGAATAAATGAGGAATCCGAGGGCGGCAAAGAGCCCCCAGAAGCGTTTGCGTTTCCACCAGGGTCGTGACATGGTCAACGTCACACCCCGGGGTCGGGCACATCATCCACAATGAGCCGGGGTCGGGGGGAAAATC
>JBFMFQ010000172.1:0-7768 GCA_040752075.1 Candidatus Zixiibacteriota bacterium | reverse complement strand
GTCGCCTTCGGCGGTCGCTTTGGAGGCGATTAGTCTCTCGTTTTCGGCGAGGGCGGTCTCCGTCCGACGCTTCTGCTCGGCGAGAGTGGTCTCAAGACTGGTCAACTCATCGCGCAGCCGGCCGCACTCGGCGTTGGAGCGCTGGAACTCCTCCTCCGCCCGCCTGTGACGCGCGGACAATTCCTCGATCAGACGGCTCCAGTTGTCGCGGCGCTCGGTGCTCGCGGCGTGGCGCGTCTCCAGCTGCGCGCGCTCCCTCTCGAGCGTGGCGAGCTCCGCCGCGATGCGGTCATGCTCCCCGGCGACACGCGCGAGTTCCTCCTTGCGTGCGCGGTACGATTGTTCCGCCGTGGCGATCCCCGTGTTGGACGTCTCCCGCTCCGCGTGGGCGGCAGCGGCGGACTTTTCGGCGTCCGCCAGACGTGTGCTCAGCTCCGAGCGGCGCGATTCGAGAATCTCGATGCGGCGGCGCAGATTCGCCATCTCGGTGTCAAGGAAGGACCGGCGGTCGGCCAACTGCACTCGCCGTGTCTCGCACTCGTGCCATTCGGCGGTCACCGTCGCCAGGCGGTCGGCGGCTTCGTTCGCCTTTTGCTCGGCATCGTCGGTGGACAAACGCAAAGTCTGCCACTCGAGATCGAGCGCGTCGCATTGCGCCTGCAATCCCTGATACTTGTCCTCCGCCTCACGAAGACGGTCATCCAGCCCGCGGCGCGATTCGGTCAACCGGCGGCAATGACGAACGGCTTCGACCAGACGCAGCCCATCAAGCTCGGTGCGCAGGGTGCGGTGACGCTCCGCCTTGCCCTTCTGGCGCGCGAGTGAACGGGTGCGCGTGGCGACCTCGTTTTTGAGGTCGGTCAGCCGCACCAGATCGCTTTCGGTCGCCTCGAGTTTGCGCAGCGCCGCCCGCTTGCGGTTTTTGTACTTCGAAACCCCCGCCGCCTCCTCGAAGAGGTTGCGCAATTCATCGGTGTTCTCGGCGATGATCGCATCGATCATGCCCTGCTGGATCACCGAGTAGGCGTGCGAGCCCATCCCGGTGTCCATGAACAGGTCGGTCAGGTCTTTCAGACGGCAGGGCGCGCGATTGAGACGGTACTCGCTCTCGCCGGAACGGTCGAGACGCCGCGTGACCGCGACTTCCTCAAAATCACAGGCCAGCCCGCCCGACTTGTTGTCGATGATGAGCGTCACCTCGGAGGCGGAGAGGGCGGGACGCTGCGGTGTGCCGCCGAAGATGACTTCCTCCATCTTGCCGCCGCGAAGGACACGCGCCCGCTGCTCGCCCAGGACCCAGCGCACCGCATCGGTGAGGTTGGACTTCCCGCAGCCGTTGGGCCCGACAATGGCGGTAATGCCCGCATCGAACACCACCTCGGTCGGATCGGGGAAGGACTTGAACCCGGCGATTTCTATCCGCTTAAGCTGCACTGTTTCTCCTCACGGAAGATGGTCACTGGCAAAACTCACAGCGGCAGTCGCGGCTGCGCCATCCGTCCGGGCTCGCTTTCTTCCGGTCCGGCCGGCACCGCCGCCAGTTTCCGCAGCATGTCGACAAACAAAATGAACTCGGTCTTGATGTCCGCATTCTCACGGCCATGACGAAGCTCAACATTGATGAACGGCTCACCCATCCCGTCCGGCAGCCCGAGACGCACCGGCGCCTTCGAGCTGATGCTGATCGCGGCGAAAAACACGCTCGGCTGGCGGTTGAGCGAGATCAGCACATCGAAGCGCTTCTCGGTGAGGGCGCCCATGATCTTTGAACTCGGCATCCCGAACAACCCGACATCGCCGCGCCCGGGAACGATGGTGGTGAATCCATACGGCTTGTAAAATCGCGCGATCATGCTCTTGGGCGGATAAAGCAGGGTCACCTCCGCCCGAGGAAAGACCTTGGGCAACCGGGAAAGAAAGACCTCGACTTCGCGCAGGGCCTCGACCGATGACGGCATCAGGAGCAAGACCCGCTTGGCGTCGCGCAATGCCTGCGGAAAACTGAACTCCGCCGGCACATTCTTTTTCGCCCACCACCACAGAAGCCACTGCCGGATCATGATTCACCTCCCGGCCAAGTGCGGCGATGGGCGGCGGCCGGAATCACTGCGCCCCACCCACCGTGTCCCCCGGCGGCGCGGCGGCCGCCTGCGTCGTGTCGATCCACGCGAGCACGGAATCCCTGGTGATCAGATGCGACTCAAGACGGTTGGCCCACGAGCCGAATGGCCGCAGGGCACGATCGTTGACCCAGGCGTGCACACCGTTTGTGTGACCAAGCGACAGCCGGAATGATTGCGCGGCAAACGCACTCAATCGCTCTCCGGGATTGAACACGCGGCTTTCCACCGTCTCGCCATCGGCGAAGAGCGATGCCCAGGTTTCCTGATCGAATTGCATGTCCAACTGCAACGACTCCCAGGGATCCACAACGGCCGTTGCCATCGTATCGGGTGTCGCCGGCGGGGGAGAGGCGACCGTTTGCGGTTGCGCCGCCGGTTCGCTCACCGCCGGGTTCTCCTCGGCCGGTTCCTGCGTGATGATGAGCCATCCAAGCAGAAGCAGAATGACCCCGCCCACCCCGATGCTTCCCCAGAGAATCGGTCCGCGCGGGAGCTTCCGCGGCGCCCCCGGTTCCGTGACCTGTGTCCCCGGCAGGGGACCGGCCAGCTTCGGGTCGTTTGGTGGCGCCGCGATCTTCGGCTTGGCCGCCACCAGCATCGGCGCATTGACATCCAAAAGCGCAAAGATCTCGGCGATGTTAAATCCCAGACGCTCGGCGTAGGACTTTACGAACAGCCGCGCATACTGCGGGGTCGGCAGCAGATGGAACTCCTCTTTCTCGATCGCGCGAATGTAATCGGCCTTGATCTTGATGTCCTCGGCCACTTCTTCGACTTTCAGGCCGAGCGCCCGGCGGCGCGCGAGGAAGAGCTCGCCCAGCCGGTCATTGGCGATGTCGATTTCCGGCGGCGCCCCCAGCTCGATGCGGTTGCCCGGCCCCTCCGGTTCGAGGGGCATCTCGCCATTCGAGTTCATCCGGTTATTTCTTCGCGCTGCCATGGATGACCCTGTTTATGACCTGCGCCACACGCCGCACGGGCAGGCCCACGATGTTGTCCAATGGTCCCTCGATGTCGGTCACGAACTCACGCGCATGCCCCTGGATGGCATACGCCCCGGCCTTGTCCATCGGTTCCCCGCTTCCGACATAGGCGTCGATCTCACGGTCGGTGAGTTTCCGAAACCGCACCACCGATTCCTCCGAGCCGGTCAACTGCTTGCGTCCCCAATCCGCCACCACCGCAAAGCCGGTGATCACACGGTGCGATTGTCCGGACAGACGCCGCAGCATCATCGCCGCCTCCGCGGCATCCTTGGGTTTACCGAGAGGATGCCCCCGATGGACCACCACGGTGTCGGCTGATAAGATGATGTCATTCATTTGCCTGCGCTGAACAGATAAAGTCTTTCTTAAGGCCCAGCGACGGGTCCAGCCACGCGGATCATCGCCCTCCGGCGGCGGTTCTTCGACCCGTGGACGCGCCACACGGAAGCGTACTCCACACTCGGCGAGGATGTCCCGGCGACGCGGCGAGATCGAGGCCAAGGTCAAGACACGCTGGCCGAGTATCTCACGCAACAGGTCCCGATCTTCGGACCGGACGATGGTTTCTGGCTCCTTCATGAATCCAGTACGTTAAAGCGCCGCTCCTACCCTCTTGGCGGATACCAAGTCCCGGGAGGTTTCCCGCCCCAACGGAGGTCCCCCCAATGGCATTCTCCGAAAGGACAAGGGGTTGCGCAAGTGCAAATTCAATACCCAAGGTGCAGTGGTGGCAATCCCTCCCCCGGCGGATTTCGATCTTGACTCCTCCACGCCCGTCCGGGGCCGGCCACGCGGGGGCGACAGTCTGTCACAGTCGCCGGTCGCAACGGTCGCCTCGCTTGACTCTTGTGATTGACATCACATAGCTTACTGTCAGTTGTTCAACTTGTACTGCAATTGTCAAAGGGCAGACAAGCGCCGGTTGCGGACAAAACGAAAAGATGACGAACGCACTTTCGGTGAGATTGTGCACGACTTCACGAACCGTCCAAGCCAAGACAGGTCCCGGCCGCCGCGCGCCCGACGCGGCCGGGATGCGAACGAAACGACACCAATGCGGTGGAGCGTGAACTCCACCAAGGGAGAAGAGTATGCATCAGAACCGTGAACGAGTTGGTCACCGTCGTCTGGCCCTGTTTCTCATCGGGGCGCTGATCGTGGGACTGCCCGCATTCGCCGGCGCACAGGTGCTGGACTTCAGTTGTCACCTGCCCAGCGACACGGTCGTTCGGATTTGCGCGCCCGGTGAGGTGCACATCCCGATTCCCTCCGACGGGATCTGCGAGATGCTCTGGGGACCCGGGCAGTTGATCGATGGTGAATGGGTGTACTTTGTCGACCACCGCATCCGCGCCTGTGTGGCGATCCGCTGCCTCGACGAATCCGGCGCCGTGCTCTGCACCGACACCTTCTGTGTCTTAGTCGAAGTCGGCGATCCGCCGGTCTGCCAGGCGCCCGAAGACCGGACCATCGTCCAGTGCCTGCCCGAAGAAGTCCGCATCCCACTGCCACCGACCAATCTCCTCTGTGAAGTCGTGGCCGGTCCCGGCGAGATCATCGCGGGCGAGTGGGTGTACACACCCCTCGGCGACGAAACAGTCACCGTTACCATCCGCTGCTACAACGAGTGCGAGGCATGGTGCGAGGACAACTTCACGGTGACCTTCGAAACCAACAATCCGCCGGAATGCAACCTGCGGCCGGCCGGCCCGCCGCCGCCGCCCTGCGAGCCGTCGCTTGCCTTCTTTGTCGAACCGGTTGATGCCGATGGCGACCCGGTGCACTGCGTGCTCATCTCCGGGCCCGGAATGCTGACCCAAAACGCCTGGATGTACTACGGTACCCCCGGGGAGACCTTCACGGTCGTCATCCGCTGCTACGATGAACCCTGCGGCGACTCCTGCGAATCCAGTTTCACCCACACCTTCCCGCAGTGCGTGCCGCCGACCTGCCTCGTGCCGAACGACACCGTCATCACCCAGTGCGATCCTGTCGAGGTGGCGCTGCCGGTTGTCTCGAATGGCGAGTGCGGGATCATCGCCGGTCCCGGCACGCTGGCCGATGGGTACTGGCGTTACACGCCGGCCGGATCCGAAGCGGTCTGCGTGACGATCCAGTGTGTCAGCCCCGAAGGCGAAACCTGCCAGGATGAGTTCTGCGTGACCTTCGAAGTCAATGCGCCGCCGGAGATTCTCTGCCCCATCGGAATGCCGGTAATCACCCAGGGCGACATCTTCGAAAACGACGTGATCGTCACCGACGGCGACGATCCGAGTCCGACGGTGACCATCTGGAAGATCACCCGTAATGGCGACATCGCCGCGCCGCACAACGCCCCAACCCTCAACGCCGCCGGCCACTTCGTGTGGGACTCCGATTCTGATGACGGCACCTGGTGTTTCTTCATCAAGGTCGAAGACGAATGCGCCTCCGACGACTGCAGCTTCTGTGTCACAATCGAGGAGGAAGAGGAGGAGGAGTTCTGCACCCTGACCCAGGGATTCTACGGCAACTGCGGCGGGTACTTCCAGGGTGAATCCACGAAGAACCTGATCAAGCGTCTGATCACGCCCGGTTCGCCGCTGGTCATCGGCAAGCCCGGTCGATCCGTCACCTTCCCGGATGGAACCGAACACTGTATTGTCGAGCGCCTGCCTGCCAAGGGCACGCCCGGTGCGCTGCCCGCCATCGGCGATGCCGTGATCAACTCGTGGTGGTGCAACACCTGGCCCAGCATCCCCACACAAAACGGCCGGTTCTGCAATGTCCTTCTCGGCCAGACCATCGCGCTGTCGTTGAATGTCCGTCTCGATGTAGATCTCGGCGGATTCGAATTCTGCGAGATGATGCGATCGGTCGATGATGACGACACCGTGACACTGTACATCCCGCGTGAAGTCTTCCGGGCGCTGACCGCGCTGGGTTACGACCACGATGTCGATGGCCTCCTGCGGCTGGCCAACCGCGCGCTCGGCGGCGGCACACGCGGCGGTGCGACCTTCAGCCAGATCAACTGCGCGGTCGATGCGATCAATCGCCTCTTCGACGAGTGCCGCACCCTGATTTACTGCGGCGAGAAAATCTGCCATCCCGAGATCGTGGAGCTAAACCCGTCGTCGATGGCCAAACTCGCCGAGTCCGAGGGCGTCGTCACCGGGCTTTTGCAGAACAGCCCGAACCCGTTTAACGCCTCGACCCAGATTACCTTCACCCTGAGCGAGCCGACCGACATCGACCTGTCAGTCTACAACATCCTCGGTCAGAAGGTCATCACCCTCGACCGTGGCTACACCGAAGAGGGCACGCACACGGTCATCTGGGATGGACGCGATTCCCACGGCCAGACCGTGGCCACCGGCGTTTACTTCTACCGTTTCATCGCCGGCGACGTGGTCGAAAGCAAGAAGATGCTTCTAGTAAAATAGCAACTCCACGCACCACCCGCACACCCAAAACCCCGCCCCGGCGCAAGCCGGGACGGGGTTTGTATTTCGAAATCGCGCACCACTCCGTCTTGCACGGTAGCGCGGTCCCTTGTGGCCCGGTGGCGGTCGTTTCGATCACGTACCCGGCCCACGAGAGCCGGTCGCAAAAGCTTGCCGACTGTGAGTTCACCGGCTCGGGTAGGGATTGCTTCGCTTCGCCCGCAATGACCAACAACTCCAAGTCATTGCGAGGAGCGAAGTCCCGCCAAGGGCGGGACGGAGCGACGAAGCAATCCCGTGCCGAGTCATTTCGGTTACCCTAACGACCCAGGCTTTTCAACAGGCCCACTCATTCTTTCTCCCCCGTCTCCAGCACCATCGTCACCGGACCCCAATTGGCGATCTCCACCAGCATCTTCGCCCCGAACCGTCCGGTGGCAACCGTGATTCCCATCTCGCGGAATATCTGCGCGAACCGCTGATACAACCGTTCCGCCTCCGCCGGGGCGAGCGCACCGGTAAACGACGGCCGCCGCCCGCGCGATGTGTCGGCATAGAGCGTAAACTGCGACACGACCAGGACCGAAAGCCCGAGGTCGGCGAGGGAGAGATTCATCTTCGCGTCATCATCCTCGAAGATGCGCAACTGCGCGATCTTCTGCGCCATCGGCGCCAGCAGCGATTCATCATCCCCGGTCCGGAACCCGACCAACAGCACGAGCCCCATCCCAATCTCGCCCACCACCGCGCCATCCACAGTCACCCGCGCTGATTTAACCCGTTGCAGACACACACGCATGGCCTTCCCCTCCAGAGAACAATATGCGAGGCGATCGCCACGATTCCGCCCGAAAAGAGCGCCGGAGGGGCAGCACAAGTTGGCCCCGCGCGTGAGGGCGTGTTGAAAGACCTTCATGAGGGACGCGTAGGGTCCGGCTCTTAGCCGGACCTACGCGAGGTTGTGCAATCGAGAATGAGCCACTGCGGGCGAGTGTCGGTTGGTCGCGGGGATTTTTCAACAGGCCGTAAAGGCGGGGAGACAAGGCAGACACAAAGTCCAGTCAAGCCCCGAAGGGGCGACACAGCTTAGCCCCGCGCGTGAGCGCGGGGATACCGGCGCCCAACCCAACTCGAATTGAGCCCCGTTGGGGCGACACGGCCCCGCTGTTTCCCGCCGAACTCTGTGTCGCCCCTACGGGGCTTAGGATACCAACACTCTCTCACTATCCCAGCG
>JBFMFQ010000171.1:0-7773 GCA_040752075.1 Candidatus Zixiibacteriota bacterium | reverse complement strand
AACCCGCCAACAGTGCCGCGATCCACATAAAAGGCGCTCCTTTCCCTCCGATGGGGAGCCCAGTATCCCCACAACCCAATGCCCAACCAGTAATTGAAACGACTCGAATGTATTCCGGAAGACCACGCGCTCCCCGAAAAGGGAAGCGATTCCGACCGGCCTGTCACAGAGAACCGATTCCCCGCCCTTAATGTTTCCGGAATCGTGTATAAGCCCAACGGAAAGGGGTGCCGTAAGTCGAATGAGGACCGGAAATCAGGGCCAATCCCAAGCCCACAAATGGCTTGACTTTATTTCACCCAAATGTAGGTTGTCACGGCCATGAAGCTGGATTTGGCGGCATGGCCGGACGGTACAACGGCCAAAGACTTCGATGAGACAGGCGAAGACCTGAATCTGGTCAGCGATATGACCCGCTTTCCAGACCCGGCGCACATCCACCTGCTCGTCCACAAGGCCAATACCGAGATCGTGATCGAAGGCAGTCTCGAGATGTCCGTGCGATCGACCTGCGTTCGATGTCTGGAGGAGTTCAACACCAACCTGTCTGAGGACTTTCGACGCGTGGCTCTCGTGGTGCCGGACTCTCAATCGAAGGACGATTCGGGAGACCCGGACTATGTATTTCTGCCACAAAGCTTTCCGGAGTGGGACTTAAACGAGTCCTTTCGCGAGATCGTGATGCTTTCCTTGCCCCAAAACCCGCTTTGCCGAGAAGATTGCCGTGGTCTTTGCCCGTTTTGCGGCGCCAACCGTAACACCGATCCCTGCCGCTGCCACGAGTCCCATCGCGCAACGCCCCTCGCCGATCTGTCAGATTTGCTCGCGCAAAGCGACGAAAAGTCGGCCAAACATGGTCGGAGTCGTTGACGCGCGACCGATCGGCTCTTACTCTCATTGAAGTGTACACTGTCAAAGGACGGAATTCATGCCATTACCCAAAAGACGACACTCGCACACCCGCGGCGCCAAGCGTCGGACCCACTGGAAACTCACGGCTCCGAACCTGGTCGAGTGCCCGCAGTGCAAGAGTCTCAAGCTTCCCCATCACGTCTGCCAACAGTGCGGCTTTTATCGTGACCGGGAAGTGATGACCCCGAAATCCGCCTGAGCCGCGCACTAGCGACCAGGGGCAGGCATCTCATCACCACCGGCCGGAGTGGCTGCACTCACGGCGGGGGGGTATTGCAGATATGTCGGAGTCCCAAAAGACGGTCATTCTGGATGCCATGGGTGGCGATCATGGGCCGTCTGTTTGTGTTGAGGGTGCGATCCAGGCCGTCACCGAAGTCGAGTACCCGCTGCGCGTAACGCTCGTCGGCGATGAACCGGTCCTGCGCGCCGAACTGCGGAAACACCACATCGGCACGGACAAAATCCATGTCGAGCATGCGCCCGATGTGGTGAGCATGCGCGATCCGGCCACCGACGGCATCCGCAAGAAGGACTCCTCGATCGGCATCGCCATGCGGCTTTTGCGCGACGGCGAGGGTGACGCCGTTGTGTCGACCGGCAACACCGGTGCGGTCATGGCCGCCGGCCTCGCCTACCTCGGCCGCCTCGAGGGCGTCTCCCGCCCGGCCATTGCCACGCTCTTCCCGACGCAAACCGGCAAAGCCCTCCTCGCCGATGTCGGCGCCAACCCGGTCTGCAAGGCCCAGAACATCCTCGAGTTCGCCGTCATGGGGTCCATCTACATCCAAAACGAACTCGACATCGAACGGCCGCGGGTCGGCTTGCTCTCCATCGGCGAAGAACCGACCAAGGGCAACGACCTCATCATTAAGTGCAACCCGATTCTGGCCTCCTCGCAGATCAACTTCATCGGCAACATCGAAGGACGCGACATCCTCAAGGGCAGGGCCGATGTCATCGTCTGCGACGGTTTCGTCGGCAACATTCTTCTGAAGTTCGCCGAATCGCTGGAGGGCTTCCTCACCAACGCCGTGCGCAAACAGATTTCGCGAAACTACTTCTCCCACGCCGGCGCCATTCTCATGGGCCCGTTCCTCCGACGGATGCGACGCACGTTCGATTACGCCGAGTACGGCGGCGCGCCGCTATTGGGCCTGAACGGCATGTGCATGATCTGCCACGGGTCCTCCTCGCCCAAGGCGATCCGCAATGCCATCTGGGCATCCGAGCGGGGATATGATCATCACGTCAACAGAAAGATTGTCGACGCGCTCAAGCGGGAAAACCGGGTGATGGAAAACGGCAATGGCGCAGCCGCCGAGCCGCCGCCCGCCGCCGTTGAGACGCGTTCCGCCACGGGGGGCTGACCAATGCATACCGCCTACATCAGCGGCACCGGGCGCTACACGCCCGAAAAGGTGCTGACCAACGCCGATTTTGAGCGGATGGTGGACACCTCCGATGCGTGGATTGTCGAGCGCACCGGCATTCGCGAACGGCGCATTCTGAACGGGACCAGCGAGATGGGCTCTTCCGGCATGGCCGCGGAAGCGGCGAGGTCTGCCCTCGAAGACGCCGGCATCAAACCGACCGAACTCGATGCCATCATCATCGCCACCGTCACGCCCGATTATCCCCTGCCCGCCACCGCCACGCTGGTCCAGCAGAAAATCGGCGCCGGACGCGCCGCGCTCATGGACGTGGTCGCCGCCTGCACCGGATTTCTCTACGGCGTTTCCATCGCGCGCGCGTTCGTGATGTGCGGGCAGTACCGCCACGTTCTCGTCTGCGGCGTCGAATGGCTCTCCTCCATCACCAATTACCAGGACCGCGGCACCTGCGTCCTGTTCGGCGATGGCGCCGGAGCGGCCATTGTGTCGCGCAACGACACCGGCAATCCCGCGCGCAGCATCCTCGCCACCTACCTCTCCGGCGACGGTCAATACAAGGACCTCCTCCACATCCCGCTGGGCGGCTCACGCGCGCGGCTGACCACCGAAACCGTCGATTCACCCGGGCGCTTCATCAGAATGGATGGACGGGAGATCTTTAAACTCGCGGTGCGTGAGATGGCGGACGCCGCCGAGCGCGTCATCCATGAGGCCGGCGTCAAGCCGTCCGACATCGACATGGTCATCCCGCACCAGGCGAACAACCGGATCATCGAAGCCCTGCGCAAGCGCCTCGATGTTCCGCCCGAGCGCGTGTACTCGAACATCGAACGTTACGGCAACACGTCCTCGGCGTCCGTTCCCATCGCGCTCGATGAGGCGCGCCGCAACGGTCTCATCAAACAAGGGTCCCTGGTGCTCTCCGTGGCGTTCGGCGGCGGGCTGGTATGGGGCGCCGCTCTCTATCGCTTGTGAGATCGCTTATGACCCCGACCGCGCTTCTGTTTCCCGGTCAGGCGTCGCAGTACGTCGGCATGGGCCGCGACCTGCACGATGCCTTCCCCCGGGCGAAGGCGCTGTACGCCCAGGCCAACGATATCCTCGGCTTCGACATCGCGCGCCTGTCGTTCGAAGGTCCGGAGGAATCGCTCGTCCAGACCGTCAACACGCAGCCGGCCATCTTCGTCCACTCCTGCGTCGCGTTCGAACTGGCGCGCGAACGCGGTCAGTTGTTTGATGTCACCGCCGGACATTCCCTCGGTGAATATCCCGCGCTCGTGGCCTCCGGGGTGCTCACGTTCGCCGATGGACTCCGGGCGGTGCGTGAGCGCGCCCGCTTCATGCAGGAAGCCTGCGAACAAAACCCGGGCACCATGGCCGCGGTGCTGGGCCTCGACTACGGCACGGTCGTCAAAGTCTGCGAACGCGCCTCCGGCGATGGCGTCGTGGTCGCGGCCAATTACAACGCCGCCGCCCAGATCGCCATCTCCGGCGACCGGGCCGGCGTCGCCGCGGCATCAAAACTCGCCTCGGAAGCCGGCGCCAAGCGCGTCATTCCGCTCGCCGTCGGCGGCGCGTTTCACTCGCCGCTCATGCACCCCGCGCCCGAAAACTTAAAGCCCGTGCTCGATGCCATCGAGTTTAAGGACGCGCACACACCCGTGATCCTGAATGTCACCGCCCGGCCCGAGGCCTCCGGACAGCGGATCCGCCAGAATCTGATCGCGCAACTCACCTCGCCCGTCCTCTGGTTTCCGACCATGCAGCGCATGGCCGAAATGGAAGTCAGCGCCGCCGTCGAACTGGGGCCGAAAAAGGTGCTTAACGGGCTGGCGAAAAACGTTCTCAGCGGCGCGAAATTGTTCTCGCTCGACACCGTCGCCGATTTCCAGGCCCTGTTCGCCAACGCGCCCGTCACACCCGACTGACCCCACCCGGTCATCGGCCAACAGGCAGGGAGGCTCGAAATGTCACAACCCGCCGTGCAAGAGAATCAGGTGGCGAATTCATTGGCCGGCTCCGCCACCCGCACCGCGCTGGTGACCGGCGGCACACGCGGCATCGGCGCGGCCATCGCCGCGGCGCTGGCCGCCGACTCGCACCGGGTGGCGATCGTCGGACGCGATCCGGAATTATTGAACCGCGAGGCGGCCGCGATTCGCGATCGCGGGGGAGAGGCGCTGCCGATTCAGGCCGACCTCGCCACGCCCGATTTTGCGGAAGGCATCCTGAAGCGAATCGAAGAGCAGTGGGGAGCCGTCGACATCCTCGTCAACAACGCGGGCATCAACCGCGATGGCCTGCTCATCCGGATGAGTGTCGATGACTTCACCACGGTGCTCGCCGTCAATCTGACCGCCGCCTTCGAGCTCTCGCGCCGCTGCGCGCGCACCATGATGAAGGCGCGCTGGGGACGCATCATCAATATCGCAAGCGTCGTGGGCGAGACCGGCAACGCCGGCCAGGCCAACTACGTCGCCTCCAAGGCGGGCCTGATCGGCCTGACCAAATCGATGGCGCTGGAGTTGGCCTCACGCAATATCACCGTCAACGCCATCGCCCCGGGATTCATCGAAACCGACATGACCGGAGCCCTCCCCGAGGCCGTCCGCCAGAAGTATCTCGAGAAGATTCCTCTCGGACGCTTCGGGTCCGCCGGGGACGTGGGGTCCCTGGTCGCATTCCTGGCCTCGCCCCGGGCCGCCTACATCACCGGGCAGGTGATCCGGGTCGATGGCGGCCTCGTCACCGCATGAATCAAACCTCGGAGACTCATGCCGTGACCTCGCGGAAGTCGGACAATCCGGTTCAGTGGTATGAACTTGCGGGCGCCGATGGGCCGGCGGGTGCGGATTTTGTGGTTGCCCCGCGACGCCCTTTTTGGTTTACTCAGCGCGGCCCCAGTGGCAATTGAAGGAACATTCGGCATTAGAATGGGAGGATTGTCAATGTCGTCGGTAACAGAACGTGTCAAGAAGATCATCGTCGATCAACTCGGCGTTAACCCGGAACAGGTCACCGAGGAAGCCTCGTTTATCGATGATTTGGGGGCGGACTCCCTCGATACCGTCGAATTGGTGATGGCGCTCGAAGAGGAATTCGGGATGGAGATTCCCGACGAGGAAGCGGAAAAGATCTCCACCGTCAAGGCCGCCATCGACTACATCGAGAAAAACAAAGTCGGGCAGGAAAACTGATTCACCGTCACGATGGTGACGCCTTTGACCGGAATCGGGCAACACCATGAAACTGTACCGAGAAAACGGACGCCCGCGTCAGCGGATTGTGATTACGGGCATGGGGATTGTTGCTCCCAACGGCAACAATCTCGATGACTATTGGAAAGCCCTGGTCGAGGGCCGCTCCGGAGCGGGTCCCATCACCCGCTTCGATGCCACGCAGTTTTCCACCCGCATCGCCTGCGAAGTCAAGGACATCGACTTCAGCAACGTGGCGGACAAAAAGGAACTGCGGCGCCTGGACCGTGCGCAACTGCTCGCCCTCGCCGCCGCCGAGGAGGCGATTCGCCATGCCGGGCTCAACTTCGAGCAGTTGGACCGCAACCGCTGCGGCGTGGTCATCGGCTCCGGCATCGGCGGCATCGACACATTCGAAAAGCAGCACCAGGCGCTGCTCAGCCAGGGACCGGGACGCGTTTCGCCGTTTTTCATACCGATGATGATCATCGACATGTGCGCCGGGCTTGTGTCCCTGCGTCACGGGCTGCGCGGTCCGAATTACGCGACCGTCTCCGCCTGCGCGTCCGCGGCGCATGCCATCGCCGACGCCGCCCGCATAATCGAGCGCGGCGATGCCGACATGATGATCACCGGAGGCGCCGAGGCGACCATTACACCCGCTTCGCTGGCCGGGTTCTGCTCGGCGCGCGCCATCTCGACCCGCAACGACGAACCCGCGCGCGCGTCGCGTCCGTTTGATGCCAACCGCGACGGTTTCGTCATGGGAGAAGGTGCCGGGATCCTGGTACTCGAATCCCTCGAACATGCCGTCAAACGCGGCGCGCCGGTCCTGGCCGAGATTCTGGGCGCCGGGATGTCCGCCGACGCACACCATATCACGGCGCCGGCCCCGCAGGGCGAGGGCGCGGCACGCGCCATGCGCGCGGCCTTGTCCGATGCCGGCATCCAGCCCGCGGATGTCGACTATATCAATACTCACGGGACCTCGACCGATTTGGGCGACATCGCCGAAACCGACGCCATCAAGTCCGTCTTCGGTGACCATGCCCGCCGGGTGGTGGCCAATTCCACCAAGTCCATGATCGGCCACCTCCTCGGCGCCGCCGCCGCCGCCGAACTCGTCGCCACCGTCAAGCAACTCCAGACCGGCACGATTCATCCGACAATTAATCTGGAGGAGCAGGACCCGAAGTGCGATCTCAACTACACACCCAACAAGGCCGTGCAGCATCCCGTCCGGATTGCCATCTCCAATTCCTTTGGCTTCGGCGGACACAACAGCACACTTGTTGCGGCGCGATTCGAGGAGAATTGATTATCGTCTAACCCGCGGATCCATGCGGCCGGGTCAACAAGGGCCGCTCTGCCAGGTGATCGCCAGAGATCGCTTCCGGCTTCTGGGCAAAGATCCAGGAATCGGATGGGGTTTTCCGACCGCACGCCAGAGCCACGCCGCGCCCCGACCGCCCGCACAACGAAAGAGCACCAAATGTCCTTCTGGTCCAAACTCTGGCGGCGTTTGCCGCACGCGAGTACCGGGAGACCCCAGGCGGATTCCATCTTCGGCTACCGCTTCCGGGACCCCGGCCTGCTCCGCGAAGCCCTGACTCACCGGTCTCACGCCAACACAAACAACTCATCGGTCACTTACGAACGCCTTGAGTTTCTCGGTGATTCCGTCCTCGGTCTCGTCGTGGCCAAGGCCCTTTTCCTCGAGCATCCCGATTACAGCGAGGGCGAACTGACCAAAGCCAAGGCCTCCCTCGTCAATGTCAAAACCCTGACCAAGGTGGCCCGGCGCGAACGCCTCGGCGAGTTCATACACCTCTCGCCGGAGGAGGACCGTGCCGGAGGACGACAGCGTTCCTCCATCCTGTCGGATGTCCTCGAAGCCGTGATCGGGGCGGTCTACCTCGATGGCGGTATCGATGCCGCCACCGACCTGATCCAACGAATCGTTCTGGATCACTTCGACAGCAACGATTCCCGCATCATGAACGTCAACTTCAAAGGTGACCTGCTCGAGTATCTCCAGGGCCAGGGACAGGGCCTGCCCCGCTATGAGGTCATCAACGAAACCGGCCCCGATCACGAAAAAGTCTTCACCGTCGCGGTCCACACCAACGGCCGTGTCATCGGCCATGGGGTCGGCACCAACAAGAAGGACGCCGAGCAGCAGGCCGCACGCGAAGCTCTGGAAGCACTGCGCGGAGAACAAGACGAGCCTGTCAACTCCCATTCCGTGCCCCGCTAGAGCACCGCAGATC
>JBFMFQ010000170.1:0-7790 GCA_040752075.1 Candidatus Zixiibacteriota bacterium | reverse complement strand
CAACGGCGTGCCCGCGCCGGTCAAACGCCCCGAGGCGATGAACATCGTCATCTTCCGCGAGAACACCGAGGATGTCTACGCCGGCATCGAGTGGGCGAAGGGGACCAAGGAAGCCAAAGACGTCATCAAGTTCCTCACCACGAAAATGAAGGCGAAGATCCGCCCCGACTCCGGCATCGGCATCAAGCCGATGTCGGTCCACGGTTCCCAGCGCCTGGTGCGCAAGGCCATCAAGTACGCCATCGATCACAAGCGGCCGTCGGTGACCCTGGTGCACAAGGGCAACATCATGAAGTACACCGAGGGCGCCTTCCGCGACTGGGGTTACGCCCTCGCGAAAAAGGAGTTCGGCAACATCACCGTGACCGAAGACGAGGTCGCGAAACTGCACGGCGGCGCGGTGCCCCCGGGCAAGATCGTGATCAAGGATCGCATTGCCGATTCCATGTTCCAGCAGATCCTGACCCGTCCGGACGAGTACGATGTCGTCGCCACGCCGAACCTAAATGGCGACTACCTCTCCGATGCCTGCGCCGCGCAAGTCGGCGGCCTGGGCATGGCACCCGGCGCCAACATCGGCGACTTCATCGCGCTCTTCGAAGCCACCCACGGCACCGCGCCAAAGTACGCCGACAAGGACGTCATCAACCCCGGATCGCTTCTGCTCTCCGCGGTGATGATGCTCGAGTACCTCGGCTGGGCCGAAGCCGGAACGATGATCGAAAACGCGGTCGCCAAGACCATCGGCGAAAAGATCGTCACCTACGATCTCGCCCGCCAAATGGAAGGCGCGCAAAAAGTCGGCACCACGGCCTACGCCGACCGGATTATCGCCAATCTGTAATACTCAGTCTGGATTTCTCAATCGTCGGCACATCCGTAGGGGCGGGTCTCAGACCCGCCCCTACGAATATGCAGCGGTCTCTTGCCACGCGTAGGCGCACGGCTTGCCGTGCGCGACCTTTTCGGTTCAGACCAACGCCGCACTCACTGCGGAAACAAAATCCTGCCGAGCGTCCGGCCGGGAAGCAACTCGTCGCTTCGTAGCGCCGTAGTAACGACTTCAGTCGTTAGAGTCCTTGCTCATGCATGGCATGACTAAGTTCATTACTACTCGTGGCGGGCATGTGTAGCAATTCCATTCCCACGAAAGCGGGAATTCGTTCTCCCCGTCAAGGGTTGCCATGGACATCAAGGTTGTTCGGGCGTGTAGTCTCATCGTGTCCGGCCACGTACAAAAGACCACGGGTCTAAAGACCCGTGGCATCAAAGGTTCCAAGTGCCCTACTTCCGCACCGCCCCCCGCTTCCCAAACTCCTCAAAATACGCCGCATAATCCGCGTCCGAAAACAACACGAACCGGATCAGATCAAACGCCTCCGGATGCGCCCGCACCTGCTCGGAAACCGCATTGATCGCAATAGGGGTTGCTTCGCGAATCGGGTACCCATACGCCCCGGTCGATATCGACGGAAACGCGATCGAGCGCGCTCCGACTTCACGTGCCCGTTCCATGCTCTCGCGATACGCCGATGTCAACTGGTCGGCATCGCTTCGCAACCCGCCGTAGATCGGCCCCACCGCATGAATTACCCACTTCGCCTTCAACTTCCCGGCACCGGTGATCACCGCCTTCCCGGTCGGGCATCGACCGATCTTGCGGCACTCCTCCATGATGGATGGCCCGCCCGCATGGTGAATCGCGCCATCAACCCCGCCGCCCCCGCGCAAAAAAGAATTGGCCGCGTTCACGATGGCCGCAGTCTTCTCCAACGTGATATCCCCACGCACCATCTCCAGGCGCGTCTTCCCAATTGTCAGTACAGGCACCGGCATGACTCTGTCCTGTCCAAATCGAAAAGCAGATCCTTCGACGCTCCGCTCCTCAGGATGACACCGTGGGTTAGATTAGTCCTGAGAACCCATGAAGGTGTCATCCCGAACCCCGGCGGCTTTATGCCGGGGTGAGGGATATGCTTTTTGCTCCCGTGCCCAACTTCCCTCACCCCACCTTCAACACCAGCAGCTTCGGCTCGGTCATCTCCTCGATCGCCCAACGCGCTCCCTCGCGCCCCATCCCCGAATCCTTGATTCCCCCATACGGCATCGCATCGACACGAAAAGTGGGCACATCGTTGTGAATCACCCCGCCCGTCTCGATCTCCTCGTACGCCCTCCACACCAATCGCAGGTCATTCGTGAACACCCCCGCCTGCAACCCGAAATGCGTGTCATTCACCATCGCGAGCGCCTCGTCGAACTCCCGATAACGCGTCACCGTCACAACCGGCCCGAACACCTCGGAGCAATTGACATCGCAATCGGCGGGCGCATTGGCCAGCACCGTCGGCCGGACCACCGACCCGGCACGCGTCCCGCCCGCCAGCACTCGAGCGCCGCGCTTGACCGCGGCGGCAATCCACTGTTCAACCCGCGCCGCATTGGCCGCGTCTATCAATGGCCCGCACATCGTCGCCGGATCGGCCGGGTCTCCCGCGATCATCGCATCAGCCGCCGCAACCAGCGCCGCCTCGAACTCCGGCGCGACGCTCTCCTGCACAAAGACCCGCTGCACGCTTATGCACGATTGCCCGGCATAGGCGAATCCCCCCATAGCGACGCGCTGGGCGGCATACGGCAGATCCGCGTCCCGTTCGACAATCGCGCCGGCATTGCCGCCCAATTCCAGGGCCACCTTCTTCTTCCCGCACCTTGCCTTGATCCCCCAGCCGACTTCGGCGGAGCCGGTGAATGTGACCATCCGGATTCTCTCATCTGTAACGAGCAATTCTGCATCAGCGCCAGAAGCGAGCACGACATTGATGCCCTCCGGTGGCACACCGGCCGCGATCGCCAGTTCCGCCATACGCACCGCGCAGGATGGCGTCTGCGATGCCGGCTTGAGCACCATCGGGCATCCCGCGGCAATCGCCGGCGCCATCTTGTGCGCGACCAGGTTGAGCGGGAAGTTGAAAGGCGTAATCGCCGCGACGGCCCCGATCGGAAACCGCTTAAGGATCCCCTGCCGTCCCGTGCCGTGAACCACTCCGTCCAGCGGCAGGAGTTCGCTGACCGGATGCGCCGCCCAGTAGGCGGCATCGCGGATCGTCGCCACACAGCGATCCGCTTCCTGCAATCCCAACCCGACCGGCTTTCCCGCCTCTTCGCAGAGCATCGTGGCGAACTCCTCACGGCACTCCGCCGCCAACTCCGCGAACCTTTCCAGGATGGCGGCCCGCTCAAAGGGCCGCATCCGGCGCATCACCTCGCACGCCGACAGCGCGACTGAAATGGCTGAGTTCAGCATCGCGCGATCGCCCATCGATGCTTCGGTGACCACCCGCCCGTCATAAGGCGCCCGGACTTCATGTGCCCTCGTTCCAACAACCGGCTTCCCGGCGATCAGACTCGAAACTCGTCTCATATCACCCCGATTTCCCATTTTCGCCTCGCTGTTCTTCCTTTCGGGAAGGTAGCGAGTCCGGCGGAACCGACAAACCGGATTTGCGCCCTCCGCGTCACAATCTAACCGTCTGCCACACTGCGGATTAATGGCATTGACCGGCAAGCCGATAAGGGAGAAGGGGGTAACTGCGGCCCGGCGTCACGCCTCGGCCGGAAGGGACTATCCGGCTTCTATGGATATTGCAACCATCGGCGGACTCATCCTCGGCGTGGCGGCCATCGCCGCCGGCTTCGTCCTCGAGGGCGGGCATCTCTCCTCCGTCTTCCAGGGGCCGGCGCTCATGATCGTCATCGGCGGCACCCTCGGCGCCTCGATGGTGACAACCTCCTTCGAAACCTTGCTCGAGATTCCCCGCTACATGCGAATCGCCATGTTCGGCAAATCGCCCGATCCGATGGACACCATCGAACAAATTGTGAAGATGGCCGAACGCGCACGCCGCGAAGGCGTTCTCGGATTGGAAAAGGACGTCGCCACCATACGCGACCCGTTCTTCAAAAACGCGATGCAACTCGTAATTGACGGCACCGAAGTCACCGTGCTTTCTCATGTCCTCGAAAACGAGGTCGCCAACATCGAGGACCGTCACAAAAACGGCATCAGCCTCTTCACCAAGATGGGCGGCTTCTCGCCAACCATGGGCATCCTGGGCACCGTGCTGGGGCTGATTCACACCCTGGCCAATACCGCCGACCCCGCCAAGATGGCCTCGAGCATCGCGGCCGCGTTCATCGCAACCCTCTGGGGTGTCGGGCTGGCCAACCTGCTTTACCTGCCAATCGCCGACAAACTGCGGTTCCGTCACGACGAAGAAATGCTCACACTCGGCCTGGTGGTGCAGGGCGCCACCGCCATTCAGTCCGGTGAAAACCCGCGTGTCGTGCGCAACAAACTGATGTCATTCCTGAAGCCGAAAGACCGCCCCGCGGATGCATGACAGGTACTGGATCATGCGAAGAGGACGAAGACGCACAGAACCGGCCGAGAACCACGAACGGTGGCTGCTCACCTATGCCGACCTGATCACGCTTTTGCTCGCGTTTTTCATCGTGATGTACTCGATGTCGCGCATCGATGCCGCGCGATTCGAAAATATGTCCAATGCCCTTTCCGGGGTTCTGAAGGGAAAGGAGATGGCGCTTGAGGAGCGCGAAATTCTGGAGGCGACCGATGGGGTGGGCGGCGGACCGCTCGACCGCGAAGGACTCAAGATGGTTCAGCGGGACCTGGATCGCAGCGTCCGTGAGGGCAACCTCGGACTGGCGGTCTACTCGGTGCTCACCGATCGCGGGCTGGTGATCCACATCATGGAGGGCGCGCTTTTCGAAGACGGTCAAGCCGATCTGACCGCCAGCGCCCGCGATGTCCTGCGCGCCGTCGGCTCAGACATCAAAAAGACCAACAACCACATTCGTGTTGAGGGGCACACCGACCCCCGCCCCATCCACACCCCCCGCTTCCCGTCAAACTGGGAGCTCTCCACCGCACGCGCGACCTCGGTCCTGCGCTTCATGGTCGACACCGTCGGCCTGCCACCGGAACGCGTCAGCGCCCTCGGCTTCGGCGAATTCCGGCCCCTGTCGCCGAATGACTCCCCCGAGGGCATGGCCAAAAACCGCCGTGTCGACATTGTTGTGCTGTCGGAAAGCATGAGCGCCTCTGAACCCGAGGCCATGGCCGTCCCCGAATTCGACAAGTCCCCAGTCGCCACCGCCCCGGAGTAACTCAAGCCCCCCGCTCTAGGGCCTGTTCAAAACGCGGGTTGACGGGGGGTTGACCCGCTTGGGTCGGGATTGCTTCGCTTCGCTCGCAATGACCAGCAACTCCAAGACATCGCGAGAAGCGCAGTCCCGCCAAGGGCGGGACGGAGCGACGAAGCAATCCCGTTCCGAGTTGTTTCGGTTACCCGAACGACGCAGGTTTTTCAACAGACCCTGTAGCCCGGGCCCTTGTGATCCGGCACCGGCTTTCCTCCCTCTCCCCGCGCGGCTTTATGCGCGGGGAGGCGTGTCAGTCAGGAGCCCGGCGCGATAAAGCCCGCGCCGTGCTCCTGCCCTACTTGGCTCGCCCTCTCCCGGCCGGAGCCCCCCGACAACCGTTGCCCTCCCCGAGAATTCTGCATTCATTGCCCCCGGACACGGTCCCTCACCTCGACTGACCGACATCGACACCAGCGATGCCCAAGCCCCGGCAACAACCACCAAAACCCCGGCGTCCCTCGATGGGCCAGTCCGCGGCTTTCCAAAACGCCCTGCTCATCGCCGGTCTCGCCATTGCCGCCGTCATCATGATCACCCAGATGCGCGCGCTCTGGTTCACACAGGACGATGCTTACATCTCGTACCGCTATGCCCAAAACGCGCTCGATGGCCATGGGCTGGTCTTCAACACAGGGGAGAGGGTGGAGGGGTACACCAACTTCCTCTGGGTGATCCTCCTCATCCTCGGCGGCAAACTCGGTTTTGATTTCGACACGGTCGCCAAGGCGTTCGGCATCGCCTCCGCCGTCGGACTTCTGGCCCTTGCCGCGTTCGCCACACGCCGCGCCTGGCAGACGGCGGGCCTCGGCAATGGCGTGATACCCGGCATCGCCGCGACAGTGGCGCTTGCCGCCAATGGCTCGCTGGCGTACTGGGCGGTTTCCGGCCTCGAGACCGTCTTTTTCGCCGCCCTCGCAGTCGGCGCCCTGTATGCCTGGACCGTCCGCCCCAACTGGCTCGTCCCGTTTCTCGTTTTGGCCTCGCTCACACGCCCCGAAGGCGGCCTTGTCTGGGTGATTATCCTGGCAGGGGAGTGGCTCTGGGGCGATGGCGCAAAGAGCGCATTACGGCTGGCCGCGATCGGCGCGCTTCTCCTGGCGCCCTTTGCCGCATTCAAACTGATCTACTATGGCTCGCTTTTGCCGAACCCGTTTTACGCCAAGACCGGCCTGGCTTGGGAATACATCCAAAGCGGCCTCGAGTACACCTGGCTCTATCTCAAGGAGTACGGCCTCTACGGCGCGGTCGCATTGCTCGGGGTCGCGGCCATGACGGTGCTTTCCGGACACTGGCGTTTGTGGCTCGTCTTCTGGCTGGTCTACACGATCTACATCACGATGGTCGGCGGCGATGTTCTTAAGGCGCAACGGTTCTTCGCCCCGGTGCATTTGCCGCTTCTCCTCACCGCTCTGATCGGGGTCGGATCCATCGCACGGCGGGTATTCCCGAAGATCGCCGCTCACTGGCCCGCCACGGTTGTCGCAATCGGCATCGCCGCATGGTCATTCTTCATTCCGCGCGAACCATTAACTTACATCTGGGGCATGGAACGCGGCCTGATCCAGAAGATGGCGACCGTCGCGTCGTACTTAAAGCAGACCGACCCGCGCCAGTTCTCCATCGCCGCCTCGACCATCGGGCGGCTCTCCTACGATCTTCGCGGCCACCGAGTGATCGACATGCTCGGGCTAACCGACTCGACCATCGCCCGCCACCCCGAGTCGATCCCCGGCAATGTCTCGACCTGGCGCGAACGCAACTTCAACGCCACCTATTTGATGGAAGCCGACCCCGACTACATTCTCTTCTCCACCGGCCACAAGCCCAGCGCCCCCGCCGAGCGCGCCCTCATGTTGCACTCAGAGTTCCGCCAGAATTACTATGCCAGTCTCTATTCCGCGCCGCAACTCGGCCGTCTGCTGGCCGTGCACAAGCGCAAGGGACCATACAACAAGCCCGATGAAGTCTGGCCGACCATCGATCTGGCGCAGGACATCAATCAGGCATTCAACTATTCAATCGGCGACAACATCGACTCCGCGATGGCCTGCATCACGAGGGTCAAACGCGACGGACCCGGCGACTTCGCCACCCCCGATCAGTTCATCGCCGATCTCCTCTACCGTCATGGCGATCCCGACCGCGCGCTGGCCTACACCGATTCCGCCCTCGCCATCGACTCGTTCGCCATCACCGCCTGGCACATCCGCGCCAGCATCGCCACCCAGCGCCAGGACTCGGTCCTCTACGATCAATCCCTCCGCCACATCACCCGCCTCGCCCCCTGGCTTCTCACCACCCAGTAGGGTGCGTGCTCGCACCCACCACGGCGACGGCGGTCGCAATGCCGCGCCGTAGGGGAGGTCTGAGACCCGCCCCCACAATCAATCACCCCACACTATTCGTCATCCTGAGGCGCAGCGCCGGAGGCGCGAGGCCGAAGGATATGCTGTTTCTCTGTGCTGTCTCTGCGCAAACAGCATATCCCTCACCCCGACATAAAGCCGCCGGGGTTCGGGATGACACATAGCGAGGTGACGTATGGTGGGGGGTTGCGCTCACCA
>JBFMFQ010000017.1:0-26263 GCA_040752075.1 Candidatus Zixiibacteriota bacterium | reverse complement strand
GTCTCAGACCCGCCCCTACGGGATTGTCGGGGGCAAATGCTGCTCGGCGCCGATCGCACGGCCGGTGCGGTCATGGGATGGGTTTGGTGGCGACATCGACGGGGACCACATCCATCCACTTTTGTTTCTGGACGAGGCGGCCGAAGATCACACCGGCATCGTGGTCGAATCCAATGATGGTCTTGGTGTCGCAGCAGTCCGCGAGGAGGGCGCGTTTGGCCTTCATCGTGTCGAGGGGAAACAGATCCACCGCGGCGACCCAGGGTCCTTTGAGGTGGAAGCGGGTCGGCACGAGATCGGCGAAGTAGACGAAGCGTTCATCCCCGGCGCGCACCTCGACGGTCTGGTGGCCGCGCGTGTGTCCGCCGGTCCGCTGGACGCTCACCCCGGGGGTGATGACGGCTTCCCCATCGAACAACCGGAGATTTCCGCTGTCGGCGATACGCTGCAGACGATGCCGGATATAGACCGCATCGGTGCGTTCGTTGGGGGTCATCGCGTCTTCCCATTCCTGCTTCTGGACATGGTGCGTGGCATTGGGGAAGCGCAGGCCGGGGGCATCCGGATCGCCGACGAACGCGCCATTGGAATGGTCGGTATGGAGGTGGGTGAGGATCACGTCGGTGATGGAATCGGGCGGTGTGCCATTGGCGTGCAGGGCAGCGTCCATCCGTGAGGGGCCTTTCGGCGCGTAGACTTTGCGGTCGAATTCGGAGAGGGAATCGCCGAGACCGGTGTCCAGGACAATGCGCCGGTCGCCGGTATCGACCACGAAGACATTCGCGACCATCGCCACCCGGTTTTCGGCATCGGGGGGAATCAGTTTCTGCCACATCATGCGGGGAATGACGCCGAACATCGACCCGCCATCGAGGGCGAATTCGCTTTCGACGAAACCGGCGATGGTCCATTGGCCGATGCGGATGGTCTGGAGGGCGTTGGTCATTATGCTGGTCCTTCCTTTAAAGCGAGGGGCGGGTCGGAGACCCGCCCCCATGGCATGGCCGCGCGGAATCGGAATCAGCGCAGGAGCGTGCTGGCGATGACCAGCCGCTGAATCTCGGAAGTGCCCTCGTAGATTTCGGTGATGCGCTGGTCGCGGTAGAGTTTTTCGATGATTGAGAATTCGCCGATGTAGCCGTAGCCGGCATGGATTTGCATCGCGCGGTCGACGCAGAAACGGGCGGCCTCGGTGGCGTAGAGCTTGGCCATGGACGCTTCGAGTCCGAACCGCTCGCCTTTGTCCTTCAATTGGGCGGCGCGGTAGACGAGGCCGCGTGCGGCTTCGACCCGGCAGCACATGTCGGCGATCATCCACTGGATGGCCTGCAGTTTGGCGATGGGGGCGCCGAAGGCCTGGCGTTTTTTCGCGTAGTCAATCGATTCATCAAGGGCGCGTTCGGCGATGCCGAGGCCCTGGGCGGCCACCCCGATGCGGGCGGTGTCGAGCGTGCCCATGGCGAACCGGAACCCCTTCCCCCGTTCGCCGAGCATGTTGGCCATCGGGACCTTGACGTCTTTCAGCCAGATGCGTCCGGTGGTCGCGGCGCGCATGCCCATCTTGTGCTTGAGGGTTTCTTTGCGGATGCCGTTGTGGCCGTTGTCCTCCACGATCCAGGCGGAGATCTTATCGCGCACTCCCTCTTCGTTTACCTTGCCGAAAACCACAAACAGGTTGGCGACATCGCCGTGCATGATGAAGATCTTCTCGCCATTGATGACGTAGTGGCCGTCAACGATCTTCGCTTCGGTGGTCTGGTTGGCGGCATCGGAGCCGGCGTTGGGTTCGGTCAGCGCAAAGGCGGGAACGATCTCGCCAGAGATGCACTTGGGCAGGTACTTTTTCTTTTGCTCCTCGGAACCGAACATGGCGATCGGGTCGCTCGCCAGGACGGCGACCGCCGACAAAAGGCAGGACGGCGGGTCCCAGTAGGTGATTTCCTCGCAGAGCGTGGTGTACTCGATCGAAGACTTCCCCTGCCCGCCGTATTCTTTCGGCAGCGGGTAGCCGATGAACCCCGCCTTGGCCAGTTTCCGGTAGTAATCGAAGGGGAACGCCTGCGGCTCCGGCCGCCGGTCGAGTTCCTGGGCAATCGGCACGATTTCTTTTTGCGCGAAGTCGCGAACCATGTCGCGGATCGGCTGTTGGCGGTCGTCGACGTTGAAGCGAATCATCTATCCTCCCCGGAATTGGCCAGTTGGGCCTGGTCTCGCAAGAAATGAATCCTATGTGATGGGAGGGGCAAAATCAAGGGTTGGGGGCGTTTGATCGTGTGCTGGGAAAAGAGAATGACAGGTCTCTCGTGTCGGGTTTCCCCCCTCACCCCGACCCTCTCACCCCGCAAGAAACGCGGGGGGAGAGGGGGGTGAAGTCGGAATAACAGACGGGCCGCAGGTCGGGAACTCCCGGCGCAGGGCAGCGCCTCATGCCATGTGACGTTTCCGGTGCGGGGCCCCCGACAACGACCGGACCCGACCCACAAGGGGTCGGGCTACAGAGCGAAGGAGCAACCCTGGCGAGTCTCGTTCATGGGGCGAATTCTGATGCGGCCGCGGGCTCGGTCCCGCTTCACGGGATCTAGGACAGGAGCCTCGCCCTCCCTGCGCGCGGTCATTCCTTTAGATGCGGCGTTTCCAGCGGGTGCCGCCGGGGGTGTCTTCGAGGATGATGCCGCGCTGGTCGAGCAGGACACGGATTTCATCGGAGCGGGCCCAGTTTTTGGAGGCACGGGCGTCGTTGCGCTCTTTGATCAACTGGTCAATCTCGGCGTCATCGGAGGCGGCGGGCTTGTCTTCTTCGAGCACACCGAGGATGCGATCGAATTCCGCCATCAGGTCAAGCGCGCGGGCAGCATCGGTCCGGTCGGCGGCATTGGCATCGAGACGCCGGTTTGCATCGCGAACGAAGTCGAACAGGACGCCCAGCGCGCCGGAGACATTAAGGTCGTTGTCGAGGTGCGCGTTGAACTGCTCGCGGGTTTCGTTCACCAGATCGGCGAAGTCTCCATGGCCTGGACCATCATTGGCGACCTCGGTCAGACGGCGATTGAAATCGCGGAGGCGGCCGATCGCGGCGCGTGCGGCATCGAGCCCATCGAAGGTGAAGTTCAATTGCTGGCGGTAGTGAGTCGAGATCAAAAGGTAGCGCACCGCCACGGGCGAGTACCCTTTGGCGGTGAGGTCGCGCAGGGTGAAGAAATTGCCGAGGGACTTGGCCATCTTGCGTCCCTCGACGATGAGATGTTCGGCGTGGAGCCAGTAATTGGCGAATGCTTTCCCGGTCGCGGCGATGGTCTGCGCGATTTCGTTTTCGTGGTGGGGGAAAATGTTGTCGACGCCACCGGTGTGAATGTCGAACGGGTTGCCGAGGTACTTAATCGACATGGCCGAGCACTCGAGATGCCAGCCGGGCCGTCCCTTGCCCAGCTCGGTTTCCCAGAAGACCGCGCCATCGTCGGCATCCCACGCCTTCCATAGGGCGAAGTCCGAGACGGCGTCCTTTTCGTACTCGTCGGAGCTCACGCGCGCGCCCGCTTTCAATTGCGACAGGTCCATGTGCGAGAGTTCGCCGTAGCGCGGGAACGAGGCGATGCGGAAGTAAAGCGAGCCATCGTCGGCCTTGTAGGCATGCTCGTTGGCCAACAGCGCCTTGACCATCTCGACCATTTCGGGGACATGGGTGGTCGCTTCCGGGTAGTGCTCGGCGCGTTCCATGCGCAGGGCGTCGATGTCCTCGAAGAATGCCTGCTTGTAGGGGCCGGTAAAGTCTGAGAGCGACACGCCCTGTGTGCGGCAGGCCTTGATGATCTTGTCGTCGATGTCGGTCAGGTTCATGACCTGGGTGACTTTGTAGCCGCGGTTCTTCAAATGACGGCGCAGGATGTCCTCGAAGAGGAACGTCCGGAAATTGCCGATGTGCGCGAGGTTGTAAACGGTCGGCCCGCAGGTGTAGAGCCGCGCTTCGCCGGCATGGACCGGATCGAAGTCCACCAGCGCGCGCTGGCGCGTATCGAAGAACCGCACCGGCATTATCGCGCCTTCCGTCCCGCGCGCCTGGCGCCGCCTCCGGCGAGATCGGTGAAGGACGCCACGGTGGGCGCATCGAGGCGCTTGAGCAGGGCCAGGGTGAGCTTCAGCGTGGCGTCGTAATCCGGACGCGCAAAGATGGCGTTGTGGGAGTGGATGTAGCGCACCGAAGGGCCGATGGAGATGGCCGGCACGCCAGAGCGCGAGATGTGCACGCGCCCGGCATCGGTCGCGCCGCGATCTATCGAGGTCAGGTGGTATTTGATCTTCGATTTCTCGGCGGTGTCGATCACCAACTGGAGAAACTTGTTGTTGGGGATCATGCCGGCATCGAAGACATCGATGGAGACGCCGGTCCCGAGTTTTTCGTCGGCGCCGGCTTCGGCGCCGGGGGTGTCCTTGGCGATACCGGTGTCGACGATGATGGCGGCATCGGGACGGGTCTGATAAGCGGCGGTTCCCGCGCCGCGCAGGCCGACTTCCTCCTGCACGCTGGCGACTCCGATCACACTTCCCGGCAGGGTCTTCGGCTTGACCGAGTTGATGACATCGGTGACGATCGCGCAGGCGATACGGTTGTCGAAGGCCTTGGCCATGTAGAGGCGCGGGTCGCTCATAATGGTAAAGTCGGACACGGGGGTGACGAAATCACCCTTGCGGATGCCGTATTTCTTGGACACGGCGATCTTTCCCATCACGCCGATATCGATGTACATCTCCTTCGGTTCGAGGACCTTCTTGCGGCTCTCCTCGGGGAGCAGGTGCGGCGGGACGGAGCCGACGACGCCGAGAACCGGACCTTTGCGGGAGTGAACCATGACGCGCTGGGCGAGCATGACATGTCCCCACCAACCGCCGAGCGGAAGCACCTTGATGTAGCCGTCCTTCGTGATCTCGCGGACCAGCCAGCCGACCTCGTCCATGTGCGCACCGACCATGATGCGCGGTATCTCCGTCTTGCCCGGAACTTCGGCGATGAGGGAGCCGAGACGGTCGGTCGAGATTTTGGCGTAGGAAGGCAGATGGTCGATGATGACCTGGCGAACGGCGGCTTCCTGACCCGGTGCGCCATGAGCTTCGGTAAGGGCTTTCAACAGCAATTCGGTCTTGTCCACGATCCCTCCCAGTGAAGTCCGGATAGCGAATATTGGCTCTGCCCGCTGCCGGGCAAGTTGTGGAACATATCACAAGGATGATGAAGTCTCAAGGGGAGATTCGGATTGGCGGGGCGGGATCGAATGTCCCTCTGTTAGCGGAACGCTTAGGGTGGTTTGCAGGGTTGGTTTGCTCGCTTCGCTCGCCCGGACCAAGGTCCGGGGCACACGGCGGCGTGTAAAGTGAGCTGCAAGGCTGGCGTCAGTCTAGCGGAATACGGTCGATCAGTTCCAGGAGTGTGGTGACTTCGGCGCACTGTGTCAGTCCGGGTTCGTACTTGCGGTGCGGGCGCCGGACGAGGACCGCCTGCATGCCGACGCCCTGCGGGCCCTGCACATCTTCCTTCTGACGGTCGCCGATGTACAGGCAGCGCTTTGGCGAGACGGACAACCGGCGGCAGATTTCGCGGAATGGTTCGGGGTGGGGCTTGCGATAGCGGCCATTGGAGGTGAAGAACGTGGCGGAGAAGAACGGCCAGAGGCCGAAACGCTCGAGGTCGTATTGGTGGTCGGCGGCGCGAAAGCAGGTGTTGGAGAGAAGGCCGATGGTGTACCCGGCGCCGTGGAGACGCGCGAGGGTCGGACGCGCATCCGGGTAGGCGCTGACCGCGCGTGTGATGGGCGCATAGTAGGCGTCGCAGAGGGCGCTCAGTTCGCCCCGCCGCAAGCGTGTCCCATTGGCTTGGGCGAGCGTCCTCAGCAAGTCGCCAATGTGGTATTCGTGATGACCATTGTGGATTCGGGCACGGCGACGATCCAGCAAGTTTTGGAAACGTTCGTGCAGGGCTTCGCGTTCCGGCGGCTTGTGGCCGAGGCGGGCCAGACGGTCGTAGACGGCATCGACGGAGATGCGGTAGAGGGTCGGCCAGGGAATGTTGTCGTATTCGAGCAGGGTGCTGCCCATGTCGAAGATGATCGCGGCGAAGCGGCGGCCGGAGGATGGGGTGAGTTCTGCATGAACTCGTGGAATTGGATGAAAGGCTTTAGTCGTCATCGTGAGTACGGGAATGGCGTGTCGTCGATCACCCCAAAAACATCATCCGGTGCTCGCAAAATCAACAATTTCCCAAAAAGATCCTGATTAAACCGGCCCGCGGTCCGCCCCGGGTTCGGGTGCACACGGGATCATACAATCTGCCGAAAGAGCCCTCTGCTGCCAAGAGGTTCGTAACGGTGGTCGCCATGGAAATAATCTGCAGATTTTGACAGGAATAAGGGGGCGCTCCAATTGTATTGCTACCGAGACGTCGTCGTATGGAAGGTTGGATGGACGGCAGAGGTACGACTTGGTGCGATTCAGAACAGCGTACATGGAGGGTCTCATGAACGTGCGTTTCTGGTTGATCTCTTCGCGGGTCGCGATGGCCTGCTTGGTGGCAACGATCTGCCAGTGCAGTGGCAACGGACCGTCTGGCCCGGGCAATCACGAGTCGCTCTGGCCAGACGATGCCGTGGGACTATACGCGAGGACAATTGAAAGGCGGGTTTGCACTCCGTTCGAGTGCCACTGGCTCAATCTCGTGATGGACACCGTCCAAGTTTGCTCGAGTCCACTTCCGTCAATGACCTCGGAGAGACTTAGAAACCGGAATCCGAGATCACAGACGAGTGAAGACTGGACCGATTCGAGCTACCATGCCCAAGTGATTGTCACAATCACCTTGGGGCAGTCCGACTGTCAGATGCGTTTCGACGTCACTTCCGCCGGACCTGAGCACGTACCATCGAAGGAGGGATGGCAGTTACTCATCCGGCTTGAGAGTGTCTCGTGCTACGAGCAGTTGCTTCCGGAGACTGACCGCTACACTTACACACGGGTTGGTGAGGCGGACTGCGATTCGACTTCCACGGTGCGGACGTAAGGCATGGGGATGCTTGACATCAAGCGACCTCGTTCTTCACTAATCATGTTCCTGTCAGCCCATTCGTGAGGTTGGGACTGTGGACTGAACATGCCGCCTCTGACCTGCGTGGGAAGACGCTGGATCCCCGCTTTCGCGGGGATGACACCCTCGTATCTGTGCTACCCGGAAGGCGTCCTTCTCGCGTGGGCATCGACCGCGAGCCGGCAGATACGCGCCAGCAGTTCGGGGAACTCGATACCGGCGGCGCGTGCGGCTTTCGGGACCAGCGATGTCGCGGTCATGCCGGGGAGCGTGTTGACTTCGAGGCAGTAGAACAATCCCTGTGATGACAGACGGAAGTCGGAACGCGCGTATCCGGAGCAGTCCAACGCACGGAAGGCGCGGAGACCGAGGTCCTGGAGCGCCTGCGTTTGTTCCGGGGTCAGGTCGGCCGGGCAGATGTACTGCGAGCGGCCCGAGGTGTACTTGCACTCGTAGTCGTAGAGACCGTGTTCGGGGATGATTTCGACGACGGGCAGCGGTTCGTCGCCGAGCACGCCAACGGTCAATTCGCGGCCGTCGATGTATTCTTCGATCAGGATGCGGTCATCCCAGCGGAAGGCATCTTCAAGGGCCTGACGCCACTGTCCTGATTCCTTTACCAGCGTCAGTCCCACGGTGGAGCCCTGTGCGTTGGGTTTGACGATCAGGGGTGTGCCGAGTTGCGCGCGGGCGGTTTCAAACGTGAGCGACTCTCCCCTGTCGAGCACACGCCAGCGGGGGGTCGGGATTTGTTCGGCGATGAAGAGGCGTTTGGAGGCGTGTTTGTCCATCGCCATGGCGCTTGATGCCATGCCGGAACCGGTGTAGGCAATCCCGGCGGCGTCGAGGAGCGCTTGCAGACGGCCATTCTCGCCATCGCCGCCATGCAGCGCGATGAAGACCAGGTCGATGTTTTTGAAATCCACGCGGGTTAGATCGCGCGGGGTCAGGGCCACCCCGACCGGCGCGCCCGATGCAAGTTGCTCGGGTGTCGGCGGGATCATCTCGATGCGTTTGCCGGCGTTTTCGGGTTTCCACTCGATGGGCGGGTGCGGCAACGCGGGATCGAAGGTGAGAACGCTCATCCCGGCATCGGAGAGGCCGCGGCAGACCGCCGCGCCGGTCGACAGAGACACATCGCGCTCGGAGGAACGTCCGCCGGCGATCACCAGGACGGTGAGTGAGTTGGTTGAAGAGACGGCTGAGTTCACTTCAGTATGTCTCGCGTTCAAAGGTGTCATTGCGTTGTACCGCTTTTGGTGCCGCGGCGTTTCTGGAGGAAAAAGCGAATTGCGAGTATCAGCAAGACAATTCCCCCGAGGGTCCAGAATACCTTGTTGTAAGTTGACAGGATTCGCGAGACCGCGCCCCAGTTTTGTCCGAGCACCAAGGCGCCGATCGCCAGAAGCCCGTTCCAGATGACAATCGAGACGGCTCCGAAAATCAGGGCGTGGTTGCGCGGGTAGCTTCCCACCCCGGCAACGAGCGGAACCGCGGAACGGATTCCCACAAGGAAACGTCCGCCGATAATGACCCAGCCGCCCCAATGCGAAATCCAGGTCTCTATTCGATGGAGTGTGTGCCGGGAGACCAGGCCGTTCTCTTTTCGCGCGAACCAGTGTCTTCCCTTGATGCTGCCCAGCCAGTACAGGCCGGCAAAGCCGGCGAAGCCTCCCACGCAGGCCGCGGTGATGGCCAGGAAAACCGGTTCCTCTTTCGCGGACATGGTCGCCAGCCCGATGAAGAAGACGGCATCGCCGGGGAAGGGCGGAAACCACATCTCCACCAGCGCGGCAACAAAGAAGACCCCGACTGTCCACCAGATGGATTCAATCGACCAGAGCGCGGTCCAGGTGTCGGTGAACGAGGCGGGCATCAGACGGAGGACCCCGGCCTCCGATGAATCGTGGCGACGGCGTGCACGGCGATCCCCTCGCCGCGTCCGATGTGCCCCATCCCCTCGTTGGTCGTGGCCTTGATTGAGACATCGCCGATTCCAATACCGAGATCGGCGGCGATGTTGGCGCGCATGGCGTCGGCGTGGGGGGCGATTCTTGGCCGTTCCGCGAGGACGGTCACATCGACTTGAAGCGGTGCGAATCCGCGCGTGTCGAGCAGTTGACGAACCGTTCGGAGCAAGTCGCGTGAATCGCAACCCCTGAATTTCGGATCGGAGGGCGGAAAGTGCTTTCCAATGTCGCCCAGCGCCGCGGCGCCAAGAAGCGCATCGCAAACAGCATGAAGGAGGGCATCGCCATCGGAGTGGCCGATGAGTCCGCCGGAGTCGGCGAGGATGACGCCGCCGAGCAGGAGCGGGTTGTCGCCTCCGAGACGGTGGGTGTCGTAACCATGACCGACGCGAAGCGGCGATTGGGCGCCGACCATCTTCTCTGCCATCTCCCAGTCCTTTGGCGTGGTGAGTTTGAAATTGTGCGGCGTGGAGAGCACGAATTTGACCGCGCCGCCTATGCGTCGCACCAGATCGGCATCATCGGTGGCATGGATGCCATGCTCACGGGCATGGCGGTGAGCGCGACGGAGCGGGTCGGCGCGGAACACCTGCGGGGTCTGCGCGGCCCAGAGGTCGCTTCGGTCGACGGTTTCCATGCCGGCCGGGTTGGCGCGTTTGAGCGTATCGGCGACCGGAACCGCGAGGATGGCGCCATCCCATTTCCAGGCATCGAGGGCGAGTTCATCCCAACGCTCGACCGGCCAGAACGGGCGTGCGGCATCGTGAACGGCGATGAGTTGAATTCCGGGCGGGATCGCATCGAGGCAGTTGCCCACGGAGTCGGTGCGGGTCTCCCCCCCTGCGACGATGGTGACGGGGACAGGTGAACCGGCGGTCAGGGCGCGCGCCTCCGGCGCGAGCTCCGCTGGCACGGCGATGACGATCTGGGCGACATTCCATGCCTGATTGTGCTTTTGCATCGAATCGGGGAGAAACGATCGCCAGGCGTGCTCGAGGAGGGTGATGCCGCCGAGATTGCGCCATGCCTTGGGTGTTTCGCCGCCCATGCGCTCGCCGGAGCCGGCGGCGGCGATGATGACCGCGATCGGCGGGGCGGGGATGTGGCGGGTGGGGGATTCGGTCATCGGATTGCCCGATCGGACAGGCGGTGGTCATCCGCCGCGAGAATCGGGAAGTGAAGGATATGCTCTTGTCGCGCCGGGGAAAAAGTGCAAAAGCTCCTCACCCCCGCCCTCTCCTGGCGATAAAGCCGCCAGGAGAGGGAGCCTTTCTCCCTCTCCTGAGTTGCGGCTTTTCGCAACTCAGGAGAGGGTCGGGGTGAGGTGCCTTTGGCATAGCGCGAGAGTGCTTGTAACTGGTATAGACTCGAGCTACATGATCAGCATGGCGTCGCCGTAGGAGTAGAACCGATACCCGGAGTCCACCGCCAGCCGATACGCATGCCTTGTGGCTTCCAGGCCGGCGAAGGCCGCGACCAGGGCGAGGAGGGATGAGCGCGGCAGGTGGAAGTTGGTGATGAGGCCATCGATGGCGCGGAAGTCGTGGCCCGGGGCGATGAGGAGATCGGCGCGTCCCGCATGGGCGCGTAGCGGCGGTTCGCCATTTAACCAGAGAGATTCCAGAGTCCGGGTCACGGTGGTGCCCACGGCAATGACACGGCCTCCGCCCGAGTGGCGGCGGGAGAGGATCTGACGGAGGGCCCGGGTGCCGAGTTTGTATGGTTCCGCTTCCAGTCGGTGGTCTTCGACCGTCTCGGTGCGAATCGGACGGAAGGTCCCCGCGCCGACATGCAGGGTCAGGGCCGCTGTCGCAATGCCTGACTTCTTGAGCCGGTTTAAAAGCGGGGGATCGAAGTGCAGTCCGGCGGTTGGCGCGGCGACCGCGCCGGGGTGCGCGGCGAACACGGTCTGGTAGTCGCGTGCATCGGCGGCGGTGGCGGGCCGTTGGATGTAGGGCGGCAGGGGCATGGCGCCATGCTTTTTCAGCCAGGAATCAAAACGGCCCCGGCCATGGAATGTGACCTCGCGCGTGCCATCTTCGCGGGAAGTCTCGATCCGGGCGTGGAAGTCGGATCGGTCGCCAAAGGTGACGGTGGTTGCTGGTCGGAGCCGTCGACCCGGACGGACCATCGCATGCCAGCGATGTGGCCCGAGTTTCTCCAGGAGAAAGATCTCCGCCCCTCCCCCGCCGGGCTGCCGCTCTCCCAGGAGTCGCGCGGGGATGACCGCGGTGTCATTGACGACGAGCAGGTCGCCCTTATTCAGCAGGCCGGGCAGATCGGAGAAGCGATGGTGGGCTACTTCGCCGCTTTGCCGGTCCAGATGCAGGAGCCGGCAGGAACGCCGGACCCGTGGCGGGTGGGAGGCGATTAGCTCCGGCGGCAGGTGATAATCGAGAAGCGCGGTCTTCATCGAGCGGGATGATACGATGCGCCGGGCGGGAGCGTGGCGGAGGTTCGGTTCGAAACAAGAAGGGCGAACCCATGGTTCGCCCCTGCGAGTTGTTGTCCGTCCGCCCGGCTGAACGGGGTGTCCAGCCACGGCAGACCTTGGCCGTCGCCCGAGAGCGCGGACGTGAGACTCGTCGTTACTGGTTTTTCTTTTCGCGTTTGAGGCGGCGCTTTTCCTTCGGATCCAGAAGCGGTTTTTTCTGGGTTTCGCGCTTCGCCTTGTCCTTTTTCCCTTTGTCGCCCATGGCTGGTTCTCCTTTTGTTGCCTGGTCGGTTCGCAATACAGCAGCCAGTTGGTTTCGGCTTGTCACTCCGCGGGGCGGAGGCGCCTTGCTTATTTATGCGTCTTGGGGGCGTGCGCGCCAAGAAAAACTTTCGGGGATGCTAAAACATGTGGGTGCCGGCTTCGCCGAACAGCTGCAATTCATCGCCGATGCGAAACCGCATTTCATCGCAGATGCGGCCCTGCTGCCTTGCGTTGAAGCCAAAGTGCTGGAGCCCCGGGTTGTCGTCGAGGGACGGCACCGGGACCCCGGGATGCGGGTCTTCGAACTGGCGGACGATCTCGTTGGCGAGGTTGATGGCATAGGCGAGTTGGGCGGCATCGCGATTGATCGGTGTATCGGCCCCATCGGCGCTGATGGCCTCCGGGTCGTGATGGTAGCGGACGGAGCGGATCGCCGCCCTCTCGAAGCCCCAGCGCTCGAGGATCATGGCGCTGAGCTCGGCATGGGTGAATCCCATGACCGTCATTTCGATTTCCTTTTCGGCCCCCGGGTTGTCAATGGTCCGCTTGAGGATTGGCCGGTAGACCTCGGGGAATCGCTGGAAGAGGACCAGTTTCGCCACATCATGAACCAGCCCGCAGACGAAGGCCTCCTCCCCGAAGGTGCCGTCGGCGTGGTGGGCCACGGTGCGTGCCCCGATGCCTACCCCGAGGGAATGGCGCCAGAGCCGCTCCTCGAAACCTTCCGAGTCCCCTTCGCGGAAGAGGCTTCGGTAGGCGGAGGCGATGACCATCGAACGGGTCGCGGTAAACCCGATCTTAAGGATGGCCAGTGGCAGCGATGTGACCGGCTCGGAACCGGCATAGAACGCGCAGTTCGCCTTGCGGATGATCTTGCTGGAGAGGCCGATGTCGGCCGAGATGGCGCGTGTGAGCGAGGGCAAACCGACTTTCGGGTTGCCCATCAGGCGCATGACCCCGACCGCGACGGTGCCGAGCGTTAAGGGCTCTTCGTCGAGGGATTGAACGGCCGCCTCTAAGAACAAATCCTGACCGGTTGTCTTCATGGCGTTCCGCAAGAATCTGAAAACGTGACCACCTGTGTATCATCGGCAGATTTGAGAAAAACGGGAGTCCAAGACGGACATCTGTGCCAGGCGCGGGATAGTGCCGCGATTATCTCCGAAACTGTGCCGGTCATGGATGCTGGTCGATAGGGGCAGCGCCTTCCGGTTGCCCGGCTTGTCCCGAGGGATCCCCCGAGGGGTGAAATGTGCGCTTCGGCTTGCCGTGCTTCCACCAGCCGGAGCAGGCCTGCATCAGCACAACGTGTTGTCAAAACACAAGATAGTCGGAGTCGTGGATATTATCCGGGCACCGGGCTTATTGATCGATGGCCGGCGGCGGCGAGTACCGTGAGATGACGGCGGCGCCGACCAGATCGCCGGTCACGTTCAGGGTGGTGCGGCACATATCGAGAAAGCGGTCGACCCCGAGGATCAGCCCGAGACCCTCGACGGGGACATGGATGAGGCCGAGGATCATGGCGACGACCGGGAGTGAGCCGGCCGGGATTCCCGCGGTGCCGATGCCGCCCAAGATGCAGATGCCCACGACGATGACCTGCTGGGCGATGGTGAGCGGGACATCATAGAACTGCGCGAGGAAAAGCACGGTCATCCCCTCGAAGAGAGCGGTGCCGTTTTGGTTGGCGGTTGAGCCGATGGTGAGCACGAAACGGCTGACGGCCGACGGGAGCTTCAGGTTCTCTTCCGCCACGCGCAGGGTTGTGGGCAAAGTCGCGTTGCTCGATGCGGTCGAAAACGCGGTGAGTGTCGCCGGTTGAACATCGCGGAAGAAGCGCAGCGGGTTGATCCGTGCCAGGGTGCTGAGGACGAGCGAGTAGATTCCGAATTGGTGGATGGCCATCGCCAGCAGAACAACGAGGACATACTTCGCCAGGTGAACGAGGGCCTCGTAGCCCATCTGCGCGGTGAGCGTGAAGATGAGGGCGCCGACCCCATAGGGCGCGAGCGAGATGACCAGCCCGATCAAGCGCATGGTGATATCGTAGAGTCCCTGCAGCGTGTCGGTGAATCGTCGCGCGGCCTCGGTGCCGGTCAGGGTGATGCCGATGCCGATGGCCAGGGCGAAGAACATGACGGCGAGCATGTCCATTTCGGTCGCGGCGCGGATCGGGTTGTCTGGGACTATTTGGATCAATAGATCAAGGCCGGTGCGCTGGGTCTGAGGCGACTGGATGATCGATGCGGCGCGGTCGCCGGCGCCTTGGAGCAATTGCGCTTTGGATTCCGCCGACAGGCCGGCGCCGGGACGGATGGTGTTGACGAGGAAAACGCCGATCAGGACGGCGATGGCCGAGACGCTGACGGTGTACGCGAGGGTGAGAAGACCGATTCGTCCGAGACGGCGCGGGTTGCCGACCCCGGCCACGCCGAGCGCGAGGGCGGAGAAGACAAGCGGAATGACGAGCATGAAAAGCAGGCGCAGGAAGATCTGGCCCATCGGCTTGGTGACATAGGCAATGAACCCGGCGAGCGCCTCGGAGCCGGGGGCGGTGAGATAGGCGGCGACACCAAGGAGCGCGCCGACGAACAAGCCCCAGGCCATCTTCTTGGGGAGGGAGCGTTCCATTGGTCAACGATGCCGTCAAGTGATGGTGGAAGCAACGAGTTTCTTGGCGGGGCGGCGAGGGGGCCGCTAGCCGGCCTTGACCAAAGGCCTTGCTGAAAGCCCGGCATCATTCGGGCAACCGAGACGGCTCGGAACGGGATTGCTTCGTCGCTCCGTCCCGCCCTTGGCGTGACTGCGCTCCTCGCAATGACTCGGAGTTGTTCGTCATTGCGAGCAAATCGTTGGCGGAGATGATCGTGTGGGCGAGTGCTCGAACGGCTGAAGCCGTTACTACGAAGGCGTCAATCTCCCTGCCGGTGTGCGTAGTGACGACTTCAGCGTTACACTCTTGCGCGCATGAAACCATTGCGCGTGATGCAGGTTTTCGCCTGTGTGCATGGTCGATGGCACACGGGGTCTTGACGGCCTGCGAAGACCAGGGCTACCCGCCTATGATGCGGGGGGTGATCATGATCATCAGGTCGCTGCGCACACGTTTGGTCTGCTTGTTGTCGAAGAACATGCCGACCAGCGGCATGTCGGTCAGGAATGCCACCGAGAGGCGATCGGTTACGCGGTGCCGTACGCCGAGTCCACCAGCAATGAAGACTCCGCTTTCGCTTAAGATGTCCGACGGAGTCGGGAACTCCTTGAAGTCGGTGATGACCGGGTTGACGGTCAACTGGATGTAGCCATCAGGCCAGTTGACGGTGGGACGGAAATCGATCTGCACCCCCGCATCGAATTCGTAGGATTTGAATTCGCGGTCGTTGGCGTCCTCCTGGAATCCGGGTGTACCGTAGGTCTGGTACGCCGCGCCGACCACTCCGCTCACGGCATTGGTGATCGGCACTGTCCCCTGGACCCCGAGGCCCAATCCGGGGAGGGCGACATCGTGGAAATCGTTGATGGGCATTCCGCAGCGGGTGGTCAGGCTGAGCGTGGAGAATGGACCGAGGACGGTGTTGCTTTCCCAGGCGTCCTTGCGGCGGCTGAGGCGGTCGTAGTTGTTCATGTTCAGATCCCGCATGTACCCGGCCCAGAAACTGAACCAGTCTTCGCCGCCATCGCCGGTGAAGATGTGGTTGTATTGGCCGCGGACATTCAGCGTGCCCTTCTCCCCCACCGGGATTGCCGCCTGGGGGCCGACGTAGGCGAGCGGCTGGGTTTCCGCGCTTTTGGCATCCGGATAGTCGTAGGCGCTCAGATCCTGCGTGACGCCGAGGGAGGCGACATTGACGCCGCCGACGATCGAGATTTGCATGTCGCTCAGAGACGTGGTGTGGCCTGTTATCCTGCGCAGGTCTCTTAGGATCAGTTCGATTTCGGGTCCAATTTCGGTGACCATCACCTTGGGTTCCCCGAATCCCTGGTCGGTCAGGTCCTTTGCGCCGAAGAGCGACCACCCGCCCTGGAAGCCGATCGCGAGATGCGGGGTTAGCTGCTGGCGTGCCTGCATTCCGAGATGGAATCCGGTGCCGGTCTTGTCGGCGAATTCGCCGGTGGGGATGGCCAGGCCGAGTTTAATGCCGAGTTGCTGCGCATAGGTGTCGGTGGCGCTTACGAGGCGGGTCTCGATGGCGACTTGGGGATTGTCATCGGCACTCGCCGGGGGAACCGCGAACCAAAGCGGGAGGACAATCGCGGTCGAGACGATTCGGCTGTAGAAGGGCAGGCGCATGGGCTCGGGCCTCCAAGAATGTGGTTTGGGCAAGATGAGTAAAACACTCCGCTTTCTTCAACATGATGTCGTTGCGCCGGAGAGGCAAGCGGAAAGCCTGGGCACGCAGGCGGAATCTCGCATTTTTGATCTTGACAGTTCTTATCCGGATTAGTACCGAGGGCGTCAATAGCGGCGCGCGACTGTGAGCGTCGCCGACAGGTCTGTGAGCAGTAAGGAATCGTGCTGGGGACTCATCAACGGCCGACGCTCGGGCTTCGAGTCAGGCCGGAGGGGTGTCTTTGTGGTGTCGTTTTCGCGGCGATAGACGCGGGGACCGGGTCCAATGCAAAGGAGGTGCGGCGGATGGCAAAGACGATTTCGTTCACACCGCGAACGGCGATGGTGCTGGTGGTGATTGCGGTCGCCGGGGCCGGAATGGGCATGGCATCGGGGGCGCTTTACCGCTGGTTTGAGAGAGGCAAGGCGGCCGATGCCCGCAACGAGGAACTCCGCACCGAGCTTGTGGCGGGGCTGCAGGATGTCGGGGTGGGGCTTCCCTTCCCGGATTTCCCGTTGACGCTGGTCGAGGACGGGAGCCTGCAGCTGGTGCGGGATTTGTTGCCCGACGGCGGTGTCATCCTCTACCTGGCCGCGGCCTGCCCTTCCTGCGAGGAGACGCTTGCGCTGCTGCGGGAGAAGGCGAGAGAGGGCGTTCGGCCGGATCAACCGGTGCTGGTGATCTTTGCGGGAGACGCCGAGTTCATCCACCGGCTGGCGATCGAGGGCAACGAATTGATTCGTGTGGCGGTCGATCCGGGCGAGGTGTTGGCGCATCACTTCGGGCTGGACATTTTCCCTTCGTACTACTGGCTCGATGCCGAGCAGGTGGTGACACGGATCGACGCCATGGAGGGGGAAAGCGACGAGGTGCTTCGGCCCATACTCTGACTTGAGGCGCCGTGGCCGCGGTTCTCATCGGAGGAGAGACGTACAATGACAACACGCAAACTGTATTCCGGTATCTTCCTGTTTGTGTTCATGTTCTCGGCGGCGTTCGGCGCGGCGATTTTCGATTCGCCGGAGACCGTGGCGGCGCCATGCGGCAAGTGCACGTGCATTTGCAGTGTCGGCGGAGTGGGGCAGTTCAGCCTGGGATATTGCCGGCCGAAGTGCAATCCGCCGTCCTGCATTGACCGCTGCATTTATCCCACTTGATTGCGCAAACTGTTGTGAACGTCTGATTGAAGTCCATCATACAGCCGAATGGCCACGGCATCGACTTGGGCGGGCAGGATGCCCGCCTGAGTTTTTTGAGGGGACTGGGAAGGATGGGAGTGATGAGGGGAATGGGAGGAAGCGGCAGGGCGCCCGGGGGCTCTTTGAGATGCGCGGGGGCGCGGCGTGCCGGCTGGCCAAGGGGTACTTGTCGGGCTGCTCGATGGACTCGACGGCGAGGTCGATGTCAAGGTCGGGCCAGTAGAGATCGTGTGGGCTTGGGCGCTCCACAGTGGTCGACTGGCGAATTGACGCATCGCTGAACCAGGGGAACTCCTTAAAGGGAAGAAACAACTCGCGTTCGTCGAGGAGGAGCCAGAAACCATTGGGCGAATTGTTGGTGACTTCAGGGGCGAAGTGGATTTGCTCCGGGTTATTGGCATCATTTCGAAGGCCAGGGTATTAACGCAGTTCATTCTTACTGGTGAGGGATCTCATATCCACCGCCAGCGGGCCATGCGAAGGTGGTTGAGATTGATGGAATCGATCCCGCGTGAAGTGAGCGCCGAGCACAGACTGAGATCATCTGACAGAACGAGCAGGCCAGATGCCGACAGTCGAAGAACTCCGGTGTCCGTTAGGCCCAATCTACCCAAGTCCACATCCTCACATGCCGCGATGCTCGGGATGAACTCCTCGGTCAGGGTTGCGACCGCGCGGCGAAATGCATCGAAGTACGGCACGCGGTGATGGAGTTCGAGATGAAACGACAAGTTGCTAACTTCCGTCAGGACATTTGGCGTGACAACAATCTTGCGAAAGAAACGGAATGCGCCGTTAACGGTTTCGAAGTCGAGTTTGGAATAAGCACGGAGTCGTTTGTACGATCCGATGAGCTGTGGCCGGTACAAACCCACGAAATAGAGCAGGAGGAGATTGCTGTCGAGGAGGGCGCCGCGGTCCCGGTACTTCAGGCAGAGCCGGCCGAAGTAGTCTTCCGTCATCTCATTTCCCGGATTTTCATTGAAAGGACCTTACCGGTTCTATCATTGATCCGAAAGACCTTGTAGTCGCGCGCGAACGAGGGCGTAGATTCATAACTGAGGGTTACGAGCCAATACTCGACACCATCGTCATCCACAACATACTCGACTTCTTCCAGCCGTACCGCCTGGACGATTCCGACAAGATTCCGCAGGTACTCCATTGCGATTTCGGCAGCTCGTTTGGCATCCACTGTTCGGTCTCCTTGGCAGATCGTCACATGGTCAGATTCTATCCCAGTACTTCGTCCTAAAGCGGGAAAACGTTTGCCTGATTGGCCAACGAATCTGGCCGCGACAGCAGTGGGAAATCGGCTACAGCAGCCGACCCGGCTCCCCCTCCCCCGCGCCGCGCCCTGTCAACCCCAAATGCTGAAACGCCCGTGGCGTCGCGGTGCGGCCTCGCGGCGTTCGGTCGAGGAAGCCCTCCTGGATCAGGTAGGGCTCGTAGATTTCTTCGAGGGTTTCGGCTTCTTCGGCTACGGCGACGGCCAGCGTGTTAAGGCCGACCGGGCCGCCACGGAATTTGTTCACGATCGTGTCGAGGATCTTGATATCCATGTCGTCGAGGCCGGCGTTGTCGACATTCAGCGCGGCCAGAGATTCGGCGGCCATTGTGCGGTCGATACTCTTTATCCCTTTCACCTGGGCAAAGTCGCGAATGCGCCGCAGGAGACGGTTCGCCACACGCGGGGTGCCACGTGCGCGGCGGGCGATTTCATGCGCGCCATCATCGGTGAGCGTGATGTCGAGGATCGCGGCGCTGCGCCGGACGATCGCCGTGAGGTCGCCGGGGGTGTAATAGTCGAGGCGTCCGACGACGCCGAAGCGCGCGCGCAAAGGGGATGTCAGCAGCCCAGCGCGGGTTGTTGCGCCGACCAGGGTGAAATGCTTGAGCGGGAGTTTGACCGAGCGGGCCGCGGGACCCTTGTCGATCATGATGTCGAGCTCGAAATCCTCCATCGCGGGATAGAGGTATTCCTCCACCACGGGACTCAGCCGGTGGATTTCATCGATGAAAAGGACCGAGCGTTCCTCGCAATTGGTCAAAAGACCGGCGAGGTCGGCGGGACGTTCGAGGACCGGGCCGGAGGTCGCCTTGATCGGTGTGTCGAGTTCGTGGGCGAGGATGTGCGCCAGAGTGGTCTTGCCGAGTCCGGGCGGGCCATAGAGAAGCACATGATCGAGGGCTTCGTTGCGCTGGCGGGAGGCGGTAACGAAGATCTTGAGGTTTTCGATCAGGCCCTTTTGTCCGACGAAGTCATCGAATCGTTTGGGGCGGACGGTGGTTTCCAGCGAGAGATCGTCGGCGTGCGGCGACGGCTCGGTGAGTCGGCCGGTCAGGGTCAGGGGGGTGTGTTTGGGGGGCGGGGTCATGACGACCTCCGTTCGCCCTGACCAAGGTCAGGGGCACACGTGCCCGCGAATAAAGACGCTGGGTCCCGGCTTTCGCCGGGATGACAGCCTCGTGCCCGTGCCCGTGTCGGGAGGGCGAGGCTCCTGCCGAGCCGCTCTTGGGAAAACGTCGCACGTTCGCCCTGACCAAGGTCAGGGGCACACGTGGGTGTGGACGAAGACACTGGGTCCCGGCTTTCGCCGGGATGACAGCCTCGTGCCCGTGCCCGTGTCGGGAGGGCGAGGCTCCTGCCGAGCCGCTCTTGGGAAAACGTCGCACGTTCGCCCTGACCAAGGTCAGGGCCACACGCCAACGGGATAAGTGTTTGTTCGCCCCGACCAAGGTCAGGGCCACACGTGAGCGGGATGAGTGTTTGTTCGCCCGGACCGAGGGCAGGGCTGCACGCGTTGGTGCGCAGGAGTGGCCACGCGCGCGCGGTCGGCGTGCTGGGCTCGGCGGGAGCCTCGCCCTCCCGAAGGCGGCATGTCGGGTGATGAGGATGGAAACGGAAAGGCGCCAGACGGACGCTATCTCGGGGGTGACTCCCGAGTGCTTTGAACGGGGCGGCGCGGGAGGTCATGGCACGGTGACCGCGAGGGCTTCGCGGATGAGGGCTTCGGTGGATGTGGGTTGGCCGTCGCGGTTGGCCAGGGCAGCGGTGACCGCCTCCTGGGCCTCGGCGCGGGTGTAGCCGAGAGCGACTAGGGCCGCGGCGGCTTCATCGGCTGCGCCGACGCGTTTGGCACCGGGGGTCGTGTGGATCGGATCGCCCACTCCTCCCTGCTCGATTTTGTCTTTCAGTTCAACGACGATGCGTTCGGCGGTCTTCTTCCCTACTCCGGAAACCGAGGCGAGCATGCCGGAATCCTGGTAAGCGATGGCCTGACGGATCTGCGGCACCGACAACCCCGAGAGAATCGAGAGCGCGAGCTTGGGGCCGACACGTGAGACCAAAAGCAGAAGATCGAAGAGGGCGCGTTCCTCGCGGGTGGCGAAGCCGAACAGCAAATGGGCATCCTCGCGCACGATCAGGCGGGTGAGAATGCGGCAGGATTGGCCCTCGTTCGGGAGTTTGTCAAATGTCGAGAGCGGGATGGCGACATCATAGCCGACACCGGCGCAGGCAATCACCACGCGAAGCGGATGGCGTTCGACCAGCGTTCCTTCGAGAAAGGTGATCATCGTGTTTCCCCGGCCATAACGGCATGGTGGCGGCATCGGGAGAGATGGCAGATGGCAATGGCGGCGGCATCGGAGGAATCCACCGGGTGCATCGGTTCGCCCAATGAGAGCAGGCGCTGGACCATGAAGCCGACCTGCTCTTTGGAGGCGCGGCCATTGCCGGTGACCGATTGCTTCACCTGGAGCGCCGAGTACGTGTGCACGTTGCAGCCGGCGAGGGCCGCGCCGACGATGGCCGCGCCGCGCGCCTGGCCGAGCGCGAATGCGGCGCGGGCATCCTTGGCGAGGAAGACATCCTCGATGGCGACTTCGTGTGGAGAATGGCTCAGCACGAGATCGCGAATCTGGTTGCAGATGGACAGCAATCGGATCGACATCGGGTCGGCGGGTTTGGTGCGGATGGCGCCGGCATCGATGAGTGTGCTCTGGTCGCCGTCCATGGTAACGCACGCCCACCCGCAGGTCCCGAGACCGGGATCGATGCCGAGAACCGTGGTCGTTGGGTTGGTGCGCCGCATGGAAAGTATATAAGGGTGCCGGGGACCGGTGGGTATCACAAAAACGGCGCCCGGGTGGGGGCGCCGTGGGGTAGTGGACGAAGTGGACGCAGGGGGCGATTGAGGATAAGGCGATCCTGGGTCATTCGCCGCCGATGCGTTCGAGGGTGGCATCGTCGATGTCGAAGTTGGCGTAGACCTTTTGGACATCTTCGTGCTCTTCGAGGGCATCCATCAGTTTTAGCATCTGTTCAGCGGGCTTGTCGGTCAGTTTAATCGTGGTTTGCGCATTCAGGTCCAGATCGGCGCGTGACATGGCGATGTTCTTTTTCTCGAATGCCGATTTCACCGCTTCGAGGGCCGCCGGCTCGGTGATCACGGTGTAGGCGCCGCCGTCATTGGACACATCCGATGCGCCCGCCTCGAGGGCGATTTCCATGACAACGTCTTCGGGCGCGGCGGAGGCGTCGATCTCGATCACGCCCTGCTTGGTGAACATCCAGGCGACACAGCCGGCCTCGCCCATGTTGCCGCCGTTTTTGGAGAGCAGGTGGCGGATTTCGCCCACGGTGCGGTTTTTGTTGTCGGTCATGGTCTGGATCAGGATCGCGACACCGGCGGGACCATAGGCCTCGTACTGGATTTCATCATAGGAAACGCCGGGCAGTTCGCCGGTGCCCTTCTGGATGGCTCGTTTGATGTTGTCCGAGGGCATGTTGACCGCTTTGGCGGCGGCGATTGCGGTGCGGAGACGGGGGTTCATTTCCGGGTCGCCTCCACCCTGCTTGGCGGCGGTCATGATTTCCCGTCCCATGCGGGTGAAGATGCGCCCCCGGGCGGCGTCGGTTTTGCCCTTCTGGCGTTTGATGGTGGACCATTTAGAGTGACCGGACATGAGTTGAGCTCCTTGGGTGGCGCGGGTAGACTATCGAGGCGCGCGGGAGGTAATCTATGCGGTTTGACGGTTGCGCGCAATGGGGGGCGGGAGACCGGACGAAAGCCGCGCAGTCAAAAAGAAACCGCCCGGAAGACTGGGCTTCCGGGCGGAGTTTTCATCACTCTTGCGAAAGATTACATTCCGCCGATCCACCAGCGGAACATGGCAAAGAAGTCGGTCCCGATGTTGGTGACACTGGGCTGAAGGATGACGTCTCCCGCGGTCTGCTCGCCGAACAGGGTCACGTTCAGGCTCGCAGCGCCGACGAGATCGAAATTCTCCGCGACCGGGACGGAGCCGCCGAAGAAGGCACCGATCTCGAAATCTGTCCAACTGTCCAGTCCTTCGGCATCCGGAGACGTGAGCGCCACCATCGCATGGGCGCCGAACACGGGGGTGATACCATCCAGCTTGGTCTGCTTTTCACCGATCAGGCCAAAACGAATCTGAGTGCCCTCCCAGAGATAGCTCGACTGAGCCGACAGTTCATCGCTCGGGGTGTCGGCAGAAACATTGTCGAATCCCACCATCGGAGAGAGAACCAGGCCGCTGGCCATCTTAATCGGGATCACGACATTCGGGACGAACTCGCCGCCGGTCCACAAACCACCAACGCCCCAAGTGGTCTGGGCCTGCACCGAACCGGAAACGGCCATCGCCATGATTGCCGCTGCCGCCAAAATCCACTTCGCTTTCCGCATGAACCCTCCTTACGTGTGGTTGTTTTCTTCCTTGTTTATGTCAGCCGGAATGCGCCCCCCGGCTTTTTGGTCGGACCGATTAAACGGCGGTGAGGCAAGTCTGTCAACAGTAGAATTGAGAAGAGGTTAAGAAAAAGTGAGGCGGCACTCATTGCCCAGAAAACATGCAAACCGTTGTGATATAACGCGTTACGCGTCAACTGGCATCCTCACCACATAATGCGTTGAGGATTTCGATAACCACAAAATCTCGTGGTACGTGAGGAGAAGTGGGTTGTTCGGTGGTGGGTGCGAGCACCCACCCTACGGGATGGTGATGGTCAGGCCGGCCCGGAGGTCCCACCACTGGGTGTCGCTTTTGGCCTTGTCGCCGACCTCAAGGACTTCACCCTCGCTTAGGGTGTAGGTATCGGTTCGGTCAGTTCCCTCGGTTGCGACGTTGCGGTAGCGGCCTTCGACATTGATGGCAACATTGCGGGCCACCGGGATGTTTGCCCCGACCCCGCCACTCAGGGCCACCGACATGTCGACCTTGCTCTCAAATTTCGAGACCAGGATGGGTGGGTTTTCTGGATTCGGATCCGGGAAAGCGCGGGGGTCCTGGTATTCGACCTCGGCTTTGGGGGAGCCGAATCCGACGCCGATGACGGCGTATGGCTTCCACCAGGGGAGCGATCGGGCGAGGATTACACGAACGGTGGCTTCACCGATGGTGACACTGGTGCGGGCAATGTTGGTGGGGTAGAGCGATTCCTCTTCGCTGCCGAAGTCGAGGTCGAACCGGCTGTGCGAGATCGCACCGCCCAGCAGGAGGAACTCATTCAGGTAATAACTGACATCGCCGCCGAAGGCCAGGCCGGCATCATTGCCGGACTTGGGCGGGTCGGCCTCGAGATCGGTTTCACCGAAACGGCCGGTCGGGAATCCGCCGCCGATGGTCGCGGAGAAGACCCATCGGCCCTTGTTGGGGGAAGAATTGGATTGCGCGGAGGCGCCCGTGGGGATGAAAACGGCGGCGACCGTCCAGAGTGCTAGTATCCGAGCGGAAATCATAATCGGCCCCCTTAGTGGCTTGGAAATGTGGAGCACGGCAAGCCGTGCTCCTACGCCATGACGGACTATTACGCCTCGGCGGCTTTCTTCGCGGCGATGGCCTCCTCGATCACCTTGTCGGCGATTTCGCGCGGCACCTGTTCGTAGTGCGAGAACTTGCGGCTGTAGGTGCCGCGTCCCTGGGTCAGCGAACGCAAAGTGGTCGAGTACTTGTACAATTCCGCCAGGGGCGCCTGGGCGCGGATGCGCTGCCATTTGCCGAGCGGCTCCATGCCAAGGATCTTGCCGCGGCGGCTGGACATGTCGCCCATCACATCGCCGGTGAAGTCATCGGGAACGAAGATGCTGAGTTCGTAGTAGGGCTCGAGCATCACCGGATGGCACTTCAGGAATCCTTCCTTGAAGCCCATGGAACCGGCGACTTTGAAAGCCATGTCCGACGAATCAACGCTGTGGTAGGAACCGTAGTAGAGCGCGACTTTGACATCGACCACCGGATGGCCGGAGAGGGCGCCTTCGAGCATCGATTCGACAATACCCTTCTCCACGGAGGGGACAAACTTGGCCGGAATGACGCCGCCGGTGATCTCATCGGCGAATTCAAAGCCGGCGCCGCGTGCGCGCGGTTCGAGACGCAGGAAGACATGCCCGAACTGGCCGCGTCCGCCGGTCTGCTTTTTGTATTTGTACTCGATCTCGGTCTTGCCGGTGATGGTTTCGCGGTAGGGGATGCGGGGCTTTTCGAGAGTTACATCGACGTTGTAGCGCTTCTTGAGTTTGCTGGTGACGACATCGAAGTGCAGTTCCCCCTGGCCGTAGAGAATGGTCTGGCGGATGTCCGGCAGGACCCTGTGGAAAAAGGTCGGGTCCTCCTCGTGAAGACGCGACAACCCGGTCCCCATACGTTCCTCGTCGCCTTTGGATAGCGGCTTGACGGCCATGTCGAGAATCGGCTCCGGGAAGTCGATTGGCGGCAGGACGATCTGCGACTTGGAATCGGAGAGGGTGTCCCCGGTGTGGGTTCCTTTGAGTTTCACCGCGGCGCCGATGTCGCCGGCTACCAGCATGCCCACCTCGGTGCGGGTCTTGCCGTTGAGCACATAGAGCTGTCCGATGCGTTCGCCCTGGCTTCTTGTGGTATTGGTCACATCCATGCCGGGCACGAGCTGGCCGGAAAACGCCCGCAGCAGGGTGAGTTCACCGACGTGGGGTTCGGAGACGGTCTTAAAGGCGAAGGCACAGGCGGGGGCTTCCTTCTTGCACTCGCGTGTGACTTCGTTGTCGGTGTCGGGGATCTTTCCTTGGACCGGCGGGCGGTCCAGCGGCGACGGGCCGTAGTGTTCGATGAAGTCAAGCAGGAGCCGTGAGCCCTTGGCGATGGTGGCCGCACCGCAGAGAATCGGGTAGACCTTGCCCGAGGCGATACCCTTGCGCAGGCCGATCTGGACTTCGTCTTCGGTGAGTTGACCCGACTCGAAGAATTTCTCGATGAGTGCATCGTCGCCTTCGGCGGCGGCTTCGACGAGGCGCTCGCGCGCGGCCTCGGCGGCGACCTTGTAATCGTCCGGAATGGCGATTTCAATCGACTTGCCGGAATCGTCGCGGCTGAATGCCTTCATGCGCACGATGTCGACCACGCCCTTGAATTCGGCGGCTTCGCCGATGGGCCATTGCGCGGCGACCGCTTTGACGCCATACCGCTCGGCCAGTTGATCCACGCACTTCTCAAACGAGGCATGCTCCTTGTCCATTTTGTTGATGAAAAAGACTCGGGGAGAGTCGGCCTGGTCCAAAAGGTGGAGGGTGTGCTCGGCACCCACCTCGATGCCGGACGGGGCATTGAGCAGGCAAACCACGAGATCGACCACGCGCAGCGCGCCGGCGACCTCGCCGACAAAGTCGGCGTAGCCGGGGGTGTCGACGATGTTGATCTTGCGGTTTTTCCACTCAAGGTGTGCGAGGGCGGCGGAAATGGAGAGCTTGCGTTCGATTTCCTCCTCGGCGTAGTCGGTCGTCGTGCTTCCCTCCTCGACTTTGCCCATGCGGTTGATCACGCCGGCGCTGAAGAGGAGGGATTCACAGAGGGAGGTCTTGCCAGTGCTGGAGTGGCCAACGAGCGCCACGTTGCGGATGTTCTCGACCGTGACTTCTTTCACCTATGTCTCCTCCGTTCGGGGCATTTTCGGATTGGCGCGTCCATTCCGGACGAAAGCGGGAAGATAGGGGGCG
>JBFMFQ010000169.1:0-7801 GCA_040752075.1 Candidatus Zixiibacteriota bacterium | reverse complement strand
CCGACCCACAAGGGGTCGGGCTACAGAGGCAGGGCAATGTGCGTGGTTACTGGGCGGGGACGCTGTGGCCCGGGTGGCGGTTGCCGTCAAGCCTGACCCGACCCACAAGGGGTCGGGCTACAGAGCGGATTGGGTTCCGGTGCGCGGAGGCGGCGGTGTGCATGGCAGGGATGATTCCAATGGGCTATACTACCGGTCATGTCGCAATCCGACGCAGATGAGAATGTCACGCGTGACCGGCTCGGCACCGATACCGGGGTCGTCGGCAGGAGCCTCTCCCTCCCGTACATCGTGTTCGCCGTGGTCGTTTTGTATGCGTGGTATTTCGCGCGGCTGCGGTATGCCCTGAACGCAGAATTCCCGCTGGCGACCTTGCAGGCGCTGGCCGATGGGACCGCCTACAAACCGTTTCAGTTTCGCGCGCTGGTGCCGTGGATCGCCGGATGGGTGTCGTCCATGGGGCTGTGCGACCTTAAGACCGCCTACATGGCGATTGAGGGTGTCTCGGTTGTCTGGCTGTTCTATGCCTTGAGGTACCTGCTCCGGGATTATGCGAGCGGCTGGGCGCGCGAGGGTCTCCCCTTCCTGGGGCTTTATGCGCTTCCGTGGAATTACATTCTGCCGCGAGACATTCCCATTATCGTGCCGTCGGACATCGTCGCGGTGGCGCTTTTCACTCTTGGGCTGGCCTTGCTGCGCGAGCGCCGGTGGGTTTGGTTCTACCCGGTATTCCTGATCGGGACACTCAACCGTGAGACGATGATCTTTCTTCTGATCATCTTCGTGCTGGTCGAGTGGCAGCGGATGGCGAAACGGCAACTGGCGGTCCATGCGGGGATCATGATCATCTTATGGGGTGGCGTCAAAGTTTTGATGAACGCGCTTTATGGCGGCAACCCGGGTGAGACGATTGAGATCTATCATGTCGGATCGCAGGTCACCCATCTGTCGACAAACCTCGAAATGCTGGTCTCCCCTGCCCGGCTGTTGGTCATCCTCAGTTCGTTCGGGTTTCTCTGGGTGCCCGTCCTCTTTTTCTACCGCCGTATCCCCGATCGCTTTGCCCGCCGCGCGCTTTGGGTGGTCCCGTTGTATGTAATCATGATCATATTGATCGGGAATATGAATGAGGTGCGGGTGTGGGGGGAGATGTTGGCGCTGGTGGTTCTCGGGCTCTTGGCGGGATTCTCCTCTACCGGGGTTGACCAATCCGCATAATCTGCGTATCTTGGGCAGGGTAACGGACCATGAAGTACGCACCGGTAATTGCGGTATTGTCTGTATTGATTGCGGTCCTTGGTTTGTCCGCCGGGGCCGTCTGCATCGAGGGCGGCCGGGGCGAAAGCGCGGAGAATTCGCGATGACGGCCACACTCCTACGAGTGTGTGCCGCAGGACTGCTACTTGCAGTCTCTCCGGGCTGTAGCGGCCCGACCACCCCCGACCGACCGCCCAGCGTGCCCTCCGCAATCGTCTCCATCGACACGATCCCGGCGATCGCCGGGCGCAATGTCAAAGTCCCGGTTCGGCTGTCGTACGACAGCGCCTCGCCGGTCAGCATTAACGACCTCGGGGTCATCGATCTCCTTTTGACCTACGATGACTCGCTTCTGTTTTTCATCAAGGCAGAGCGAGGCGACGCCATCGATGAGTGGGAGTATTTCACGTATCGCACGTCCCTCTTCGGGCAGCAGGAGTCGGACAGAGAGCATGTGCAAGTGGTGATCCGGCGGAACATGGCCAACGGCATCGACCCTGACCCGCCGCAATTGAAGCCCGCCGGGGTGCTCGTGTGGCTGACGTTCTTTGTGAGCGCCGATTGGTATGAGACCGGAACAAGTGCGGGCGTCGACTTCCTGTTGCGCGATTGTGAGAGCAACGTCCTGCAAAGCGACGACCTGGAATCTTACCTCTACCTTCCGGACCTCGCGCATGGGAGCGCCGTTGTCGAAGATGGATACCGGTCGGACAACTGCGAATCATGGGCGGCCGGCCAGGCGGACGATGTTGTGCGTGGGGTGACGCTGCAAAGCGGCGCGATTACGCTGGTCGAGGAGTTGCCCCTGGTTCGCGGTGATCTCGATCTGGACGGGGTTGGCTTCGGGGCCTCCGATCTCGCGCTTTACCGGTCGTATTTCCTGCACGGCTTCGATGTCTGGAATCCGGCAGCTCTTACGCGTCAGATTGCCCAGTCGGATGTGAACAGGGATGGGGAGCCGTTGACACTGGCCGACTACGAGTTCATGCGCAATTGGATGAACGACGGCGAGGAGATCGATTCCATTCCAATTCACCCATATTCAACAAAGATGACTCTGGGCGCGGATTCCAGCACCGCCGGCGAACTGCGACTCACGCCAGTCTTCACCGCCCCCGTTTCCGTGATATGGCTGCTCCTTGAGGGAATGCAACCGGGGGCGCCGTCGCCGGTCTGGCATGGACCGGGCACAGTTGAGATTGAGCACGCTCAGGCCGGGAGCGAGATGCGTGTGCTGGTTCGGTTCATCGACCATGGCGAACAGCAAATCCCGTTTCCGCAGATTCGCGCCCACTCGGGTGGAGCATCGAGTCCCCGGCTGATTGCCTATCAGGCGTCGAGGTACCCGGGTGAACCAGTGACGCCGCAGGTTTCGGCCATTTATGGACCGTAGCAGAACAACAACACAGTGCATAGCCGGCCTCGCAGCCGGGGTGTTTTTCGTGACCGTGATTGGCTGCAGCGGGCCGACCCGGCCGCCGGAGGCGCAGAGCCCGATTGTGGCGCGGCTCTGGATTGACCAGGTCGAGACCTATCCGGGGACGGTGGGGGAACTCTGTGTTCGACTCTCCAGCGATGGGAACCCGGCGATTGCCGCCGAGGAAATCGGTGGATTGGACTTCTTGCTCTATTACGACATGGCGGCGCTCACCTTCCAGTCGATCAAACGGGATAGTGTCCTCTCCGGCTGGGAATACTGGACCTACCGGCTGATGGAGCCAGGAAAACCCATGGGCGATTCGATCGCGTTGATCCGAATCCAGGCCCACCGGGACCTCGACAACGGGGTCGACTCGCCGGCGCCATCAGGTTTGTCGGACGGCCCGCTCTTCAGAGTGGGATTCCTCGCGACGTCGAACTGGGAATTCCTCGGCACCGACTCCCCGGTCGGGTTCTGGCGGGATGGCTGCAATGATAACACCGTCTGGATGGCGGATGACCCCACGAACCTCCTCATCGCCAACATGGATTACAGCCCCGGGGAGGATTATCTCGCGTTCGATACGCTGGCGTGTGCGCGGCGGATGAGTCTCAGCCCTGCGCTTGGATTTCGGAGTGGGTCGGTGCGTTTCACGGAGCCGCCGGACGACCGGCCACTTGCCGGGGATCTGAATCTTGATGGACAGCATTTCACGATCAGCGACGTTGTTCTGTTTTCGAACTACCTGGTAACCTGGGAGTTTCCCTGGGTCAAGGAGGATTCCCTCCGTCAGTTGGAGGCGGCCGACTGTAACCAGGACGGCGAATCGTTCTCAATTGCAGATTTCGAGTTCTTGATGCAGGTTGTCACCGGCGCCATCCCCTCGTGGTCCCAGATCTCGGAGCCAAACGTTGACACTCTCTACATCTGGGAGGAGCGGCTTGCGAGCGAGCCGGCCTACTCACTCACCGCCTCAAATGCCGTTAGTCTCATCTTGCTGGACGTCGAAGTTAATACCGACTCACGTCCAACTATTACTTTTCCCGACCCGGCTCCCCACTTCACCACGCATTATCGAGGGAACGAGATTCGCGTGATTGTGGGCAAGCAACTCCCTGACACCGTGATGAGTGAGGGGCAACGCTTGAATTTCCAAATCGGGATCGAATGGGGTGGTGTGCACAGCCTTCGGGCCCAGGCGTCGACCTACCCCGGAGTGCCGATGGCGGTGGTGGGGCCGAATCCACGCAGGTAGTGATCGCTACTGTACGGGGCGCCGTTTTCTGCTCGCCCGAAGTTAAGTCCTTCCCCACCGCAAGGGGCCCGTTGAAAAACCCATTCGGGATGTAGGGGCGCGGCTCGCCGGGCCCTGACCGGGCAACCACATACCACGCGGCGACAAAGGGCACGGCAAGCCGTGCCCCTACAACCGCCGTTGTGCACAGTGGTACGCGCGGGGGTTATTCAACATGCCTCAAGTGGTGGGGCACCAAGACGTCGGCCCCAACGCAAAAGGTGGGTGCAAGCACCCACCCTACGATTCCACTGACAAGCCGGATTAGCTGGAGACGCGCTCGAGGTATTCTTTGGAGCGCGTGTCGATCTTGACCTTGTCGCCGACTTTGATGAAGAGCGGGACTTTGATGGCGAGGCCGGTTTCGACTTTGGCCATCTTGGTAAGGTTGGAGACACTGTCGCCTTTGACACCGGGATCGGATTCGGTGACTTCGAGGACGACCGATGACGGCAGGTCCAGTGAGAGCGCCTTGCCTTCGAAGAAGAGAATCCGGTAGTCGTGGTTTTCCATGAGGAACTGCTCGCAGCCGTCCAGGTGGTCGCGGGTGAGGCCGATCTGCTCGAAGGTCGCGTTGTCCATGAAGAACCACTCGTTGCCGTCGTTGTACATGTACTGCATCGAGCGCTGCTCGAACTCGGGTTCGTCGAAGGTTTCGCCCGAGGCGAAGATGCGCTCGAGGACCTGGCCGGTTTTGAGGTTGCGCAGCTTGGTGGTCACCTTGGCGCGGCGCTGGGCGGTGCGGGCGTTCTGGAAGTCGATGATCTCCCAGAGATCGCCTTCGAATTTGAGTTTGCGGCCTTTGCGGAATTCGCTGGTCGATATCATGCGGTCGTGTCTCCTGTGTCGTGGCCCGACTCGCCGGGCAAGACTTTGAATATACACGAAAAAGGGCGGGTTTGCCAGCGGAATGGTGCGGTCAAAAGCGCACGGGCCTGAGGGCACGTGGCACCGTGCGACCGCCTTGACCTGGCGGACCGGGACGTGCCGGTAGACCCGCTGCTCGCTTCGCTCGCGCAGCACGGCAAGCCGTGCTGCTACGCAGGGCAGGCTGGCAGGTCAGGAGCGTGACGCGGGCTTTATCGCGTCGCGCTCCTGACAAGCTGCGCGCAAACGCCCCTGTCGGGAGCCCCGCGCGGGAATGTGCATGAGACATGGCGAGAACACGGGCGCGCACGGCTCCCGACCTACTTCGGGGAAAACGACGGGTAGTAGTCGTTTCCACCGGAACTGATGCGGGTCAGGTTCTTGCCGTCGGCGCCTATCACGTAGATGTACCCGTCGGTCGAGGAGAATGTGAGCCACTTTGAATCGGGCGACCAGGAGATCGGGGCGCGGTGCGGGATGACCCCGCCGGAGGCATCCCAGATCCGGCGCTTCGAGGCCAGGTCCGGGGTGGTGACATAGATGCCGTTGTCGCTTTCGTCGGTGTTCACATAGGCGATCCAGGCGCCGTCGGGCGACCACTGCGGACCATAAACGTTGATGAACTTGCCGGCGTCCATCGCCAGTTGGTCCTCCGGGCGGGTGATGCCCGTTCCCGGCTCGACCACCAACCCCACCGGCTTTAAGCCATCGAAATAGATGAAGGCGACCTTGGAGCGGTCGGGCGACCAGGTCGGCTGGATGCCCATGCTCTCGCGCGGACCGGCATCCTTGCGGGTCAGCGGTTTGATCACCGTGCCATCCCAGTTCTTGTACTCAATCTTGTAGTCGGGACTTTCGGAATCAACGGTGTTGGCGTTGATGTCGTGGGTGTACAGGATGTACTGGCCATCGCGCGACCATTCGGGGCTGTGAGAGCCGTGGTTGGTGGTCACCCACCACCAGGCGTTTTCGCGGGTCGAGTCGATGTGTTTGGCGAAGATGTCGTAAAGACGCCGTGTGCCGCCGCCGCCATCGGGCAATTGGTAGGTCGATTCCCCCTGCCGCGCGAAGGCAATGCGCTTGCCGTCGGCATCCCAGGTGAGCCGTCCGGTGACATTGCCGAACCCGCACAGCAAACGGGCATCGCTGCCATCGGCATCCATGACCCAGAGATTGCGGTCACGAATGAAGGCGATCTTCCAGGGGAGATTGAGCGGCTTGGAATCGAACGCCTGCCCCCACGCGGAGGGAGCCGGCATGGACAAGAGAATCGTGATGAGGAAACCAACCAAGGTTCTGCGAGCGGTCATTGATACCTTCCTTTGGGTCCGGCGTGGCATTGCGAGTTCTACACCTCCACCCGGCAATCGTGCCGGGGCGGGCTGACATATTAACAAGATCGGAGGGGCGGGGCAAATCTGTCGAAGCGGCGCGGTCACCCGGGCGAGGATCGGGCGACCCGTCGGGTCGCCCCTACGGGGGAGCCGAGACCGGGTAGGGTCTTGCAAAATGCAATGCCTTGGTGCAGAAAATCCCCCCAACGGCGGAATTCGCCGTCCATCTCCCCTGCAGGGCTAATCAGGTATCGGGTTATGCCGAAATACCTTACATAACCCGGAATCCGTTGGGCCCGTGAATTGCAATGAGGGGTAGCGGTCCATTCGGATCGAAGGGGTACGGAAGTAACGACCGGAGGTCCAGCCAAAGGAGTTGATCGGTGATGCGGGATATGAAAGCCAACAAGATCAGACGGCCGGGCGTCCGCGGCCGACACGCCGATTCCGGGTTCACGCTGATTGAGTTGATGATCGTGGTGGTGATCATCGGCATTCTGGCGATGATCGCCATTCCACGGTTCATGACGGCGTCCGTGCGCGCCAAGCAGTCGGAGGCGAAAGCGATTCTCAAGCAGATTTACGTTCAGCAGCACGCGTATCGTCAGTACTACGACCGGTACTTCATCACGGGGAATGTGGCGGATGCGGCCAATCCGAGTGTCTTCGCGGCGTTGACGGTCGAAATCCTCCTGCCCGCCCGCTACCAGTACACGCTCACATCGGGGGACAACGGCCGCACGGAATTCCTGGCGACGGCGACTGTTCCCGATCCCGGGCTGGATGACGACCCGGCGCCCGATACCTGGACTATCGATCAGTGGGGGACCCTGCAGGTGGTATCCGACGACTCCCAGTTGTGACACCCAGCACCTCACGGCACCAGCAGGCGAGGCGCGGTCAATGACCGCGCCTCTTCTTTTTCCCCTCCTTTCCTGGACCTGATCCCATTTGCAAAATGCGAATGGCAAGGCAGAATCCGTCGCTCCATTCGGACGGCCCGCGCGGCTGTTCACCGGGGCGTCTGGATGCCCAATCCGAGGCCTGTGCTGTCCATACCGTTACGGCGGGCTGAACGGGTTTTGAACAGCGGAAGCACCATGGCACGGGCTTTGCCAATAAGGGAAGCGTAGAGAACCAGGCCGGTTGGCGGCTTGGGAATGGAGATGAAGACTTACAGTCGACGAGGAACCTTTAACAAACGGGAGGACAACATGCTGTCCAAGTTCCACCGCTCCAACAAGGGCTTCACCCTGATCGAGTTGATGATTGTCGTGGTCATCATCGGCATTTTGGCCGCGTTGGCCATTCCCCGGTTCATGGCGGCGACCACCAAGTCGAAGCAGAGTGAAGCGAAGCAGATTCTGAAGCAGATCTATGTCATGGAGCGCTCGTATCGCCAGGAGTACGACGCGTACTGGGGTAACGGCGTGAGCGCCGATGCCGCCAATCCGGACAACTTCGCCCGTATCGGCGTGCAGATTGGCCCAACCGCCCGTTACACGTTCTCGATCGTTTGCGACGCGACCACATTCACCGCGACCGCGAACTGCCCGGACCCGGGTCTCGACGATGATGCGACCCCGGATACCTGGACAATGGACGAGCTCGGTCAGTTGGTCTGCACTT
>JBFMFQ010000168.1:0-7810 GCA_040752075.1 Candidatus Zixiibacteriota bacterium | reverse complement strand
CCAGCAACTCCTCAAGACGCCTCTTGCGTTCCGCCCGCGGGATGCCCTGCACCTCCAGCACTGAGAGGATATTGCCGTTCACCGTCATCTTCCGGAAGATCGATGCCTCCTGCGGCAGGTATCCGATGCCCAGGCGCGCCCGGCGGTACATCGGCAGACGTGTCAGAACCCGGTCGCCAAGCATCACCTGCCCGGATTCGGGCTTGATGAACCCGATGGTGAGATAGAACGTCGTCGTCTTGCCGGCCCCGTTCGGCCCGAGGAGCCCCACGATCTCGCCGGGACCGATGCTGACCGACACGCCGTTTACCACCCGTCGCTGTCGGTAGCTCTTCACCAGGTCCACGGTGTACAGACGCAGCCCGCCGTCGCCCGGGGTCGAGACGGTGGCCGATTCTTCCATGCATGGAAGATCTCCGCCGGTCGATCCCGGAGCAAGCGGTATCTGGACATGTCCGCTACGGAGCGGCGGTCAACAGGCGCGGCGTGATGAAAATGAGGAGATCCGATTTCTCGGATTCGACGGTGGTATGAGAGAACAGCGCACCCAGTATCGGGATGTCCCCCAGCAGGAAAACGCGGTTTTTGGTCGTAAACTTGTTTTCCTTGACCAGGCCGCCGAGAACCAGCGTCTCCCCGTCGGCAACACGCACGTTGGTCTTAACGGAGCGAGTCGCGGTGATGGGCCGCTGGTTGTCGACCGGGCCGGTGTATCCGGTGATTTCCTCGACCACCGGTTCCACATCCAGAGTAATCTGACCGTCTTCGTTGAGACGCGGAACCACCGTGAGGGTGATGCCGACCTCGAGATCCTGAAAGTCCACGATGTCTTCGATGATCGCGCCTTCGGTGAAGCGGTTCAAAGTTTGAACCGGAATCGTGGTCAAGACCTTCATAACCGCCTTTTCGTTTTCCAGCACGGTCACTCTCGGATCGGAGAGAATGCGCGCCGAGCCCTTGCGCCGCATGAATTCAACGAACGCGCTCAACTGCTCCACGCTAAAGGTTCCGAAGCGCCAGATCTTTCCATCCGGGATCGGGTACTCCGCGGCGGGCGGGATCCGCGTCGTTCCCTCGGTGCCGGACTCCGCCCCCTCACGGTCGGACAGCGTGGCATCGATGCGCGTCGGCCAACTGATGCCGGCCGCGCTGCTCTCATCCAGATCGGTTTCGACGAACTTCACGCTGATCTCGAATTGCGGAACCGCGACATCAAGCGAGCTGATCAGCCGCAGCAATTCCGGCATGCGATGCGCCACCTCGGTCACCACGAGCACCGGCCTGGGGCGGATCGATTCCGGCACGCCGGTCGACTCACCTGAGCCGACCACATCAATCTTCCCGCGCGATGACAGCGCATTGGCCAGGGCCGCCCTCACCGACACCGGATCGGCGTATCGAAGGGTAACCACCTGATGCTCCAGGCCGTCCGGGCTGCCCTGGTCACCCGCCAGCACCACGAGAACTTCATCATTCCAGAAGTAGTGAAACCCATGCGCACTAACGATCGTGCTTAAGGCCGTTTCCCAGTCAACCCCGGTCAACTGCACATCAATCGGACCCTCGACCCCGGCTCCCATGACGAGGTTCACCCCAACCGATGATGCCAGCGCGCTCAGAACGATCTGGATATCGGTCCGCGAGAACTGCAGATCCACCGGCTGCGGTTGCGGTTTCGCCGGCGCTTGATGAATCGCCACAAGGCTGATCGCGAGAAAGACCACGGTGGCGGCAAAGAATCGATTGCGTGCATTAAGCATGGGTGTCTCTCAGGTTAGGTCCCACTTGCATTGTCGGCCCGCAGTGTCACACGCCCACCGTCCGAATCACGAATGATGACCGAGCCCGGCTCGATGCGTTCCACGGTCCAGCGTCCGATGCCGTCGCCGACTTTGAATACCCGGCCATCCAGCACGCACTGCATCGTTCCCTTGACGGCCATGGTGCCCTGCAGAACCGGCACAAACATCGGGCTCGCCTCCGGGGCCGCGGATGCGGCATCCTGCTCGCCGGGCGCCGGACGAAACGGATCCGGCGTCCATTCGAGTTTGAGGAGATCCGCCTCCAGCGCCGGAACCGCAGCCACCGTGACGGCTTGGGGGCCGTCGCCGGCAGGCGTCTCCGCGGCCGGGTCGGGGGTCATCTCCACGCTGGGCGTTCTGCTCTTCCAAGGCTGCCTGTAAAGTCCCCATGCAACCGCGACCACAAAGATGGCGATCAGCACGCGTTGCCGCTTTTGCGTTGTCACGGCGCCACCTCCGTCTCCACGGCCGCCTCGGGGGACGCGGTGGAGCGATTGACCAACAGGAAGGAACCCCGCATCTCCACCATGGTCAGCCCATCATCGAACGAGGACCAGTGGCCGTGCTGCCACTCGCGAAAGTCCGGACGTGACTCCATCTGCTCGATCCACTGGCCGATGGCCGCAAAGCGGCCCTGCCCGCCGATCGTGAAAGGCAGGGTATCAACGTGGAAGCCGGCACCGCCGACATGCTGCGGCGATGTGATATCCAGGAGGTGCTCGAGGTCCGGCTGAACCCGGATTCCAGCCAGCCCTTGGGTGTGTCCCGCACGCGTGAGTTCCGCGATCAAGCTTTCGACCCGGTCCACCGGCACGTAGGCGTCCAGGCGTGCGGCCAGTCGAACACGGGCCGAGTCGAGCCGGGATAGGACCGACGGGACCGCCATCATCCGGGCATTCATCGTTTGAATCTCACGGTCAAGTTCGGCCCCTTGCGGATCGAGGGCCGCATTCCGTCGTTCCAGCGGCGCCGCCACGAACATGGCCCAAAGAGCCCAGACAAAGACGGTACCGGCCGTCCACCAAACCCACCGCGGCGCTGACCGAATCACCGGGAACCCCCTGCCGCGCCATGGCCGGCATCCGTGATCTCGATCACGAAGGCAGTGGAGAATCGTCCCTTCCACTCCAGCTCACGTACCGATGAGACCCTGACCGTACCGGATCCGGTGATCGCCTCCATGTCGTTCACCCACTCCACCAGCGTCATCTCATGGCTGAGGCCGGTGGGCAGGAGACGTCCCTCCATGCGAATATCCGGGATCGATCCAGGAGTGGCGCCGGCGGTGCGCGTCAGCGTCAAACTCATGAGACGGGCTTCATCGGGAAACGTGTGCAAAAGCCCCTTCAGCATTCCGCTCCAGTTTGCGGGTGAACCATCCAGCGCCGCCGTCAACTGAGCAATCCCGGCGGCGCCCTGGATGCTGGCTTGAAGTTGTTCGTTGACGGGAGAGCGCTGCATTTCGGCGAGTTGTGCCTTTCCGGCGGCGATGTTGGCGCTCATGAGGCGGTGATGAACCAGTGCGTATCCGGTCATCGCCAGCATGACGGCCATCGACAACGCACCGGCGGAAATCGCGAGTCGCTCATGAAGCCGTGCGTTGCGTTTGCGCACTTGACTGGCGGGTGTCAGATCGACCGTGGGCGTGCTGATGGCCGCCAGCAGGGCCATGGTGAATTGCCCGTCGTGACGATTCAGCCAGCTGGCTGCGGCCGGCGCCAATCCACAGCCCAGGTGCTGCGAGGGGTCGCGGATGATGACCGGCACTTCAAACCGATCGCTCCAGTCGGTGATCAAGGGCGCCACGGCTTCACTGAGGCCGCACAATTCGATGCGGGCGAGCGCGAGGCGCGTGTGGGCGCCAAGGAAGAACTCCATGGCCTCCGCGATCCCTTTCTCAAGGGAACGGAGCCAGGCGCGAACCTGGTCCGCGCTCGGCGCATGCCCGGGAAGTGTCTCGATACCCGCGATGTTGCCCATGTCGTAATGGAAAACAGCGCGATTATCGTGGAGCACCGCAAAGGACGCCCGATGCCGCGACCAACAAACCTGAGCGACCGGTCCCGGACTAGGCTTCGCCACGTTCCCGGGGGGGCACCCGGCAAGCTGAGTGCCGGAGACAGAGACGCCTTCCAAGGTCCAGCCGCAGGCTTGGATCGCGTCGAGAATGGGCGCGGCATCCCCGCGCGGAACCGCCGCCAATGTGGTGTTCCATCCGGATTTCGCGTCCCGCGAGTAACTGAAACCAAACGCCGCCTCTGATTCACGAAGCGGGAACGGTATGAGCTTCTGTGCCTCCCACGTCGCGGCCGCAAACCGCCGCCGCTTCGGGACAGGGGGGATGGTGAATTGCCGGACAACCGCGCGGGAGGAGGTCAGGCTCAAGTGAATCGGCATCCGCGACTCGGGCTGGAACTCGCGGAGGATGGCCGCGAGCGCGTGGGCATCCATTGGAACGGAGAATTCCTCAGACCGGAGGGCCTGTACCACCCACCCCTTGCGGGTCCGCACCAGTTCGGCAATCGCCAGATGCTGGCCCGAATAGTCGATTCCCAGCCGCGCGTTTCGCAGATCCCGCTTCTCTTGCGTGACCCACTGGCCGACACGTGCCGGCTGCGGTTGTTCCGCCGCCGGCGCACTCCCGTAGGACGCCTCATCCGGGAGCGAGGACATGGCATCGGCGAGAACTCTGTTAAGGTCGCGTTCCATCGGCTGCATCGAGTCAGGTCAGGTGATCGGCGGGCTGTCGTTTCTTTGCCGCCGGCTACGGTCCCGAATTGAAAGTGATGCTGCTCCCGTCGCTAAACACGATGGTGAAATCGACATTGGACATGTCGGCGTTGCTGCCCCCTGTGGGCGCTGTCTTGAATTCCTCCAGGCTAATGGTCACGGTCTCGCCGACGCCGAGCGTCTTGCTCGTCGTGAAGGGCACAACATCGCCGCTTCCCGCCCGTGGATTGGACTCATCGAAAACCGTGTCGCCGTCCCACTTGATCTTCTTGTAATAGCCGGTTGCGGCATAGGTCGCCGTGAGGGAGGAAATGACGACTCCGGCCGTCCCGGCGTTGAAGATCTGGAATTCAACGTCATTGTTGCTGCCTCCGGTGGTCTGCGCCGAACCGGGGACATATTCGATCACCGCCGCCCCGCCGCCACCGCCGCCGCCGCTGCCGGCAAAGGGGCTGCCGGGCAGCCTCAAGGAAATCACGGCGCCGGTCCGCGGCAGGCAGGATGCAATGGCGTTGACCGTATCGTCGGTGGCCCGGTACACACCGATCACACCGTGGTTGCCGATGGGGATTCCGGAGAACGTGAACGCGCCTCCCGATCCCGGGGATGCGGAGACCGTCGTCGTGCTTCCGGCGCCGTCCGGATAGGTCAGCGAGATTGTGATCGCGATCGATGAGTCGCCGGGAGGATTTCCGGCGGCGTCGGTGATCGTGCCGCTGACGGCGGTGTTTGTTACATCTGTTGCCGCCGAAGCAACCGCCCTGGTCATGGGCGTGGCACCGCCGCCGGTCGACGCGATCGTTATGCCGCCGGTAAACGTGTAGGCACTCCCCCAGGCATCGGACTTAAAGCCGGTCGCATCCTCGGCGAACCTCCCGCTCACGTAGGGCCCGTCCCAAGTCGCGTACCCGCCAGGATTCGTGACCAGGTCGTCGAGCGTCGTGGGCAGTGCTCCGATGTCCCCGACGTAGCCGAAATCCGATCGCAGACCATTGGCAAAGAGGTCCGGGTTGCCCGCAATGGCCATGGCGAGAGCGTCCATCTCATTCTGTGTCTCCCGAATGCGGGAGCGCTCGACTCCGCTTTGCAGTGAACGCATCGCGACCGCGCCGAGAATGCCGATGATGACCACGGCCATCAGCACTTCGATCAGGGTGAATCCTCGGTCGGTCAGTCGGTGATACACCGGCACTCCCCCATCCAGAGCGGAATCAAAACGTGATCGTAATCGGCGACCCCGACCCATTGCTGACAATCGTCCGCGCAACCGGGTCGTAAGTGTACGCGGTCCCCCATGAATCGCTCAGGTAATCCCCGCCCGTGCTGTCGATGTAGGGCCCGTTCCAGCCGATGTCGGTGAAGGCATCCCAAACCGCAATGGAATCAGGCTTGCTGACCAGATCGGACAGCGCACCGGGTGGGTGGCCGACATCGCCTTCAAACCCCCGGTCGGTTGCGGGATCGGATCCCGCAATCGCCCGCGCCAGGCGCTGCATCTCCTCCCGTGTTGCCGTTTCCCGCGAGGACGAGAGAAAAGTCCCAATCACCGGGATCGCCACGGCGGCCATGATTCCAACGACGAGCATGACGATGACGACCTCAACCAGGGTGAAACCTCCCCGGCCACCGGGAAGGCGGCCACCAGCAAACCACCGTCGTTCAGCCCGCCGCATCAATTCGGCCATTTGCACACGCCGCTCCCATGACTGCACAGATGACAAGACCACCTGATATGGCAACGCACCCCGCTCGTTTCCGGCGCGGTGCGGCCTAAACGTGCACTCATCGTTGTCGACTACCAGTTGTTCTCGCCGACGGTATTGGTGTTCGGCCAGATCTCTCCGGTAGCCGCCCTGTATGCCCAGCCGCCGCGAGTTCCCACAATCGTTCCCTTGGTGACACCGGTAACCACCGAGTCGGGAGCATTGCTGGAGCTTTGGTAGGGATTCGGGGGAATGGCCTGCGCCATGACGACTCCGATTGTCCGAACCGAGTCGATGGGCGGCCATGTGGCCGAGTTGTTCTGCAGGGCGGTATTCGCATAGTAGATGGAAATGGCGGAGCGAAGGCCGCCAAGCGCGCCCTTGCAGGCCGACTCACGGGCCTCGCCGATCATGTCCACGTACTTTGGAATCGCCACCGCGGCGATAATGCCTAAAACAGCGATGATGATGACCAACTCGATCAGAGTGAAACCCTGTTCACTCCGGTGCGACTTGCGAATCCAAGCCATGACTCTCCCTCCTCCTTGTATCCGAACGGCACATGCTGACAACCTCTGTTAGATTATCGGCGGATTGGTTAACTCCTTGCGCGGACGCAAGTACGCCTACTTCAGTCCGGTTTTGAGTTGAGGGCGGAACTTGCTATTGCTGGAAAAGGGAGATCAGGTTCCACATGGGCATGAGAACCGCCAGCGCCAAAGTCAGGACGCCGACTGCAAGTATCAGGAGGATAATGGGTTCGATGTTGTCCTTGAGTCGCCGGATGTCGTACTCGACCTCCTGATCGAAGTGCCGGGCGACTTCCCCAAGCATTCGCTCGACATCTCCGGATTCGAAGCCAATCCCCAACATCTGGTAGACCAAGTTAGGCATCACCGCATTCCCCGGACGATCCGAAATCGACTCCCCCGTCGACAGACGCTCCCGCATCGCATCGACCTCGCCGGCGACGACGGAATTTCCCACTGCCTGCGCCACCGTCTCCAGAGCCGTTGCCGCAGGGACTCCAGCGGAAAAGAGTACTCCAAACAAGCGGGCGAACCGGCTGACGGCCACTTTTAAGAAGAGATGCCCGAGCAAGGGAATCCGAAGCGCCCACTCGTCCCGGCGCTGACGCCCCTTCTCCGTCCGTGTCCATCGCCACCAGAAGTACCAACCGCCCAGGGCCAGGGGCGGCAGCACCCACCAGAACGATTCGACCAGACGTGCGACGGCCAGAAGCACCCGGGTCGGCAAAGGCAGTTGGCCGCCATACTGGGTGTAAAACGCCATGAATTTGGGAACGACAAACCCCAGAATCACAACAGACGCAACGATCATCGCGACGATCACAAGAATCGGGTACCGAAGCGTTGCTTTGATCATGCGCCGGGTGACCATCTCACGCTCGATGAAGTCGGCGGTTTGCTCCAGAACCGTATCCAGCCGCCCGGTTGCCTCGCCGGTGCGGAGCGCGCCAAGGAACACGGGATCAAACAGCCGGGGATAGGCGGCCATTGCCTCCGAGAGCGTGTGTCCGGAGGCAATCATGTCGCCCACGTGGCGAATGGCTGT